>MGXK01000037.1:20750-20887 GCA_001802375.1 Gammaproteobacteria bacterium RBG_16_51_14
TGTGTCCTGCCTTTTGGTCACAATGTTTTCGGCATGGGGTGCCAGATGTTTGGTGGAGAGGTGTGCATACCGTCGGACCATCTCAGCACATTCCGAACCACCCATCTCTTGCAGAATGTTCAGCGGTGTTCCCACTT
>MGXK01000038.1:0-137 GCA_001802375.1 Gammaproteobacteria bacterium RBG_16_51_14
GCGATGAAAAGAATCTGTACCAGGTTGCCCAGTGCCAGGACATACAGGGAAAACCAGTCTCTTAACCCCAGGACGAAATCCTGGATGCGGGCGGGGTCAAGAAACCGTTCCATCACTTCACAGCCACTTGAGCCGGC
>MGXK01000038.1:178-11340 GCA_001802375.1 Gammaproteobacteria bacterium RBG_16_51_14
CCGAGCAGGATGTAATAGCCGTTTCTGGAATGGAGTTCCGGCATGTTTTCAAAGTTCATACCGTAGATACCGGCAAGTAAGGTCAATGGCAGGACAATCACGGTGGCAATGGTCAGTACCCTCATGATGGTGTTCAACCGGTGGGAAGATACTGAAATATAACCATTGATGAGATCCATGGTCAGTTCCTGCAGTAAACCACTCAGGCTCGTGAGACGTTCCATCTGTTCATACGCATCATTGAATTCATGTCTGTTTATATCGTTGAAAAAAACTGATTTGGTCCTGGCCAATTCAGCGAATATGGTTGCCTGGTAGCTGAAATTCCTGCGCATCTTTTTCAACTGGCTGTTATAGGTGATTAATTCACCCAGCAGTACATCATTCGGTTTGGCCAGCATCTGTTCTTCAAGATTATCCATGGTTTCTTCCATATTGAGTACCACCGGCGTATAGCGATCTATGATCGCCCTGACAATCCGGTAGCATAAATGCCTTGGATCGTATTGAAACTCGCCAGGGTTATCATGCAGATGTTCCCAGACCAGATTAATACTCGCCGATACCCCGTCATGGCGGGTAACCAGAAATCGTTCACTCACAAAAAAAGAGATATGAACGATGCCGTAATCAATACTGTTTGTCTCAGCCGTAAACCCTTTCAACAACAGAAAAAAATAATTGTCAAACCACTCCAGTTTGGGAGGATGCCGCTCCCGCTGACAGTCATCCAGGGCCAGATCATCAATAGTGAAGTACTGGCGCAAGAGCTTCCTTTCCTCGATCTTGTCCACAGCAGAAAGATCGACCCAGATTACGCTCTGCGGATTTGCCTGCCAGGCCGGCAAAAGAGATTCATCCCCCGGTTGTATTTCACCGGATTTCGGTTTGTAGAGGCTTGCCCGAATCATTGAATTACCAATAAATGTCAGTTTCCGCCTGATGCAACAATCCAATCCTTAATGTACTGTCAATCTCTCCAGTTTTAATCGCTTTTCAGCCGCCTGAATTATCTTGTATAACATTTTTTCGTAGGTTATCCCTGCAATTTTTGCCATTTTTGCGAGATGCCCGTCCCAGCACCAGCCGGGATTAGGATTGATCTCCAGCAGCCGCGGCGTCTCATTCCTGTCAAGACGCCAGTCAAACCGCGCGTAATCACGGCACTCCATTCGCTCGAATAGTTTAAGACAACTGGCAAAAAGAAATTCTTCTGTTTGTGTCGGTAAATCCGCCGGGATTGATTTTATGCTCCAGTAAGGTGAATCCTGCTGCCATTTGGCCTCATAGCCACAGATCCTGGGAAAGCCTTCCGGCAGGGCTGAATAGTCCTCCTGAATAATCGGCAGGAACTTGAACGACCCGCTGGAATTGCCGATGATGCCGACACTGATATCCTTGCCCGTCAGAAACTGCTCTATGAGGAGTGGTTTGTCATAACCAAATTGATTCCGTATGTTCAATATGGCCTGTTCGAGCTGGGTTACATTGTAACAGACGCTGGACTGGGTAATGCCAAAACTCGAATCACCATAATTCGGTTTGATAATCACGGGGAACGGGATGGTTATATCAATAAAAAGTGTATCTTCAGGTTTAACAAGATACGCATCCGGTACGGGTATATCCATTTCCTTGGCTACCCCCCGGATCAATGACTTGTCATAACAATGCGCCAGACACTGTGGCGTGCCTCCGGTGTAGGGGATATCGAACATTTCCAGGAGGGCGGCCACATGCAACTCTTTCCTCGCATCATTGTTAAACCCCTCATCACAAAGATTCAGGACAAGGTCGCATTCCTTCCTGATATCCATCATGTTCCTGATCATGTATTCATGGTTATCGACAAAGGTGAATTTATATCTGGTGAGATCAGCAAGTGCACGTTTCAATTCTGCTATGGTAAAAAAATCATCCTCATCGAATGAGGCGCTCGGCTTTATGATATCTGACCTGGTCGGGTCACCCAGAAAAACAGCAATATTATGGATCTCCATATCGGTTGCCTGAATTGCCGCAGGCAAATCCTTTTTATCAGCAATGCCCTTGATCACAATACGCTGCGCCATCATGCCCAGGTCCTGGGCCCGCTGCGAATCCGTCTCGATCTTGTGTTTAAGTTCAATCTGGCAAAAACCCGCGGTCTTGAGTAATTTATTTATTTCTTCCTGGTTATACAGCCGTTCAGCATAAAATTGATCGGCAACAACCCCTTTCTTGACATGGGTAATCACCTCACGTGATATCAGTCTTTCCCGATCAGATGAAAGGGAACGCTCGCGACAAACAAAATAGTTCTTGTCGATCCATTCCCAGCTGCGAGGCACGAACATGGATTGCATGTATTCCCCATCCGTAATATCAATGAGCAGTTTCCCCTGTGGTTTAAGCACGCGTAATACTTCTTTCAATACCAGCACATCATCCTGCTTGCTCTCAAAGTAGCCAAAACTGTTGCCCAGGATGGTGACCGCATCGAAGTGATTATTGGGATAAGGCAGTTTTCTGGCATCACCCTCCTTGAATTTTACGTTCAGGCCGGCCTTTTTTGCGTTTGATCTTGCCCTGGTCACGAGATAGTGGGATCGATCCAGCCCGAAAACATTGGTAAAGCCCCGGCTGGCGATTTCAATCGAATGCCGCCCCTGTCCACAGCACAGATCGAGGATAAAGACCTCAGGCTCAAGGTCCAGGTAATCAAGAAATATCTCAACCTCATTGCTGGTGATATTGATGTCATTGACGACATCACCATCGGTTCGCAGATAATTGGCATTGAAAATATGGCGCCACCAGTCTGCCCTGACGTAACTCTCAAGATCTTCAACAGGCCCGAGAACATCAACTTCGCGTTGTTTCCCGGTCATGCGCTTGGCGCTATTTATCTGTGAAACATTTCCCATTTCAGATATATCCTCGTTACCCCTGGTAAAACCAAAGATAGATACAGTATTACTATTACCGCATCAGCCTGATATAGACACCGTCTATAGACAAAAATTTTGCGCAGTGTGCACCTTAATGAATTTAATGTCTACATAAAATAATGTCAATTAAATCAAAAAGATAAACTACATCGCTCCTACCGTTTGTGTACCCCTTAAAACAACCGAAGGTAATGATTTGACTGCTCATTATCAGCGCCGTTTTTCAGACAAAAATCGGTCTATTCAATATCGTCTCATGCATGGCAATCCTGGCCGGCAAATGGAAACCAGACTGCAGGCCGGGATCAGTAACGATTGGTATGGCGGGTTCACAGGCGAAGAGCGGCGCGAGGATATTGCCCCGGGAAGAACCAGTAACTGGTTGGTTGATGGCCGCCAGTCTGAATTGAATATCCCCGGAAAGAGGGTTCATCATCATTCATTTGAACAATTCCTGTTCCAGGTGGAAAATGAGATATCACCGGAGAAGATACATTCCCGACAACCAATGCAATCTGTAATCGGGATCCAGGCACAGGCAATAACCGCGAGATACTGTTGATGAATGTACAATTGAGAAAGACGATGAATGAACAAAATAATGAAATGCTTCAGAGGATAAGAAAGGAAAAAATACAGTTTCTCTACCTGCTCTTCACAGACATAACGGGTCAAACAAAAAAGGTCACGATTCCTGCCGATGCGACCAGCACCGCACTGGAATACGGTGTCTGGTTTGACGGATCTTCAATCCAGGGGTTCGCCCGAATTTATGAATCAGACATGCTCCTGAAACTGGACTCGTCCACCTTTTCTGTTCTCCCCTGGTCTGATGAAGGAGGCAAGGCAGCACAGATTATCTGCGATGTTTATACCCCCTCCGAAGATCCATTCGAGGGCGATCCACGCGGGATTCTCAGGCGTGTCATGGAACGGGCGAAGAGGAGCGGATTTGAATATTTTGTCGGGCCTGAGATCGAATTCTTCCTGCTGGAACGGGATCATCTGCCGGCCCTCGTCCCTCATGACAGGAAAGGCTACTTTGACCTGGGGGTGCAAAGCCGTGCGGTCCGGATATGCCAGAATACCATGCTGAGCATGGCCCAACTGGGGATAAAATGTGATACCTATCATCATGAAGTGAGCCAGGGCCAGCATGAGATCAATATCACCTATAATAACGCCCTGAAAATTGCCGACGCAGTGGTTTCATTAAAACAGGCCCTGAAGACCCACGCCACCGGAAGTGGTCTCAAGGTGACCTTTATGCCAAAACCAATCTATGGAATCAATGGCAACGGTATGCATGTACATCAGAGTCTGGCAAACCGGAAGGGGAAAAATCTTTTTTATTCCTCAAAGGATAAATATGGCATTTCAGAACTGGCATTTCGATTTCTCGCCGGACAACTGGATCATGCCCGTGCGTTGGCTGCGGTAGTGGCCCCTACGGTGAACTCCTATAAACGCCTCGTACCCGGTTTCGAGGCACCCATTTATGTCTGCTGGGGGCGAGTGAACCGCTCAGCCCTCATCCGGGTCCCCCAGGTAAATAAAGGCAAGGCAAAAACAGCCTCTCGCATTGAACTGCGTTGTCCGGATCCATCGTGCAATCCCTACCTGGCATTTGCCGCCATGCTGGCTGCAGGCCTGGATGGAATCGAAAGAAAACTGAAGCCTCCCAGACCTGCCGAGGAAAATGTTTATGGCTTTAGTGACCAGAAACTGGAAGAACTCGGGATCGCCACACTTCCAACGAACATCGAGGAGGCTGTATGCGCGCTGGAAACGGATGCTGTTATCAAGGAGGCACTGGGAAGCCACTTGACAGAGCAGTTCATCTCTGCAAAACGGTCTGAATGGAGAGATTTTCTCACCCGGGTAACCCCCTGGGAGGTTGAACAGTACCTGTAAAGGGAGTGGTAATCATCAGTCTTGTTACAGCAATAGAATTGTCCATCCGGAAGATTTTACGCCTGCTTCGGAGTTTTCAGCGGGGCGGCTATTGAATTCAACGCCTGGTGACAATAACAACGGATCCCGGTTCAATTAGTTGCCGGCCAGGGCGACCCGTCGCCTGCCTTCAATCCCTGGCCAAAAAAATTATTGACTGTTAATTAAACTTACTCTATATATCCTGCGCCCATCTCACTTGATGGGGTGCACAAGCACTAAAGAACACCTCCCGTGGAGGATCCATATCTTCACTGGAAGCCTCTTCATAAGCACACAAAGTGCTGCCCGCAAGTGACTGGTCAACATTTTATCTATTTTCTTTATGAGGAAATCTAAGAGTATGAACACGAAGTTATTATTTACTACATGTTGTCTTGTCACATTGGCCATGCCATTAACGGGTTTTGCCCAGGACGAAGAGGCGGCCCCAGCTGCTGCTGAAGAATTGACCCCTTGCCAGCAGGCGGCCAAGGACCTTGAACTGGCATCCCAGGAAGAAGTCGATGCCTACATTAAAGACTGTGAAAAGGCACATGAGGGTATGCAGATGGAAGATGCACCTCAGGAATCAGGTTCTGAGCCGGCCGAATAATCCGGCTGTTTTGATCTGTTATATGGAAATTTGAAGATGGGACTCCGTAAAAAAGCGGAGTCCCTGTCTTTTGAGGGTGGACTCTACCTGATAAATGTACCAGGCCAGGGGCAGGGGGTATTCACAAATACAGGGTATCTGCCGGAGGAACCTGTACTGGTGTTTGGCGGGGATCCGACTCCCGGCGATAAAATCGAGGACTATACCCATTATCTGCAGATAGGGCCGGATATGTACCTGGGCCCATCCGGCAGTTATGACGATTTCATTAATCATAATTGTGAACCTAACTGCGCTGTTTATTTTGATGGAGATGCCCTGGTACTCAAATCCATCAGGCATATCAACATAACCGAACAACTGACGTTTGATTACAGTACAATCCTGTTAAATGAACCAACCAGTTTCGCATGTAAATGTAACAGCCGGGGATGCAGGCAACACATCGGCAGTTTTCTCACATTGCCGCCCGTGCTGAGGGAAAAATACCTGGCGCACGGGATGGTTCCATTATTAACCAGATATCGAATGGAGGATCTGGGGTTCCGCTAATAAAGCAGCATGAGCGTCCAGCAAGACACTCAAAATCATTCAAACGTACAGGCAATGCGTTTCCTGTTAATCCAGGCCTTCATCCACCTTCCTTTGCTCACAGGCGTTGGACACTGAATACCAGACCTGATTGTCTTTTTGAAAAAGGCCTCTTTTTAACGCAAAAAATAATGGTGCCTGGCCGGAATAAAAGATTAGTATGCATTCATGAAATGTCCGGTTAATGTATGAATACGTAACCGCATCAGGTCAAACTCAATCCAGCCGGGATACTTGTTCATGGACTCACCTTTGTTAGGCACAATTCACAGGATAGTTCAATCCATTGACCGATCTGCCGACCTGTCTCATGCACTGGATAATCTGGTGGTAGGGATACATGAAGCATTGAATGTCGACGTATGTTCCATCTATCTCAATAATAAAATCACCGACAGCAATATCCTGATGGCAACCTATGGACTCAATCCTGACTCGGTCGGGAACGTTTCCATTCCGTTTGATGAAGGGCTGGTCGGGCTTGTGACCCAGTTGATGGAGCCGGTCAATATCGAAAATGCCCACTTGCATCCAAGATTCAAATACATCCCCGAATGCGGGGAAGAACCATTTCAATCCTTTCTCGGCATACCTGTCATACACCATGGTAAAAATCTGGCTGTCCTGGTAGTGCAACAAGTATCACCACGCCGCTTTGGTGATCAGGATATTGCCTTTCTCACGACACTGGCCGCACTGATTGCCGGAAATATTGCCTTCGCCAAGGCACGGGGCCTGATTGATGAACAGGGCACGGATTTCAGTCAATCGCGTGGTTCTTTTGAAGGGATCGCCGGGGCACCGGGAATTAGTATCGGCACCGGGGTTTTTTCCTATAACTACACCGATATTTCCACGATACCGGATCGGAAACCAGAGGATATAGCAGAAGAAGAAACCCGGTTTCGTTCAGCCATCAATGAAGTCGTCAAGGAACTTGAGACTATAGGCCAGAAATTTGGTGACAATCTGCCAAAGGCGGACAGAATGTTGTTTGATGCATTTGCCCTGATAGCAGGGGATGAAGAATTAGTCGATGCAACGATAGGCAGGATTCGGGCCGGCAACTGGGCACAGGGTGCCTTAAGGGACACGATTGAATGGTACGCTGCCAAATTTGAATCACTGGATGATGCCTATATGCGAGAGCGGGCCAATGACATCCGGAATATCGGTTGCCGGATACTGGGTTATCTCCAGCCCAAGGCACAGGCGGAAAAAAACTATCCCGAGAAGACAATCCTGGTGGGTGAAGATCTGAGCCCGATGGACCTGGCTATTGTCCCTCCCGAGAAACTGGCAGGGATCGTTTCCGGGCACGGTTCAGCCTATTCACATCTGGCAATTCTTGCCCATGCCCTTAACATTCCGGCGGTTTTGGGATTTTCCGGTCAATTACCACTGCCACGCCTGGATGGAAAAACGGTAATCGTAGACGGATACCAGGGCAGGATCATTGTCAGTCCTTCTGACCTGGAGATGAAAGAATACCGGGAACTGAATGCGGAGGAAAAGCTGCTCACTGAAAATCTGGCGATGTTGCAAAATGAACCGGCAATAACAACCGATGGAATACGTATTCACCTGTACACGAACACCGGGTTGCTAACCGGATTCACACAAGCCTTAAGCGTCGGAACGGAAGGCATCGGTCTGTATCGAACAGAACTGCCCTTCATGAGCAAGGACAGTTTCCCCAGTGAAGATGAACAACAGTCACTTTATCGGCAAGTCCTTGAAGCCTATTCGCCACTCCCGGTAACGCTGCGAACACTTGATATCGGCGGTGATAAACCCCTTCCCTATTTCCCGTTTGATGAACCAAACCCCTTTCTTGGCTGGCGTGGGATCCGTTTCACACTGGACCACCCCGATATTCTCATGACACAACTTCGGGCCATGCTGCGGGCAAGTATCGGATTTGAAAATTTAAGGATACTGCTGCCGATGATAAGCAGTATTGATGAACTGGAACAGGCTGTTGCCCTCATACACCGTGCCTGTGATGATATCAGGGACGAAGGGCATTTCATCTCATTACCGAAAATCGGCGCCATGATTGAGGTACCTGCGGCCGTATATCAGATCGAATCCATTGCCAGACGTGTGGATTTTCTAACAGTGGGAACCAACGATCTAATTCAATACCTGCTGGCAGTCGACCGAAACAATGAACTGGTTGCCAGATTGTTCGAACCGTTACATCCGGCAGTCCTTGAGGTTCTGACATACATCGCTACCGCCGCAAAGAGAACCGGCACCCATCTTTCCATTTGCGGAGAGGCGGCAGGAGATCCTGCACTGGTAATACTCCTGATTGCCATGAAAGTGGACAGCCTGAGCCTGGGTGCCGGCGATCTGCCCAGGATTAAATGGGTAATCCGCACTTTCTCATATGAACATGCCAGGGAAATCTGGCAGCAGGTCAGGCAGCTCGAGTATTCGGCACAGATTCGAAGGTTGTTGACTGATGAACTGGTGAAACACGGAATGGGAGGACTGATACATCCCGGGGGTTAAGCCTGATGTATACGATTTATTGGCTACGATACTGATGGTTGCCGTTGTGGATGGGCAGGATCCATTGATCGAGTTCCACTGAAAAAAGCCAGGACATGTCACCTGTAATCACAGGAAACAGGAGCAATACCATGAAGGCAAAATTGATTGGTTTCGGCGAGGTCGAGATTGACGGGGAGACCTATGACTATGATGTCGTTATCGACAAAGGCAGGATCCGCAAGCGCAAAAAAAGGCCTTCCAGGACATATCGTGACCAGTATGGCCACACACCGTTGTCGATAAATGAGGAAATACCGTGGGGTGGAAAACACCTGATCATCGGAACAGGTGCCTACGGGAAACTGCCAGTCATGCCGATGCTTTATGATATGGCCTTGCAACGTGGCATTGAGATAATCGCAATCCCCACCGCGGAGGCATGCAGGCTCATCTCGGAAAAGGAGGGCGCCAGGGTACAGGCCATCCTGCATGTGACCTGCTGACCTGAAGCAGTCCTGTCATGATACGGCACCGCTTTCCAGAACCGGCCCAGAAACAGGTTAGCCTTACCGCCGGCATATCTCCCTGTCGGATACGGGGTAACCGGAATTTTTATTGCATTGACGATTGTATATACTTGACCCTGATTTCAGATAATTCCTGATTCACAAGCCAGACGGTCATTTGCAAGCAACGGCGCAGCGTAGGGTTCTATTCATGACGATAAGTCCAATTAATTGGAGTGAGGAATTCAGTGTCGGTATCAAATCCATCGATAATCAGCATAAAAAACTGGTCGCTATAATCAAAACCCTGCATGACGCCATTGCTGATGGCGAGGCATCAGAAATCCTGGGCAAAATCTTCGATGAACTGCTTGATTACTCTCGCCACCATTTCTCCTATGAGGAGGAATTATTCAAATGGTATGGCTACCCGGATGCCGAACATCACAAGAAAGAACATGTTGAACTCGCTAATCATCTCGCCAGACTCAGAAGAAAGATGGAAGAGGGGGATAATTTCATGGGCGAGGTTCTGCTGTTAAAATTCCTTCAGGACTGGCTGTTGAATCATATTATGAAATCCGACAAGCAATACGCTCCCTTCCTCATTGAAAAGGGAGCCAAATAGGACACATCGCTGCTGCAGGCGAGGTTGTATTTATTTCCAATAACAGGTTACGCATCGATAATAGTTGAAGCACTGGCCGGATGTTCTGAAGGCGCCAGGGGGTGGCGGGAGGCTATGAAACCATCAAGTGCGTTCATAATAGGCATGCTGGTTCTCCTCTGGTATGGAGAAGCTGTCAATGCCGCGATCTGGGCTTATACAAAGATCGAGCTATATAAAAACAATCAGCGCATAGGAACGGCGGATGGCCCGGGCCAGTTTCCTGGCCGGGACGAAACCTCACCAGTATTGTATAACGTCAATAATGATGCGGAGTACGCCGGACTATTTCCGGATCCGGGGTCAAGTCAGTATGTTGCTATCTACTCCATGGCATCCGCCGGTGATCAGCTCGATAATTCCTCGATAGTAGCCACCAGAATAAACAGCCTGTGGACGGACAGCGGTTGGGCCGGCCTGCCGGACGATATTGCGGATGCTGAGAGTACTGCCCTTGACAGGATTAAAATGCTGGATGCCAGGGGCAAATCGAAAGAGCTGGCATTTCAGGTGCCTTATCCCAATCCATACTACGATAAAATAGACGTTACCTTTCTCGCCTATTCTGACGACGAGCAGATAGACCCCCTGATCTATGTCCCCGAACCGTCGCGGAACCAGTCCTTCCTGTCGGTTGATTACTGTTCGTCAGGCTGCTGGGCGGACCAGGACCGGTATGATATCCGCAGGAGATTTGTCAAACACCATCAATGGGTAAAATACACTATCGACCTGTCAGAACCGGGCAGTCTTGCGGGGAACAGGCAATTTCATAGTCCAGACTACTTTCCTGTGGCGTTCCTGGCCAGCGAAACAACCGCCCCTGGTCCCTACTTCGGCCCCAGACTGTATCTCAATCATATCGTCAGGTTCAGTCTCACCAGTTCTACGGATGAACCCCGGCCAGCCGGCAAGCCCCTGATATCCGATGCACCCCCGGTGACAGGAACCCCCGGGCCCACCAATATTTCACAGCGATTTGAACCGCAACCCATCATCAAGACAACGGTTAACTACCGTATCCACGACCCCGTAAAGCGTAAGGAAAAATTGCTTGGGATTCCTGCGGCCAGCTCAGAAGTCATGGTTTACACGCCGGAAATACCTGCCTCGACACCGGGTGTGGCAAGTGATCCTGATCAGACCCGTGAGCTACATTTGCAGCCGGATGCCGGGGGTGTCTTCCGGCTCAACGGATGGCCATACGACAGCGTGAGTATCGTCTTTACCGCTGAGTCAAACCAGTCGCTCGATACAACCCGATCAAGGATGGTGGTGGATGCAAACCTGATGGAAAGGGATGCGCCCGAGGTGCTGCAACCACAAGTTGCAGGAGTCATTCCGGCAATCTATCGTGATCAAAACGGGACACAATATCTCACGGAAGGTCTGGGGGCTGCCATCGTTGAGTTTGACCC
>MGXK01000038.1:11361-12623 GCA_001802375.1 Gammaproteobacteria bacterium RBG_16_51_14
GTATCATCTGGTCTTTACGGCAGTCCGGAAGGAAGATGGATGGAGCGCGAAACAGATGGTAAGGATTATTATCCACGAACCGGCGGCGGCCAGTTCGCATGACAGCAGCCATTGATGCAATAGAAAGATTGCAGAAGCTGCCACCATTTGCCAGAGATGCTGAAAACAGCACAGAACAACAGCACCTCCCGCCGGGTAGAATCTTTTTCATGCGCGTTATACTGTACCCGTAAAGGCGCTAACCAGGTAGCAATGCATGTCACAGTCAAACAAATTTAACCGGCTCATTGCCGACATCGGTGGCACACACTCCCGGCTTGCCCTGGACAGCCCCGGCAAGGGACCGGAACATATCACCATCTTTACTAACAGGGATTTCACGGATCTCGCCTGTATCATTGAAAAATACCTCGGCGGGCTCGATCCTGCACAATCACCGCGAACCGCCGCATTTTCTATTGCCAGTCCCATCGCCGGTGATTTGATTAAATTAACCAATATCCAATGGGAATTTTCCGTTTCCGATTACCAGTCAAGATTCGGCCTGGAAAAATTACACGTCATTAATGATTTTTTTGCTATCGCCCTTGCCATCCCGGGACTGCGCGATGGCGATCGGCTGCCGATCGGTAACGGTGAGGCAATAGCCGGTTATCCGGTAGGCGTGATTGGACCGGGGACAGGGCTTGGTGTAGCGGGACTGGTACCGGCAGGGGATGACTGGATACCGATCGCGGGTGAGGGTGGTCATGTAACACTGGCAGCCGTTACGGAAAAGGAGGCCAGGCTGATTGAACTGGTCCGAAAAGAATTCGGTCATGTCTCCGCGGAAAGACTCGTATCGGGACCGGGACTGGCCATCCTTTATCAGACACTCGCTAGACGTGAAGGCAAAACAGTCGAACCGCTGGCTGCACCTGAACTTATACGTCGGGCCAGGGCAAGGGAGGATACACTGGCAGTCGAAGCCGCGGATACCTTCCTGGCAATGCTCGGCACGGTGGCAGGCAATCTGGCGCTGACCCTCGGGGCGCTAGGAGGAATCTATCTCGCCGGCGGGATCCTGCCACGGATACCCGATCTGCTACAGGCATCCTGCTTTCGTGCAAGATTCATGGACAAGGGACGCTACCGTCCCTACCTGGAGACCATACCTACCTGGCTGATCACCACGGAGACCCCGGCCTTGAACGGATTACAGGCTTACCTCCGGCGTGAGGATAGCGCAGTATGAAACAAGGTGATGGGCAGAACAGGTAAAC
>MGXK01000039.1:0-538 GCA_001802375.1 Gammaproteobacteria bacterium RBG_16_51_14
GGATGAGATCGACCGGCTAATGTTGGTATTCGGGGTTGATGTTGGCACTGTCACAGGGCGAGTTGGCAAGGCGTTTCTGTTTGCTATTGAAACAGCGATGCGTGCTGGTGAAATTGCCGGATTGACTTGGGACAATGTGAGGCTGGCGCAGCGCTATTGCAAAACGCAGGGGAAGACGGCAGCGGCGAAGCGCGACGTGCCGCTATCGGATAAGGCGATCCAGATACTCAAAGAGATCGGTACCGAATCGGGCAGCGTGTTCAACATCAGCACTACGCAGATCGATGCGCTGTTTCGCAAGGTGAAAGCTAAGGCTGTAGTCGATGAGCTACACTTCCATGATTCGCGACATGAAGCCATCACCCGGCTGGCCAAAAAGCTTGATGTTCTGGCACTAGCCAGAACAGTTGGGCACCGAGACCTGCGGCAGCTTATGGTTTATTACAATGAGAGCGCGGAAGATATGGCTGGCCGGCTTTAGCTACTGTACTGCGCTGCTATGCATAAGACACAGACCACCAACAGAGGATTGGTCAGC
>MGXK01000039.1:550-1139 GCA_001802375.1 Gammaproteobacteria bacterium RBG_16_51_14
TGTGCGAACCAAGCCGTGCCAACCGCAAGGTGTCTGCATCTGGCTTGCGGTAGATCAACAGCAGGTCTGGCTTGACGTGACACTCTCGATACCCAGTCCAATCACCGCTCAACGCATGATCGCGATTTTTCTCTGGCAAAGGTTGATCGACAAGCAGCAATTTCAAAATCCCAGGCAACAGCGAACCCACATCCTTACTGTGGCGCGGCGTTGCCATCACGCGCCTGTAATCTCGTTTGAAGGCTGATGAGCGATCAATCGTCCGCATTCAAATCGGCCATCAGTGCATCAACGCTTTCGAAACGCTTGCCCTTGCCTGATTCGAGTTCGGCAATGGCCTTGCGAGTAGTCGCGTTCGGCACTTTTACATCGAAGGGCAAACGGCGCTCATCCGCTACACGCAGCATCAGCAAGCGAATAGCGTCCGAGATAGATAGACCCATCGCTTCCAGTGCATCAGCAGCGCGTTCCTTGGTGGCTGTATCAATGCGTGCGCGAACATAAGTGTCAGCGGTACTCATAGTGACTCTCCTTAAAACTGGTTGGTAAGATTTTATTGTAGTCACAAAGCGACTACAAATCAAGCTGG
>MGXK01000039.1:1158-1526 GCA_001802375.1 Gammaproteobacteria bacterium RBG_16_51_14
CGTTTCGTAGAGGACGAACGTTCTATTGCCAGTCCATCCAGAGCCCCGCACCTCAGACGTGCTGTGGTTGCTCTAGCCAACTCGGTCAGCACAACTACCGATTACCAGATGTTCTGGAGACGTGCTGGGGATGCTCTAGTGGTGCCAGCGAACTCTTGTCCGGCTTTACAGGAAACCATTTCTTGATCTCCCTCAAACTCTTGATTCCGAAATTGCGGATGCTAAAGAGCTCATTTCTTCGATATACGTCGACAACTTTCTCTACCGTCGTCAACCCCTCCCCACGGAGAAGGCGCAACGTTCTCGGGGTAAGCTTGACGAACGGGTCAATGCTTTCGTGTATTCGCTTGTTTCGGTGGAATCGCTCT
>MGXK01000039.1:1607-2316 GCA_001802375.1 Gammaproteobacteria bacterium RBG_16_51_14
ACGATTTCCTGATCCCGTTTGCGGCGAGCCTCACGTTCCTTCGTTATTTGATCGCACAGATCAGACACGGCTGCGGCTCCCACAAGCACTCCAACCCAAGTTGGACAAACTCAAAAAAATAATCATAATTATTTCGTGAACTGTCTGCCCATCATCGACACCACGTTTGAGCCCTGAAACTCCTTGTGAGTCTCCGTCAGTTCAACGGAGCGTTTAATCAGATCACCAAACGATCCCGGCCTCTGCTCCTCCTCCACAAGGCTTGCGATGTCATCCCTGATGTACCTGGGTTGTCGAGCGATGATGTTTGCCATCCGCTCAGGGCGTTCCAGCCCCTCCAGCAGTTTGTCCATGTTTGTCTTCTTGGTTGGTTGGTGCGCCATGCTATCGCAATATCGAGTTATCTAACAGCATGTTTCTGTGTCTTTTTCTCTGGATTCGCGCCAAGCATAAATGCAGACTGCCAACTTAAACGCAAAAAGTGTCATTCCTGATAATAGTACTTATCAGGAATGGCACTTGATGGGTAACGTGACCGGCCATGTTGCGCTTCGCATCTCGGCCCAGCTCCTTGCTTACGAATAATCAGGAGCCTCATAGCTCCTCGCTGATGTCGCGAATCTCCAGCTTGAACTGCCATCCCTCGAAAGTCATCAGCATCTGACCGAAATCCTCCCAGGATATTTCACGTCCATCAACAACAATGACT
>MGXK01000039.1:2405-5009 GCA_001802375.1 Gammaproteobacteria bacterium RBG_16_51_14
AATATGCCTGACGGAAAGTGTTCGGCGTATTTTTGTAACCAGACGCCCCAGCAGGGCGAATGAATCGCCTTCCGGATCGCCGATCATTTGGAACCGATAGCCGTCCGAGCTCCCTTCTCGAAGCTCAACGGCATCCAGAGCGACCATATTTCCCAGCAAACGCTGGGTGAAGTGGAATTGGTGGGTTTCACCGGCGCAGTCAGTTATCCCGATGGGTTGTATCCGGATGTTGTCAAAACTCTCCAGACCGCTTCGCTTGGCCACCTCAGCATTAAAGCACCGACTGCAAAGCAGTCGACGTCCCTGATCCATAGAAGTGAAATTTATGGCATCGTGGTTCAGTGTGATCTCGCCACACTCCTCGCATTGATTTTTTTCCATGTTGATTCCCCAGTCTGTCGTCGGCAAGGAGTAGATTCCTGTATCTTAATCCGTATGAAAGCAAATGCCGTTTGAAATATTGATCAGCAATTATTTGAAACTTCGCCACCAAGCGCTTCTGTCAGGTCTGTCAGCATCCTGGCCAGTTCGCCGGTCATCAGGGTGAAGTCGAGGTCAAACATCTCTTCATCGGTATCGGCCAGTGTTGTTGATTCTTCCTTGATGATGTCCAGAAATTCGAGACGCTTGATTTGCAGTTGTTCGGTCAGAACAAAGGAAATCCGGTCGTTCCAGGTCAGCCCCAGCCGGGTGGCACGCTTACCTGACGCGATATGGGCAAGGATTTCCTCTCCCTCCAAAGCATGATTGGCATAACGAACCGTTGCCTTGCTCTCACCCGTGGCACGCAGTTCCAGTTCACGGTCTATGGTGAACCCCGCCGGCGCAGCTTCTCCGGCAAGCCAGTCCGTCATGGCGGCAACAGGGGAAAGTTCAGTGTGTAGCAATTTGACCGGCAGGTCATCCACCGTTTTGCTCAGTTGCTCCAATAGCTCATCGGCTTTGGCTGAGGATGCCGCCTCTATGATCAGGCGACCGTTGACAGAATCTATCCATGCAAAGGTAGCGCGCTGCATGGCAAAAGCTCTGGGGAGCAGTTCTTCGGTGACGGCTTCCTTGATGTCTTTTTTCTCTTTGCGCCCCACCTTGTAGCCCTGCTGCGCTTCAATGTCAGCGATTCGCTCTTTGACAAATCGATTGATGATCGTGGCGGGTAGTAGCTTCTGCTCTACGCCCAGCGCAAACAGGATTTGTGGATTGGCAACGTGGACCAGACGGTCATCGCCACGGCAGGAAACCCATCCCCTGCTTTGTTTGTCGAGCCCGCTGCAAGGTTGTAGTGGCTTGAGCGCCAGTTTTTCCTGTACGGTGGCGGCAGTGATGGTGCAGTCGGTTGGCAGGCGATAAATGAAGATATTTTTGAACCACATGGCGGTATCCCAGAAAACTGCCGATTATACTGAGCGCTACTTTTTAATTGGCGACCATCGCTGCTTTGCGATCATGCCCAAGGTTCTGGCCAACCTAATACGAGCATAATGACGATCTCAAAAGTGTAAGTTTTGAATTCGCGCCAACAGATTTATGGGTACAGAGCCAAAAGAAAATCTCCCAGGTTGTAAAAACGGCACCCACTACTACATCACCCACGATGCCAATTTCAGATATGGCCGCCGTGCTCTTCCCGGTTTGCACGACCGGTGGCCAATATTGAGGAAAAAATGACAGAGGCACCAATCAGCACGCCACCGCAAGCGTACATGAACATCATCAGTTCGCTGATCGACAAGGCGCGGGGTTTTCTGGAGGCAGGCGAAAAGCTTCAGCCGACGGCGTTCGTTGGCAACCTGACCACAAAGGAAGTCATCCCGGTGATGATTCGGACTGGAAGCGGGGAAGGCAAAGACCAGTCTGTGCGGACGATCCAGTCAGCGGCGTTGGCATTGGAGGCTGATTTTGTGTTCGTGATCATGGAAGCATGGACGCTTCGGCCAGACAAAATGCGCCAAATGAATGCGATTCTCGACAAGTACGGAAGCATAAGCGCATCGCCCTATGCGATAGATACATGCTCGCTTATGCTGGAAACGAGGCATGGGGTGTGGGCCGCACAACCGCAGATCAAGCCCAAGGGAATTTCCAAAAAGAAACGGACAATTGGGGTAATCGAGTTCCGCTATTTCACCGAAGCTGGAGGCCGGTTTGCACACCTGCTACCCAGGAAGGAAGGCGATGGGCCTCCGGCGATTTTACATTGAGGGATGAAGCTGGATTCCAGACGCTGTTTGACAACCAATCGCGCCAAATCACGCCAAATGATTAATAGAAGTACAATACAGGCTAAATCACGACGACTACATTTTATTTCTGATTCTACCTACAAGCTCAGTGCACGCCGATGACGGGAGCGGTTCGCCAAACATGTAACCCTGTGCATCATCACATTGCGCGGTCTTGAAGAAGTTGAGCTGTTCCTGGGTTTCTATGCCTTCCGCTAACCCCTTTATACTGAGCACGCGGGCTACAGCGATGACCGCCTTGGCCACTGCCGCATGATTCGCGTCAGTTGCGGCATCGGTCACAATGGAGCGATCGATCTTGATCGCATGGATTGGAAAACGGGTAAGAAAGCTCACTGGAATATGGCTGTGGCCGAGATTGTCC
>MGXK01000039.1:5018-27586 GCA_001802375.1 Gammaproteobacteria bacterium RBG_16_51_14
ACAGCGGATCATCATTGCCCCAAAGTTTTTCCTTCTGCAAATATTGCACCCACTCTTCGACGATTCCGCGAACCTCATTCCCCACCGGAAGGAAGTAGGTCGTAAAGGTTTTGCGAAATTTAGTCTTAACCTGGCGCGCATCCTGATGCACACAATCCTGGGCAAGGTCTATATGCTTCAACTGCATGGATGCAATGGCGCTGACCCGCGCACCGGTCAGCAGGGTGAATGCCAGCAACGCGCGGTTGCGGCGTTCAATTTCAGTTGTGCATGGCATCGTCGCAATAACGCGCTTCACCTGTTCCATGGTCGGTGATTTTTGCTCCCGGTGGGCTGTTGCCACGCGCACATCATTGCCCGATATATTGAAAAAATCCGAATCGGAATACGTGAACTGAGATTTGTAACCGGGTTGCCCGGCGAGCCAATGAAAGAACCGTTGAAGCGCGGTTAACGTGGAATGCAAGGTCGCCTTGCTCAACAGCTCGCCGGATCGCTGGCCTTTTTGTTTGGCCAAGTGGTTCTTGAACGCAATCGCTTGCTGGTGATGGAATGCCTTGAACTCCTTGAAATGGGTATATTCCTCGAATCTGGACAACGCCTTGGCGGCGGCATCCACCGACTGCTCACTCTGGCGTTTTGCTTCCTTCAAATAAGTAAAATAAATGCGCTTGATACGCTCGTTGCCGGGGTCATGTTTCAACATGTTTCTGCCTCCTGTTTGAAGTTAATGTTTACGGTAGGATCGCCACTCTCGTTTAATGTGTCGCAACGCTTGCGGCATCGTTATGTCCATTTTTCCGCGAACTTGCCCCAGCTTGGCCAGACTGACGCGCCGGTTCATGATCGTGTAGCAGTCCGGGCAGATACCGACAAGGTTCCCCAGCGTTGCTGTTTTCTGCTGATATTCCGCCTCACCGTCTGGCTTTTTTGGCGCGCGGCACTTGACGCAATACATTTCCCCCGGCTTGCACTTCTGCTTGTTCTTCGTCCGCTTTGCTTGATGGAATGCGGCGAGGTCACCGCCGAGAATAAGCATAGGCCGTTTCTCATTGATGATTGGGAGTCCGGCCTTGATCCACGCGCGCACGGTGATCTTGTGAACGTCGTACAGGTCGGCAATCTCTTCCACGGTGTAGTTGCGATTTGTTTTGGCGCGATTGGGGTTATGCAGGCGTTTTTTCATGATGGCTACCCCCCCCCACTTGCTCTGGCATAAGCATCCGCCGTGCAACTCTCGCCAGCTTCGTATGCAGCAACAAATGGATCAGTGATAACCCTTCTCTCTAACGGCTGGTTTTGACTTGGCTTTTCTGTACTTGGCTGTACTAAGGACTCGCCCCTACCTCGGCGGGGTAGTCGCGAGGTACTCGATGGGGTACTCGAAACCCCATCATCCACGGCCTTTGCAGGGCGATTGCGCTTGCCGTTTGTGATTGCTGAACCACGCTTGCCGCCGTGGCTTTGCTTGCTCTTCCGGTCAGCCAAATGCGCCCGATAATCCTCCATTTCAGGGCTGATAATGAAGCCGTCCACAATTTCAAAGAAGGGCATCACGGCAGCAAGCGAACCGGCAACTTCGGCAACGGACAACCCCAGAACTTTCGCCAAGTCGCTATGGCTGTGTGGGAGCCGCACATTTACCCAGCACTCCATGCGCATCGTGTAGAGCAAGCCACGATCCTGAAGCGTCATGGTGCGGAAGGGTATCTGCGACAGCATGGTCGCCGCATATTCCTGGTATGCCGGGGCATCACGATTCTGGCTCATCGCGAACCCCTCACGCGGCAGACTTGCGCGCCGCTTCCAGCTTCACCACCAGCGCGCGGATTTCCACGTCAGTTTTCCCGGCAATGCGCGCCGCGTTGATTGCCGTCACATCGCTGGAAGGCCAGCCAACCGCCCGCGCGCCAAGGCTGATTGGTTTAGTCCATAGCCCTTGCGAGATGCGCAGATAGACCGTCGAGCGGGAAAGGCCGGATTCAGATTTAACGGCGGGAAGCCGTAGGATGGTAGGCAGCATGTTTGTACCCCTTTGGGTGTTGTTGAACATGCTGCATTTTCGTGACCCTCAGTGGCGAGGTCACCGGGGAAATCATTTATCGTTTTCCCCGGCCCTCTTTCGCTCACTCTGCTTTTTGACAATTCGTTCGTAATCTCGGCGAATGGTGTCTGGTGACTTGAAGTGTTTTTCAGCAACCACCTTATAAGCTTCCGTGGCGGTCTTTCCCTCTTGAATGAGATCCCTCACTTCACTGCATTTGATGAAGGTCGCGGTACGGTTTTCCTTTCGCCCCGGCTTGGGTGGGTAGATGTGCATGGATTTGATGCTGAGTTTGTTGCTGATGGCTTCATCGATGGTTTCAAGCATGACTTTGGCAAAAGCCGTTCTTGCTGAAGCTGGCAACAAGTCATCTTCGAGTAAGAACGCAGCGAGAATGATGTCAAACGTGTTCTCAAACTTCACCTCGTCGCTGTTTAATGCTGCCCACGTTTCGACCAACCATTCGGCGTGGGATAGCCAGTCATCAAGTTCATCTCCGGCATATGCAAATTTCCATATTGCATGTTTTGGTAAAAACATGACGTAGCCTTTCGTAAATCCAGTTCATATTGTTTGGATTATGCTGGACATTACAGTACATTACTGCACATCTTAAAAGCATTAAATCCTATCAAGCCGATTCAGGCTGATATGAACGAAGAATAATATGAAGGCCGGTTCCAATTAATGATCACAGCATTCCACGCGAAATACTTCGCCCACGAACTCACGCGACGCTTTCCAACCGATAGCGCCGAGAAACTCGCCGGTGCAGTAGCCAGTGCCCAGGTTGACCTGAATCCGCATCAGGTTGATGCGGCATTGTTTGCCTTTAACTCGCCGCTTTCCAAAGGCGCTTTGCTGGCTGACGAAGTCGGCTTGGGCAAGACCATCGAGGCGGGGCTGGTGCTTTCCCAGAAATGGGCGGAGCGCAAACGGTGCATTCTGGTCATCACGCCATCAAACCTGCGCAAGCAGTGGCATCAGGAACTAACCGAGAAATTCTTCCTACCCTGCCGCATCCTCGAATCCAAGTCCTACAACGCCGCAATCAAGCAGGGGCAATTTCGCCCATTCGAGGCATCTGAAATCGTAATCTGCTCTTATCAGTTCGCCAAAAGCAAGGCGGCTGATGTTCATGCAATGCCTTGGGACTTGGTTGTCATCGACGAAGCGCACCGGTTGCGCAATGTATATAAGCCATCCAACGTAATCGCTAACACGCTAAAAATGGCGTTGGCGGGCAAGCACAAACTGCTGCTCACGGCGACACCGTTGCAGAATTCCCTGCTGGAGTTGTTCGGGCTGGTGAGTTTTATTGATGAGCACACATTCGGCGACCTGAAAAGCTTTCGGGAGCAATTTGCCAACCTGAATCAGGATCAGGTGTTCCAGACACTCAAGGCGCGGCTCAAACCCGTGTGCCATCGCACCCTGCGCCGACAGGTCACTGCATACATCCCCTACACCAAGCGCCTGCCGCTGGTGGAAGAATTTACCCCGGAAGAAAGCGAAGACCGGCTCTATCACCTTGTCTCGGAATACCTGCAACGCGATAATCTGCAAGCACTTCCAGCCAGCCAGCGTTCCCTGATGACACTGGTGCTGCGCAAATTGCTGGCCTCATCAACCTTTGCCATCGCGGGTGCGCTGACTTCGATTTCAAATCGGCTCAAACTCAAGCTACGCAAACAGGAACCCGCAGAATCGCTTGAAGATGAACTGGATCAGGACTATGAAGCACTCGACGAAACCGCCGAGGAATGGGCGGACGATGAACCAGCCGAAATACTCACCGAAAATGACCGCAAGGCTCTCGAACAGGAAATTGCCGAGCTTGATGCCTTCGCCGCGCTCGCCACATCAATAGACCACAACGCCAAGGGCAAGGCGCTGCTGAAGGCGCTGGGCATTGCATTTGCCAAGGCGAAGGAACTTGGCGGGGCTGAAAAAGCCATCATCTTCACCGAATCGCGCCGCACCCAGAGTTACTTGTTGCGCCTGCTGGCAGACAGCCCCTTTGCCGAAGGCATTGTGCTGTTCAATGGCACCAATACCGACGACCGTTCCAAGCTGATTTACAGCCAGTGGGCCGAGCGCCACCAAGGCACTGACCGCATCAGCGGCTCGCGCACCGCCGACATGCGCTCTGCGCTGGTCGATTATTTCCGCGAAGAGGGGCGCATCATGATCGCCACCGAGGCTGGGGCCGAAGGCATCAATCTTCAGTTCTGTTCGCTGGTAGTGAATTACGATCTGCCCTGGAACCCGCAGCGCATTGAGCAGCGCATCGGGCGCTGCCACCGTTACGGACAAAAGCACGACGTGGTGGTCGTGAACTTCCTCAACCGCAAAAACGCGGCGGATCAGCGCGTCTTCGAGTTGTTGGCCGAAAAGTTTCAGTTATTTGAAGGCGTCTTCGGTGCCAGCGACGAAGTGCTAGGTGCCATCGAGTCCGGCGTGGATTTCGAGAAACGCATCGCCGCCATCTACCAGCGCTGCCGCAAGCAGGATGAAATTCAAACTGCTTTCGATCAACTCCAGCTCGAACTGAGCCTGGAAATCAATGAATCCATGACACGCACTCGCCGAAATTTATTGGAAAATTTTGACGATGAAGTGCGCGAAAAGCTCAAGGTGCAAGACGAAGCCTCCAAGGCTTACCTCAGCCGTTATGAACGCCTGCTCATGCAACTTACCCGGCACGAACTCGATGGCCGCGCCCAATTTTTGAATGACGCCTCGTTCCGCTTGGAGACTCAACCTTTTCCGGCGCAAACTGCCGTAATCCCGCTGGGCTTATATGAATTGCCGCGCCGATCCGGCGAGGCGCATCTTTACCGTCTCAATCATCCACTCGCCGAGGCGCTGATCGCGCAGGCAAAGGCGCGCGACCTGCCAGCGGCGGAAATACATTTTGATTACGACCAGCACGATGGCAAGGTTACGCTGCTGGAAGAGCTTATCGGCAAATCAGGCTGGCTGACCCTCTCGCTCTTTAGCGTCGAATCTCTTGACCAAGCGGAAGACCATCTCATTTTTGCGGCAGATACTGACGACGGTCAGATATTGGACGAGGAAGTCGCAGCTAGGTTACTGACGCTACCCGGAAGTATCGCCGGTCAAGCTCCACCTGGCTTGGTAAACACACGTCTGGAAGCGCAAACACAAAAGCGCCAATCAGACATACAGCGAAATATCTCCGAGCGTAATGCTCGCTTCTTCGAGGAGGAGGCGGACAAGCTGGATGGTTGGGCAGATGATCTCAAGGTTGGCTTGGAGCGTGAGATCAAAGAGCTTGACCGCCAGATCAAGGATGCGCGCCGCGCCGCCACTACTGCTTTGACGTTGGAAGAGAAGCTGTCCGGGCAAAAAAATATTAAGGCTATCGAGGCTCAGCGCAATCAAAAGCGGCGTTCGCTGTTTGATGCACAGGATCAGGTCGATAAGCAACGCGAGGAACTGATTGCGCAGATTGAGGGGAAGCTGCAACAAGTCGCAACCGTTCAGACGTTGTTCGTTATTCGCTGGAAGCTGGGCTAACACTATGCCCACTCGTGATGAAAAAATCGTACAAGTCGAAGCCGCGCTGCGAACCCGGTTTTTTCCAAACGTCCCAAAGATTATCAAACAGGGTAGAGAAAACTGGACTGAAGATCAGCATGACGTTGACCGCCTTTCACGTTCCTTGGCGGCCTACGCACTAGCCAGTCAATGCGAACTTGACGACACAACGGCGACCGGCGCTATTACGGATGGCAGTAACGACGGTGGCATCGACGCCCTTTACTTTGACCGTATTGGCAATCGTTTGGTCTTTGTCCAGGCGAAATATAAGCAGACAGGTGCCGCACCAACACAAGCCGATATTCTGAAGACAATAAACGGAATTAAAGCGCTTCAAGCACGACAATTCGACCAGTTTAATGAGGCCATTCGCAACCGGCTTGATGAGATTGAGGATGCGCTCGATACGGCAGGCGTAAAACTTGAATTACTTCTGGCCTTCCTTGGAGACGATGTAGGCCCGCATGTCACAACCGATTTAAATGCTTTTCGGGACGAGTTGAATCGCTTCTCGCCCGTGATGGAATGGCATACAAAGGGGCTTGAGCAGATATACGCTTGGCTTGTTGCGGAACAAGCGCCAGCAACAGTCGATGGCCAGATTACTTTGGAAAACTGGGCTGGTATAACAGTTCCACGCAAAGCATTTTACGGGCAGATCAGCGCAGCGGCTCTTGCGCAACTGGTTGAAGATCACGGCAAGGCGCTATTCGAGCGCAATATCCGGCACTACCTGGGTTCTGTTGGCGTCAATACAGCCATTGAACGAACGGTGCGCTCCCGGCCCGGTGATTTCTTTTACCTCAACAATGGCATTACGGCAGTGGCCGAGGCAATAACGCCAGCCCTTGGGAATAACTTGAAATGCGCCTTCGGACTGAAGAATCTATCAATCGTCAATGGTGCGCAGACGGCAGGCGCAATTGCCATAGCAACTCTGGCTGGAGATATTTCACCTGACGCCAAGGTGCTTATCACCATTATTGAAATTGGTAATGACGTTGATGACATCGGTAGAAAAATCACGAGCGCGCGTAACTATCAGAACGTTGTTCGCGGCGTGGACTTTGCCGCCCTTGATCCTAATCAGGAACGTCTTCGTCAAGAGCTTAAAGTAGCGGGTATTACATACTTCTATCGGCCATCAGCCGAAGCCCGCGCTCGTAGAGAAGATGCATTTACCTTGGAGGAAGCCGCTGTTGCCATGGCGTGCATGGCATTCAAGGTAAGAACATCTGCCGAGCATCTACAACAACCAAAACCGATTAACGCAATTGATTTTGTGGTGGCTGCGAAGAAGGAAATTGGTCGCTTGTGGGAACAAGGCGGCACCTTGTATGGACAACTATTCCCTGCTGGTTTGTCAGGTGTGCGCGTATGCCGATACGTGCGTATGTACCGCTTTATCGACCGCATCCTTGCGGATACGGAGCAGTCAGAGAATGGCTACCAGCGGCGCATGTTTTTCCGGCATGGCCGCTATTTTATAATGGCATTCGTTGCGCTACGGTCTGCCGATGTCATAAGCAGGCCGCAGCTTGAGCTTGCGCCTGCTGATATAACTTTACTTTCACAGCGCACCAATGAACTATCCGAGCTAATTTACGCAGTTACTCAGCCGAATCAGGGCTTCAAGGGGTACTTGGCAATTTTTCGCAATCTCACTGACGCGCAGCCGCTTGCGAACAGTGTATTGCAGCGGCTTGCGGCTCAAGACGCTCAACAGCAAGCAATGCAACAGGCACCAATGCCGCTACAAGGCACATAGCCCATCAGGATATTGAGAAGAGAAATATTTATGCGTAAAAAAAATATAATTTCGAACTCACCTGATTGGCAATCACCAGCTACGGAGGCTTGAATGAGCACACCTTCTCAGGTATTAGCTAAAAAAATCCTTGCACGGCTAACCGCCGAAAAGCTTGTTACAGATGACGATGCCAAGAAACTAGCGACAAAAATGGCGGATGGAAAATTGCGTCCTGAGGATTGGAAGTTGGCCATAGAGAAGGCTGCGGAAAAGGGAGCAAAGGCATGAGTACCAGCGCGCCAAAAAAGCTGACCATAGAGCACCTTCGTGGTTCGGTATTGCCATTTTCACTTCCCTTTGAAAAAGGCAAAAAATTGATGGTTATCTATGGTGAGAACGGCACTGGCAAATCCACCATTTGTGACGCCTTCGAGTTCCTTGCCAAAGGCAACGTTGGCTCATTGGATAATCGGGGTCTGGGTAAGACCAATCGTTACTGGCACTCCCTCGGCAAAAAACCTGCCGATGTTTCAGTCACATTAGAAACAGCGACAGCTACCTGCCGCGCAACCGTTGGCAAGTCCGAAGTTATCGTCAACCCTCCAGAACACCGCCCTCGCATCGAAGTGCTACGGCGCAGTCAGATACTATCCCTCATTGAAGCAAAACCGGCAGAGCGCTATGCGGCTATCAGCCGGTTTATTGATGTGTCTGGTGTTGAAGCATCAGAAGCTTTCCTCAGAGAATTGATAAGGGACACAAAGTCTGGTCGTGAAGTGGCCATTGCCCGTGTACAGGAGAATAGGGACGCAATACAGCAATTTTGGGAAGAAGCTGGCAAGCCGGGAGTTGACCCACTGCTCTGGGGCGAGAGTGAATCCAAGCGTGATGCTAGTGCGTTTGACTCCGAGATTAAGGCGATCAGCAATCTTTATGATGCCTACGCGCGTCTGGCGGATTACCCGGAACAAACCGGAAGCGCAATTAAGAATTTGCAAGAGGCGCAGAACTCGCTTGATTCCGCTCAGCAGACCATTGATAAATACCTTGCAGGCGTGTCGGCAGATGCTGCGGAAATTGCCAACATCCTGGAATCCGCAAAAGCATACCTCTCCAAGCATACCGAACCGTCTGTGTGCCCCCTCTGTGAGAGTGCCGAGAAGGCTCATGGCTTGACTGATCGAGTCAACGAAAGAATCGCTGCATTTGACGCACTTCACGAGGCAAATGCCAACAAGATCAAGAAAGAACAGGGTGTCCACCTGGCCACCCAACAGCTTGAGATATTGGAGAAGAACGCCCTGCAGCACACCGTGAGTTTCAACCTATGTTGCACGAGCAATTCGTGGCCTGCGGATATTTTGCTGCCTGGCACGCCAGTTCCAGAAGACATTGCCGAGTGGTCGGCATGGCTGACGAGTAACGCCCATTTGTCCGCCGAATGGAAAAAAGCAGAAACTGCGCGCCAAGACAAGAAGCAGTTCCTGAGCACACTCGGGAGAGCGATCAAGACTTGCACGGAAAATACTTTGGCCCAGAAGGAACTGGACACATTACTGCCAAACCTGGAGAAGGCTCTCAAGATCGCTGAGGAAGAACGGCGGCAATTTACCGATGCCACACTGGCTGGAATCGCCACCGAGGTCGGGCGTCTCTATGAGGTTGTACATCCTGGCGAGGGATTCAATAAAATCAGCTTGGAGCTTGACCCTGCCAAGCGCGCATCGTTGGAAATAGGTGCCAGTTTTTGCGGGCAGGCAACTCCACCGCAAGCGTACTTCAGTGACTCGCATCTGGATACCCTCGGATTATGCGTTTTCCTTGCCTTAACCGCGTTGGAGAAACCCGCAGAAACCATACTGGTGCTAGATGATGTACTTGCTAGTGTTGATGAGCCTCATGTTGAACGATTAATCAAGATGCTTTATGACGAGGCAGTGAAATTTAGACATTGCGTAATTACCACCCATTACCGTCCATGGAAACAAAAATTGCGTTGGGGCTGGCTCCAGAATGACCAGTGTCAATTTGTTGAACTGACTAAATGGACCGCAGTAAATGGGCTGACTCTGGTTCGTTCTGTGCCTGATGTGGAACGGCTGCGACTTCTTCTGGCCGAAACGCCGCCCGATCCGCAGCTTGTCTGTTCCAAGGCCGGTGTTATCCTTGAGGCGGCCTTGGATTTTCTTACCCAGCTATATGAATGCTCAATACCCCGCAGGGCTGGCGGTTTGTATACCCTCGGAGATTTGTTACCTGCCTTGGACAAGAAACTTCGAACTTCACTGAAGGTGGACGTATTGAATGGCGCTGATACATCTGGTACGCCGGTTTACAATACCGTCCCATTGGCACCCTATATGGATGAGCTCACGCGAATAGCTCAAGCCCGAAATGTCTTTGGCTGCCATTTCAACGAGCTGTCATTTGATTTGCTTGATGCCGATGGTCTTGTGTTCGGACAGCAGGTTCTGGAACTCATGAGCACCTTGACCGACGGTGATGCAGGCTGGCCCAGAAACAGTAAGTCCGGTAGCTACTGGGCAACGACCGGGGAAACACGCCGTCTTCACCCTTTGAAGAAACCAAATTAACAAATGAATAACAAAAAACAAAAACTCGAACTCACCTGGATCGGCAAGGAGAACCGCCCCAAGTTGGAGCCGCGCATTTTGCTGGAAGATGCGGCGAAGAGTTATCACGCGAAGCATCGGGTGTCGGATAACGACATCTTCGACAACCAGCTCATCTTTGGCGACAACCTGCTGGCGTTGAAGGCTTTGGAGGCGGAGTTTGCGGGGAAGGTGAAGTGCGTGTTTATTGATCCGCCGTATAACACTGGCAGCGCGTTCACGCATTACGACGACGGGGTAGAGCATTCGATCTGGCTGTCGCTGATGCGCGACCGGCTGGAGATTATCCGGCGGCTGTTGTCGGATGATGGTTCGCTGTGGATCACGATTGATGACAACGAGGCGCATTACCTGAAGGTGATGTGCGATGAGGTGTTTGGGCGGGCGAACTTTGCAGCCAATTGTTTTTGGCAAAAGGTCTACAGCGAGCGAATGGATGCCCGTGGTTTTAGTGTGTCTCATGACCATCTGATGGTTTATCAAAAGACTGACAAGTTCTTTCCGCTCCAACTTCCCAAAGATCAGAATGCGGCGCAGTTTGGATTTTTTGATGAAACTGTAAAAAAATACTATCGCCGTCGCTCACTGAGAAAAGAGGGCTCTGAATCATTACGCCAAGACCGCCCTTCAATGTGGTATTCGATTACCACACCAGATGGTTCTGAAGTTTGGCCGGTCAAGCCGGATGGAACAGAGGGGCGTTGGCGATGGAAGAAAGAAAATGTTCCCACGAATATGGATCAACTTGAGTTCATAAAAAAAGATGGGACTTGGGAAATATATGTAAAGCAATATCTTGAAGAGAATCCTACTAGACCACCTGCGACTTTTTGGCCGAATGAAGAGGTTGGGCACAATCATGAGGCCAAGCTAGAAGTTCGCGCTTTCAATAGCCAAGACATCTTCGATACACCGAAGCCAGAGCGATTGCTCAAAAGAGTGTTGGAGATCGCCACCAACCCCGGCGACCTCGTTCTCGATTCCTTCGCCGGTTCCGGCACCACTGGCGCGGTGGCGCACAAGATGGGTCGCCGCTGGATCATGGTGGAGTTGGGCGAGCATTGCCACACGCACATCATTCCGCGCCTGCAAAAAGTAATCGACGGCGAGGATAAGGGCGGTATTTCCGAGGCAGTGAACTGGCAAGGCGGTGGCGGTTTCCGCTATTACAAACTCGCCCCCAGCCTGTTGCGGCAGGATGCTTACGGGCAGTGGGTGATCAACAAGGAATACAACGCGGAGATGCTGGCGCAAGCCCTGTGCAAGCTGGAGGGCTTCACCTACGCGCCCAGCGATGCACATTACTGGATGCACGGGCATTCCACCGAGCGGGATTTTATCTACGTCACCACGGCGAACCTGAACCACGAGCAGTTGCAGCAGCTTGCGGATGAGGTGGGGACGGAGCGCAGCTTGTTGGTGTTGTGTACCGCTTTCCGTGGGCGTGGCGATTATCCGAATCTCACCGTGAAAAAGATTCCCAAGCAGGTGCTGTCGCGCTGTGAGTGGGGGCATGATGATTATTCGTTGCAGGTGGAGAATTTGCCGAAAGCCCCACCAGCCACCCTCTCCCCCAGCCCCTCTCCCGCAAGCGGGCGAGGGGTGAATGTGGCGCAGGGTGGGTTGTTCGATGAAGGGGATGCGAAATGAACCGTCATGTGAATGCCATCGCCGGGCGGCTGAGTTTGCGCGCGCCGCAACGCCGTTCGCTGGAGATTCTCGACCGCATCACCGAGATTGTTCCGCCACGCAAAGGGGCGGACGTTGCTGCCGCGCTGGAGATCATTCATAGCGAGTTTCCCTCGGTGACTGACTTCGAGCGCGAGTTTCCTTCATTGTGTTTTGCGCTGGCAACAGGGGTGGGCAAGACGCGGCTGATGGGTGCATTCATCAGCTATCTACACTTGGCGCACGGCATCAATAATTTCTTCGTGCTGGCTCCGAACCTGACCATCTATAACAAACTGATCGTGGATTTCAGCGACCGCACGCATCCGAAGTATGTGTTCAAGGGCATCTCTGAATTCGCTATTGATGCGCCTTCCATCATCACCGGCGATAACTACGACCAGCACGACCCGGCCAGTGGCATGCTGTTCGGCGGGGTGCGCATCAATATTTTCAATATCTCGAAAATCAATTCCGAGGTGCGCGGCGGCAAGTCTCCGCGCATCAAGCGGCTGTCGGAATATATCGGCGAGAGTTACTTCGATTATCTGGCCGGTTTACCAGACCTGGTCATGCTGATGGATGAATCGCACCGATACCGAGCCAGTGCCGGGATCAGGGCAATCAATGAGCTGAAGCCAATTCTGGGGCTGGAGCTGACGGCGACACCGTTAGTCGAAGGCGCTAAAGGTGCGGTTCGGTTCAAGAACGTCATTCTCGATTACCCGCTTGGCAAGGCGATGGAAGATGGTTTTGTGAAAGAGCCTGCGGTGGTGACGCGCAAGAATTTTAATCCTGCGGGGATGTCGCCGGAAGAGATCGAGCGCATGAAGCTGGAAGATGGTGTGCGCCTGCACGAAAGCGTGAAGGTGGAGCTGGAAACTTATGCCCGTGAAACCAGCAACCCTATCGTTAAGCCTTTCCTGCTGGTGATCGCGCGCGACACGACCCATGCCGGGCAGTTGACCGCCTTGATAAAGTCGGATGAGTTCTTTGAGGGGCGCTACAAGGACAAGGTCATTCAGGTTGATTCCAGCCAAACCGGTGCCGAAGAAGAGGAAATGATCGAGCGGCTGCTGAAGGTGGAACACACCGATGAACCGACGGAGATTGTCATCCACGTCAACATGCTGAAAGAAGGTTGGGACGTGACCAACCTCTATACCATTGTGCCGTTGCGTGCCGCCAATGCGAAAATTCTGATCGAGCAGTCCATCGGGCGCGGCCTGCGTCTGCCTTATGGTAAGCGCACCGGCGTGACTGCCGTGGACAGGCTGAACATCGTCGCGCATGACAAGTTTCAGGAAATTATCAACGAGGCGAACCGGCCTGATTCCGCCATTCACTTGAAGGCGGTGATACTGGATGATGATGACTTCGGGCAAAAAACCGCGACCATTGTTTCGCAGTCGCAACTCGCTGCCAAGCTGGGTTTGAAACCAGCCGATGCGACAGCCAGCACGAAGATGGCCGGGCAGGATGTGCAGCCCGTCTTCACCAAGCCGGAAGAGCAGAAAGTCGCGCAGATTGCTTACGACGTGATACGCAAGATGGAGAATCAGCCGACGGCTGTGCCGACGCTGGCGCACCTGAAAAATCCCGAAGTTCAGGCGGCCATCGTCAAGGCTGTGCAAGAGCAGCATCGCCCCACACAGATGGAACTGGAAGGTGTGACCGAGCAGCCGGACTTCGCTGCCGTCGTCGCGAAAACGGTCGAGTTGGTGATGCAACAGACGATAGAAATTCCGCGCATTCTGGTTGTGCCCAAGGGCGAAGTGAAAGCCGGATTCAAGCCCTTTACCCTGAAGCTGGATACGCTGAAATACCCGGCAGTGTCCGATGAGCTATGGATACAGCACCTGCGCACCGGCCAGCGGGATGAGGTAACGCTGGGTGTTGGCGGCATTGAGGAGAAGCGGATCGAGGATTATGTCGTCAGCGGCTTGATGGATTTTGACGATGTCTCTTACGACGACCAAGCTGATTTGTTGTACGACTTGGCCAAGCAAACCGTTAAGCACCTTTGCAGCTATCTAACCGAAGATGAAGCCCGCAAGGTGTTGCGCTGCTACCAACGCGATATTGCCAAATTCATCCATGCGCAGATGCAGGATCATTTTTGGGAAGAGGATGTTGACTATGAGGTGGTGGTGAGCAAGGGGTATGTGGAACTCAAGCCCAGCGCCTACACCTATTCGGTCAATGAGCCAACTGCGGACTACCGTGTCTCGCCCGATGATAAGAGCAATATGTCGAAGTATGTTTTCGGCGGCTTTAAGAATTGCCTGTACCCGGTGCAGAAATTTGCTTCAGAAGCGGAGCGCGTGCTGGCAGTGATCCTTGAGCGTGATGCGCAGAAGTGGTTCAAGCCAGCCAAGGGACAATTTCTGATTTTCTACAAACAGGGAGCCGATCATCCCGAGTATCAGCCGGATTTTGTGGCTGAGACGAATGATGCGATTTACATGCTGGAACCGAAGGCCAGTAATCAGATGGCTGATCCCATTGTCTTAGCCAAAAAGGAAGCGGCAATCAGGTGGTGCAAAAATGCTTCTGACTATGCGATTGCCAATGGCGGAAAGCCTTGGCGCTATGTGCTGATACCGCATAACGCGATTGCGGTGAATATGACGCTGGATGGTTTGGCAGGGCAGTTTTAGGGCTGATGATATTAAAGGGGGTCTTATGGCCAAAGCTGAAGCATCCGTAGAGGAGCTTGTTGGCATGATTGAGCGCGGTGAGTTGCGCTTACCGGAAATGCAGCGCCGTTATGTCTGGCGATCTACCCGTGTCCGCGACTTGCTCGATTCCCTTTATCGTGGCTATCCATCTGGGGCGATTCTGCTGTGGGAAACCGACGAGGCTGTACCACTCCAGGAATTTGCCATCGAACAACAGAAAAACCCCTACCAAAGCACACGTCTTTTGCTCGACGGACAGCAGCGCCTAACATCCCTGTCGGCGGTGATCCGTGGTGAGCAAGTAAATGTACGTGGGCGTCAGCGGCCAATCGAATTACTCTTCAATCTGGAACATCCTGACCAACTAACAGTTGTGACAGAGGTTGATGAGGATGGTGGCGACGGTGAAGAAGATGATGAGCTTACTGACGAAGAAGCCGATTCCAGTGAGGATGAACTGCAAAAGCGTTTCGACCGTATGACCTTTGTGGTGGCCACTCGAAAACTGGAACAGTTGCCACAGTGGGTGAAGGTAACAGAGGTATTTAAGACTGATAGCGATGCGCAATTCCTTAAGCGAGCTGGTATTACAAGCTTTGAAGACCCCAGATATGAGAAATATAGCCAGCGTCTTGCCAAGCTGCGCGGTGTCCGCAAGTATGTTTACCGCATGGATGTGTTGGAGCGGCGTCTTTCCTACGACGAGGTAACAGAAATATTTGTTCGCGTGAATTCACTTGGTGCCAAGCTGCGCAGCTCCGACTTGGCACTGGCGCAGATTACCGCTAAATGGCGTGGCGCTCTCAAGATTTTTCAAGCATTTCAATCTCAGTGCGTCAAGGCAGGATTCGACCTTGATCTTGGCCTGTATCTGAAAAATATGGTTGCGTTTGGCACCGGGCAGTCGCGTTTTCTTACGGTAGGTAAACTTTCTATTGAGTCCTTGCAGCAGGCTTGGAAAGATAGCGTGCCGGGGATGGAATTTGCGATGAATTTCCTGAGAAATAATGCCGGTATCGACGGCCCAGCGCTATTGTCGTCGCCATTTCTGCTAGTGACTTTGGGCTACTACGGGCACAAGCGGAATTATCAGATCGGGGAAGAGGAATCGCAGCGTTTGCGGTATTGGGTTCTCGCTGCGAATGCGAAGGGTCGCTATTCACGCGGTTCCAGTGAAACTCTGCTTGACCAAGACCTTGCCACATTGCGTGAGGACGGTGGCGCTGAAGAGCTGATCGACCGTCTGCGGTCGCAGGTAGGTCGTTTGGATATTTCTGCTGGAGAACTTGAAGGCCGTAATCAGCGCAGTGCGCTCTTCAAGACTATGTTCCTTGCATTTCGTGCAAACGGTGCCAAAGATTGGCGCTCGAATCTGTCCATTGCGCTAGATCACGAGGGCGCACACCACCGGCTTCAGTTTCATCACATCTTTCCGAAGGCGGTACTCAAGGGTGCTTACACTTCACGCGAGGCAGATGATATAGCCAACCTGTGCTTTATCAGCGGAAAAACTAATCGCCAAATTAGTGACAAGGAACCTAGTCAATATTTGCCGCCCATGATCGAAAAGGCGGGCAATGCTGCATTTGAAAAGCAGTGTATTCCGACAGCGCAGACTCTGCTAGGTGTGGAAAGTTACAAAGATTTTTTGCGCAGTCGGCGTGAGCTGATAGTAAAGCGGCTCAACGATTTTCTTTCTGAATAATAACTACTCAACTTTTTTCGCGAACTGTGCGTTACCGTTGACTAAGTAGAAAATCAATCTGACTGCCCGTCACGCAGCTTGATTGCTGTGCCGAAAACCATCAGGCCGCTTTGGTTTTAGCGGGATGACCGTTACTCCGCGTTGGGCAGCGGTAAGCTGCGCTCCCCACCATTGAAACAGCTTGACCGCTCAGTCACGGCGCTTGCAATAAAACCCGCAAGCCCCGCGCCTTCGCTAGCGCAGTGGCATCGAACAGAGCGCAGAAGGCGATGAAACTGCCCTCTGCTTATAGCTCCGCTCCAAGTGTGTCCGCTCCGATCCCGCCGCCACCTCACCACTGCGCCCTTCGCGAAAAAGTCCTCGCCAAGGGCTTGCGGTGCGCTGTCGGCTAATGTTGTGGCATCGGACAGAGCGCCGAAGGCAAAAAGCCGCCCTCGGCTTCTACGCTGCAACACGCTGGTTTCCCTCCGTTGCCGCAGCCGCTTCACGACTTCGCGCTTCATGGCTCCGCATGAAGCCGCTACGCCATCAAGCGCTCGCCGTTCGCAGGCTGCTGGTGCAGTGGTAGCCTGGACGTGCCGCGCCCTCACACCGTCCTGGCAAAGCGTTGTCGGCTGCGCCGGTTGTTGTGTGACGGCATCCAACATAACGGCGTCTTATGCAAGTGCTGCGCACCGCTGCGCGCCTCCCGGTCGCATAAGAGGCCGTTATGTCTTGCGCCCTTCAGGTAAATACCGCCACACAAGTCAAAGTCAACGTCCATCACCTGCGGTGAGGGGCAGCAAAACGGGGCTGGTGATTCGTCGCCCCTTCGCCTTTTGCTGCATGGTCGTGCCGGTCTATGTCTTGTCTTGTTGTGGTCGCTTCGCGGCTTATGTGGGGGGCGCTTTCCCGCTAACGCCCCCCATCCCCCCAGCGGCCAAGTGAAGCAAAGGCATGACCGCACCCGTCCGCACTGCCACCCCTTGCCTTGGGTAAACCTGCATCCCCGCGCACCGTCCACTGGCTTGCGCCCTGCATCGCCCGCTGGTTCGCGCAGAGACGGGCAAGGCGAGGCAATGCTTATTCGGTCGGCTACGCAGATTTGGTTTGTTTTTGTGAGGCGTGGTCGCTGCGCGGTATCGTTCACAGCGGAAGAGCATTTTATTTATCGCGGCAACGTCACGGCGCAGGCATGAACCAACAGCGCCTTCACCGTCACGCCACCGCTGCCGTATGCGGGTCGTGCGCGCCAATAAAAAAACCATGCCGGACAAAACCACGGCACCGGCTTTTTCATTGCCACACACCACCCTGGAGTCAAAGTCAGGCTTGGTCGCTGCGCGTTGTGTTTGATTGTCCCTGCCCTCCCAGCCTGTCAGGCTGCGCGGGGTCGCGCTGCGCTGCTCGTTCCCGCCTCACCTGCCACGCTTCCCATCCGCCCCAAGGGCTCCCTGAAAATGAAAAGGGAATAAGCAATGTGGAAAAAGCAGCCGTGGTTTGCGGTGCCTATAGTGTAAAATCCGACCTGATTTTGAATTATGAAGACTTAAAGGTATGCGGGTAACTTTACGGGTAACAAAAAACCGCATCAGCTACAGATTGAGCATTGATGCGGTTATTGAGTTGTTTCATGGTGCCCAGAAGAGGACTCGAACCTCCACACCTTGCGGCACACGGACCTGAACCGTGCGCGTCTACCAATTCCGCCATCTGGGCATGAAGATTTGCGCTGAAGCTTTGCTGAAGGCGCGCAATTTAATTGTTAAAGGATTTATTGTCAATGAATAAAAAATGTTTTCCACGATTGCCCTTTCTGGGTGAAACAACTAGCCATTCGACTAGGCCGCAAACGACCGCGGCCAAGTCGCTGGTTATCCCGCTTGTGGGGGAAAGTTGGATAGGGGGCGCGAAGCGATGAAAAAGAATAAAAATTTACGTCAGCAAGACCCGTTTCTGGAGCGCGAACGCGAGAAGTACGAAAGCCCGCTGCCGAGCCGCGAATTCATCTTGCAGATACTCACAGAGCAAGGCGCTCCAGTCGGCGATGAGGAGTTGCTGCAACTGCTGCACATCGAGAAGGATGAGGAAGACCTGTTTTCGCGCCGTCTGCGCGCGATGGAACGCGACGGGCAGATCATGCGCAATCGCAAGCGCGACATCTGCGTGGTGGAAAAGCTCGATCTGGTCAAGGGCAAGGTGCAGGGCCATCCGGACGGTTTCGGCTTCCTGATCCCGGAGGACGGCAGCCCGGACATGTTCCTCAGCGAAAAGGAGATGCACCAGGTGTTGCACGGCGACGTGGTGATGGTGCGGCAAAGCGGCGTGGACAGGCGCGGCCGCCCCGAGGCCAAGATCGTCGAGGTGCTGGAGCGCGCCAACAATCGCGTGGTAGGGCGCTTGTATGAAGAGCACGGCATCAAGTTCGTGGTGGCGGAAAATCGCCGCATCACGCAGGATATATTGGTTGCAGCCGGCGAATCCGGTGCAGCCAGGGTAGGGCAAGTGGTGATGCTGGAGATTTTGCAGCAGCCCAACAAACACGCGCAGCCGATCGGGCGCATCACCGAGGTGTTGGGCAACTATGCCGATCCCGGCATGGAGATCGAGATCGCGTTGCGCAAGCATGACCTGCCGTACGAATTTCCCAATGATGCCGAAAAGCAGGCCAAAGCGATTTCTCCTGTCGTTGCACCGGCGGATTGGGCCGGGCGTGAAGACATACGCAACCTGCCGCTGGTCACCATAGACGGCGAGACCGCGCGCGATTTCGATGACGCGGTGTATTGCGCGCCCGAGAAGGGCGGCTACCGCCTGGTGGTGGCGATCGCCGACGTCAGCCACTATGTGCAAACCGGTGACGCGCTGGATCGCGAGGCGATTCTGCGCGGTAATTCGGTGTATTTCCCGCGCCGCGTGATTCCGATGTTGCCTGAGGAGTTATCCAACGGCCTGTGTTCGTTGAACCCCAAAGTTGACCGTCTGTGCATGGTGTGCGACATGCACGTCAGCAGCAGCGGCGATATCGAAAAATATCGCTTCTACCCATCGGTGATGCATTCGCAAGCGCGCCTGACCTACACGCAGGTTGCGGCGATGCTGGCCGAACCGGATGGCGAGCTGTCCAGGAGCAACAAGGCCATCGTGCCGCATCTGCAACATCTCTATGAATTGTTCCAAAAGCTGTTAAAGGCGCGCGAGAAACGCGGCGCGATCGATTTCGAGACGGTCGAGACACAGATGATCTTTACCGATCAGGGCAAGATCGAGCGCATCGTGCCGGTTATCCGCAACGACGCGCACAAACTGATCGAAGAGTGCATGCTGGCGGCGAACGTGTGCGCGGCAGGTTACTTGCAAGACCATCAGCACACCGTGCTGTATCGCATCCACCAGGGGCCGACACCGGAGAAGCTGGAAGCGCTGCGCGAATTCATGAAGGAATTCGGCCTGCAACTCACCGGCGAAGATGATCCGCAGGCAGCCGATTATTCCAAGCTGCTCAAGCGCATCAAAGGCCGTCCCGATGCAGGGTTGCTGCAAATGGTGATGCTGCGTTCCCTGCGCCAGGCCAAGTACGAGCCGGAGAACATCGGCCACTTCGGCCTGGGTTACGACGCTTACACGCATTTCACTTCGCCGATACGCCGCTACCCCGATCTGCTGGTGCATCGCGCCATCAACGCGGTGCTGCAGGGTAAGCAATACAAGCCCGCGCAGAAATGGGGCGAGCTTGGAGTGCACTGCTCAATGACCGAGCGACGCGCCGACGACGCCACCCGCGATGTCGAAGCCTGGCTGAAATGTTTCTACATGCGCGACCATCTCGGTAGCGTGTTCACCGGCACGGTTTCTTCTGTCACCGGCTTCGGCATGTTCGTTTCGCTGGACGATCTGTATGTCGAGGGGCTGGTGCACATCTCGGAACTCGGCAAGGATTATTTCCACTTCGATGCGGCCAAGCACGAGTTGCTCGGCGAGCGCACCGGGCAGCGTTACCGCCTCGGCGACCGCGTGCAAGTGCGAGTCGTCAAGGTGGACATGGAAAGCACCAAGGTTGATTTCGTGCTGCACGAGGAAATCCCCCCCCCTTTGCTAAAGGGGGGAGATCGTAGCGAGGGGGGATTTAAGGCGGCGAAAAAATCCGCCGCAAATAAGCCCGCCCGGGGCAAGAAGCGGCATGGCTGATCTGCGCCTGATCTACGGCTTTCATGCCGTGACTGCGCGTATCCGCCAGAATCCCGATGGCGTGCAGGAAATCTATTTGCAGGCGCAGCGTCATGACCCGCGCATGCGCGACCTGATCAAGCTCGCCGAAACCAATGGCGTGCGCATCATCCCGGTAGAGGCGGCGCGCCTCGATGGCATGGCGGGCAATGCGCGCCATCAGGGTGTCGCGGCGCGCGTAGATGCGGCGCAGCGGGTGCATCATCTGGAAGATGTGCTTGATACGCTCAGCGAGCCGCCGTTGCTGCTGGTGCTGGATGGTGTGCAAGACCCGCACAATCTCGGCGCGTGCCTGCGCAGCGCCGATGCGTTTGGCGTGCATGCGGTGATTGCGCCCAAGGACCGCGCGGTCGGCATCACCGCCACGGTGGAAAAGGTCGCCTGCGGTGCGGCGGAAACCGTGCCTTACATCACCGTCACGAATCTCGCGCGCACCTTGCGTGATTTGAAAGAACGCGACATCTGGGTGGCCGGCGCGGCAGAGGAGGCCGGGCAGGATATGAACGGCTTCAGACACGCCGGCCCGCTGGCCTGGGTGCTGGGCGCGGAAGGTGAAGGCCTGCGCCGCCTGACGCGCGAGACCTGCGACGAACTGGTGCGCATCCCGATGCTGGGCAGCGTGGAAAGTTTGAACGTCTCGGTGAGCGCGGGCATCTGCCTGTTCGAGGCGCGGCGGCAGCGGAATCAACTGTAGATCGGATAATTGTAGGGCGGGTCACACCGGTGCCGGGACAAAAGTTTTTCGTACCCGCCATTGGCAGATGAATTTACAGGCAATATCGCGGCTGAAGCCGCTCCGGGACAAGACAAGTTCTAAACGCCACACAAGGAACAATGGGGAGGGTACAAACATGATATTTCGTGATCGTGAAGATGCAGCGCGCCGTATGGTGGTTGCACTCGAACAATATCGCGGCCAGAACCCGCTGGTGCTGGCGATACCGCGCGGCGCGGTGCCGATGGCGAAGATCATCGCCGATGAACTGGGCGGCGAAGTGGATGTGGTGCTGGTGCGCAAACTGCGCGCGCCGGGCAATCCGGAGTTCGCGATCGGTTCGGTGGACGAGTCCGGCTGGACCTATCTTGGCGACTATGCCGGACGGGTGGGCGGCAGTGCGCAGTACATCGAAGCCGAGAAGGAAGCGCAACTCAAGGTGATGCGCGAGCGGCGCGCCAGCTATACCCCGATACGCCCGCCGCACGACCCGGCGGGGCGCATCGTCATCGTGGTGGACGATGGCCTGGCCACCGGCTCCACGATGATCGCCGCGCTGCACGCACTGCGCGCCAAATCCCCGAAAAAACTGATCTGTGCCGTGCCGGTGGCTCCGCCGGATACGCTGGCCAAGGTGAAACCTTATGCCGATGAAGTGGTGTGCCTGAGCGCGCCGGAAATGTTCTATGCGGTGGGGCAGTTCTATGCGTCTTTCCCTCAGGTGAGCGATGAGGAAGTGATAAGGTTGTTGTCGGAAGCCTGAAGGAATCATCCCCGTGGGCTGAACAGGACTTTCTCGTGTAATTTGCGCCGAACATGGCGCAACGGCGCCGGCACCGTGATACGGCAGCCATTCTTTTTTGTGTTGAGGATGTGACTAATGTCACATACAAATACGGCTGCGCCGCCTAATCTCAACCGCGTGTCTTCGCTGGCGCCCCATGGCGATTGCCGCTGCCTTCGGATTCGCTCAGGGCAGATTATGGAATGAACCGCGTTGCCGGAGGATGCAAGGTTGTTTTTCGGTGAATTCTAAGGATGTTGTACAACAATTCAGGTGTAATCTTTCGCGCCAACCACTCAAGGAGGCAGTAATGGCTATAAATCAGACAGCCGTAATAGATTTGAATCAGGCGCTTGGCAAACATGCCGAGTGGAAAGTGAAATTCCGCAAGGCAATTCTCGATAAGGAAACAATGGATGTTGAAACTATCGCAAAAGATAATTGCTGCGAGTTCGGCAAGTGGCTGCATGGCGATGCAAAGTCAAGATTCAGCCATCTTGCAATCCTGTCGGAGTGCATAAAAAAACATGCCATCTTTCACACCGAGGCCGGCAAGGTTGCCAAAAGCATTAACGCCAAAAAATTTGCGGAGGCTACGGCCATGATCGAATCGGACACCCCGTATGCCGTGGCATCAAATGCAGTCGGCGTTGCAATCATGACGTTGAAGAAGGAAAGCGGGCTATAACCTGAGGAACCTCTGATAGAAATTCAATAACGTCATTCCCGCGAAGGCGCATAAGCGCTAACTTATCTTATTCCTCCCCCTTCAAGGGGGAGGTTATTCCATTTCTAATTTACAAGTGCTTCAATAA
>MGXK01000040.1 GCA_001802375.1 Gammaproteobacteria bacterium RBG_16_51_14
TGAGGCACTGATCTCCCGTTACGGTGCCACGGAAGGGGAAGGCTACTATCAGTTATATTCGACATTTCGTGAGAACATCATTGCCTGCGGGAAACGTCTGCTGAAAGAGTTTCCAGAGCGGACTGAGCAGGAGTTCCGGCGATATCTTGAGACGGAACGCCGGACCGATTATTCCAGCACCCCTGCCGAAGATCTGGTGGCAAAACTGGATGCCCTGCTGCAGCATCTGCGGACCCACTCCTGTGTCCAGTTCGTGATTGCAGCACGACTCGGGTTTCTGTTTACCGAGATCGCGCGCACCCGGCTGCTGGGCCTGTTTGGCGCGGAAGCAGCGGCCCTCGTATTCAGCAAGCTGTTACAGGGTCTGGAAGGGAGCCGTATTACGCAGCAGTCGACCGACCTGGAAAACCTGGCCTTTGGCAGACTGACGCCCGAAGAATTCCTCTCTGAATACGGGCACCTGGCCCCGAACGAACTGGAAATATCGGCACCCAGATATGCCGATGATCCGGGAAAACTGGAACAACTGCTGAAAGATATCCGCACCTCCGGCCAGGGACTGACCCATGCATTCCGTGAACAGGTGCACAATCGCCAGTCACTGGAGAAACAGGTGCGTACGAGATTGCAGGAGGCCGGGAAGGAGGAACAGGAGATTGACTGTTTTTTTTCCGAACTGCAGATCGCCCAGTCGTATCTGCCATTACGGGAAACCATCAAATACTATTTCGCGGCCGAGTATGCACTGGTGCGCCGGGTGTTACTTGAACTGGCGCAGCGGATTGGACTTGCACCGGACGATATCTTTTATCTCTATCCGGAAGAACTTCCGGAATGCCTGGGACCGCTCGATCCCGTGCGTGCCAGGATCAGGCAACGGCAGGAAGAAAGGCGCCTGGCCAGGATCCTGGCACGGGAGAAGCGTATGCCTTCCGTCATCTTCAGTAGTGAGCCCGGGGCAATTGGAACCCGTGCCATCTTCTCTGCCGCGCGACAGATCAGTGGCATTCCCGTTTCACCCGGCGAAGCAACCGGTGTCGTCCGCATCCTGGATGCCGAGACGATCGATCTGCCGGCGCTGATGCAGGAATTGAGTGGCCATGAAATCATCGTCATGCGATCCGCAAACCTCGGTGTCGCGGCCCTGTTCCGCAAGGCTGCCGGGCTCATTATCGAGGTGGGCGGTTTTCTCGCCCATAGCGCATGTCAGGCGCGCGAGAGCGGGATCCCGGCGGTCGTCATGGAGAGTGCCACCGTGTTATTGCGTGATGGCATGCTGGTCGCACTGGATGGAAATACGGGGACCGTGAGCCTCATCGACATCAGCTCCCGGCAAGGCAGTCTTTAATTCAGGCACAGGCAAGACCAGGCTGCGATCCGAAGTTTTGTAAATTCGTTTGAGTAGAAGTCTCAAATAATCTTCCTGTTTCTGTGACCGGGACGGCTCTGTAACGGAATCAGTCCTGGACTCTACCAGTTCATCAGATTAAATCCATCAACAAGAATCTGTGGCATACTATCCGGCGACACAGAACCAGAATTATCTGGTAGTCTGGTCGATACGGGTTGTATCAATCGTCAGGTAAATTCAAAATAATAATCAGGAGTCAACATGGCTGAACCAAAATCAACAGTGATCAAAGATCGTCAGACAAAAGCACAGATTATTGCAGAGATTTCCGGAGCTACCGGAATATCAAAACAGGATGTTAAATCGGTATTAGTATCCCTGACCCGGCAGGCGCAGCGACATTTGAAGCCACGTTCCTGTGGTGAGTTTATTGTGCCTGACCTGGGCGTTAAACTCAGAAGGGTTAACAGACCGGCAACAAAGGAAAGAAAAGGCACGAATCCGTTCACAGGCGAACCGATGGTAATCAAGGCAAAAAAGGCGTCGACGAGTGTACGCGCGGTATGCCTGAAGGCCTGCAAACAGATGGCGCAATAAAAGGACAACCAGACAGTGCACAGGGATGTGCCTGCTATTAATTTGGTGGATATTCAGAACAGATTCCATACCGGGCGCTGTCCGGACCAACCTGAAACTGGCCGGCATGTGAGATGATTACGCGCTGGATGGATACTCGTAACGAACTGATCCAGGTAAGGTAGCAGGTCAACGCCGGAGTAATAACAGGAATAAACCAACACAAATTATACACTTTGTCAGTTGTCCGTAGTCAGTTGTTGGTTGTTTACCACCCGCCACCAGCAACCTGCAACAATAAAAGCTGCCAGTTGTCATTTGTCAGTTGTTTACAACCTACAACCCACTACCAGCAACCTGCACCTTTATTTGGTTGACTACACTCTTGCCCAGTTTTTTACCTTCAGCCCAGACACCCGCGAAAATTCGCCGACGTTGTGCGTGACCAGCGGCATGTCCATACTCACCGCATGCCCTGCGATGAGGGTGTCTTTCGAACCGATGGGATTCCCTTTTTTCTCCAGTGTCGTCCGGATTTCTCCGCTGGCGTGAGCGGCTTTCTCGTCGAAGGGCGCGATGATGAAGTCGAGCAGGAATTCTTCCAGCAAGGCGAGGTTGGCCTTGCGCCAGCGGCCTTTCTGCGCACCGTAGCTGAGTTCGAACACTACGATGCTGGAGAGATAGAGGTTTTCATCCGGTGCCAGTCTGTCCAGTTGGGCAAGAATGCGCTCCTGACGCTCGGGATGCCGGTCTGTCATCAGGTAGATGCAGGTGTTGGTATCCAGCATGTAATTCATTGCGGCCAGTCCCGTTCCTCGAACGCTCTCTGAGATACCCGCTTGAATTCGCCGTGGAATTTGCCGACGCAATTTTTCAGGTGTTGCCAGCGGGCGGCCTTTTTCGGGATCAACATGACGGTATCGCCCTGTTTGCGAATGAAAATTTCGTCGTCTTGAAAGCGAAACTCTTTGGGCAGCCGCACTGCCTGGCTATTGCCCTGCTTGAATACTTTGGCTGTTTTCATGATGACGCCTTACTGATGTGTATACGTAAAAGTATACACGTCCTGACTGGCGCGATCTACTGCATCATTCAAGACCGATTCAAAGATCGAGCGGCAATTGCTGCTGTTGCCGCAATAAAGGTCGCGTGATCAGTTTCTTCGACGTCGCCATTAATGACGAAAAGCGCAGTATCCACCGCATTCCAGTGGATACACGTCCCTGCGGGATGCTATATCCAACCTGCCGTTCACTACCTGATTCCACAATACTGGTTGGTTATGCACCAACCCCGTTGTTTTCCAGCCGCTAGCCCCCACAGGCAACGTGGCTGCCGTCCCGGCTTTCCATACACTGTTCGGCCTTGCCGCCGCAGGCAACAAAATTACCGTTCCGGCTTTCCATACATTTTTCGGCCATACCACCACAGGCAACATGATTGCCGTCATTGCTTAGCAAGCAGTTTGCTGACTGTCCGCCGCAGGCGGCCTGATTGCCCTCCCGGCTTTCCATGCACTGCACGGCCTGCCCGCCACAGGCGACATGGTTGCCGTCCTGGCTTTGCTTGCAGTAGACGGCCTGCCCACCACAGGCGACATGACTGCCGTCCCGGCTTTGCTGGCATTGTCCAGCCTGCGTACCTGGTGTTGAAGATAGCAAAAAAAGAAACATCAGAACCGTCATTCTTTTCATCATTGGAGACCCCTGTGGTTGATTGGAAACCAGGCATTCATTATAGGCATCCACCCACCGGCATGAAATACCCGGTTGTTATAAAGGATTTCACAGCGCCCAAAACAGGTACCTGGCTTGAATATAATCAGTTTGTCGGGATAACTTCCCTATGGCACAGAGTCGATCGCCAAGATTCATTGAAATAGGAAAGTGGATTGGCCTATTTTTAATAAGAACACAGGCCGCAAAATAACCTCTGATATGCCCATCCTCTCACACCATCTGTGCACCACCAATCAAAAGACAGGGATTAATAAGACTGAATGGCGGGTGACTTTACTGATTTGGTTGGTCGGGGTGACAGGAGTTGAACCTGCGACCCCTGCCTCCCGAAGGCAGTGCTCTACCAGGCTGAGCTACACCCCGACTGAAAGTAATCCCGCACAAATAAACCCGAAGTTTGCCGATATCGGCCGTCAAGAAGAACGATTAACTGAAAATTCTGCAAGTTTGTAGAGTGCATCCAGATACTCTGTATCAGGAAGCCCTGCGAGTGCCTCCATGGCCATGTTGGCCTTCTTTCTTGCAAGGGCGGCAGTGTACGCAATGGCCCCGGTCGTTTCAATGGCATTCTTTATGGGGGTGATATTTTCCAGGCCCCCATACTGGATGGCGGAGTGGATAATACCGGATTGTTCCGGTGTGCCATGCCACATGGCATAGAGTAGAGGCAGGGTTGGTTTGCCCTCGGCAAGGTCATCGCCGATGTTCTTGCCAAGTTCGGATGAAGAAGAACTGTAATCGAGGACGTCATCAACAAGTTGGTAGGCTGTTCCCAGGTACATCCCGTAATTGGCCATGGCGATCTCATCCCGGCCTGCCCGGTTACTGATCACCGCTCCGAGTTGTGCTGCCGCCTCGAACAGTTTGGCGGTTTTCTTATGAATCACATTCAGATAACGGGATTCCGTCGTATCGGGGTCATGGCAGTTGATCATTTGCTGCACTTCGCCTTCGGCAATGGTATTGGTGGCGTCCGACATGATCTGCATGACGTGCATGGAATCCGTATCCACCATCATCTGAAAGGCACGTGAATAGACAAAGTCACCCACCAGTACACTGGCCTCATTACCCCAGCGCTGGTTTGCCGTCGCCTGGCCGCGGCGGAGCAGTGAGGCATCCACCACATCATCATGCAGCAGCGTTGCCGTGTGGATAAATTCGACGATGGCGGCCAGATTGATATGCTGGGTTCCGGTATAGGAGAACAGCCTGGCGCTGAGCAGCAGCAGAATAGGACGCAGCCGCTTGCCGCCACTGTTGACGATATAGTGGCCTAACTGGTCAATCAACCCGACATTGGAATACAAGCGTTGCTGGATCAGGGCATCCACCTGGGCCATATCATCCTTGATGAGCGCCCTTATGGCTTGTAAATCCACTTCTGGTTGCCTGGTTGCGGCCGCGCTGGAATTTTCCACTGCTATGATATACGTTGGCTGACGGGTTTGACTTTCAGGATCGTCATTTTGCCAAGAGTTGGGGCAAATTGCCAAGAAATACCCGTGATCCCGGGTTCTCTGCTTGTATCCACGGTAGTAATTACTTAGAATCAGCCCCCTTTGAAGAAGAGTCCCGGGCATTTCCCGGTATTGTATGGAGAGAGAAGAAATGTACGCGGTTATCAAGACCGGTGGCAAGCAATACAAGGTCAAGGCCGGTGACACCGTCAAGGTCGAAAAACTGGTCGCAGACGAGGGGAAGACCATCCAAATCCTGGATGTCCTCATGCTGGTGGATGGTGATAACGTCACCATGGGCACGCCCTTCGTAAAGGGGGCGCAGGTAACCGCGATGGTGAAATCTCATGGCCGCGGTCCCAGGATCAGGGTCATCAAATTCATACGGCGGAAACATCATCGCAGACAGATGGGACATCGTCAGGCTTATACCGAACTTTCCATTACCAGGATTGCCACGAAATAACCTTACGGAGTTGTAGTATATGGCACATAAAAAAGCGGGTGGCAGTACGCGCAACGGGCGCGATTCTCAGTCCAAACGCCTGGGCGTCAAGAAATATGGTGGTGAAGTCGTCAGGGCAGGTAATATCCTGGTCCGGCAGCGTGGCACCAAAATCCATGCCGGAGAGAATGTGGGTTGTGGTCATGACCACACCCTGTTTGCCACATCGGATGGCAAGGTTGAATTCGGGAAGAAAGGTCCGAAAAACAGGACCTTTGTAAGTGTGGTTGCGGGTTGAGTAGACCAGGGAAATCAGGTAGAGAAAACCCCGCCACTGGCGGGGGTTTTTGTTTGGGGGAGACCCGGTCCAGGTAGCCCGTTTTTGATTGGGTTCACGGGATACGGGCAGCGAGAAACGAGCGACGAAAAATGAAATTTGTCGATGAAGCAACCATACGTGTGGAAGCGGGTCAAGGCGGGCATGGGTGCCTGAGTTTCCGGCGGGAAAAATATGTTCCACGCGGTGGCCCGGATGGTGGTGACGGCGGTAATGGCGGCAGCATCTGTCTGGTGGTGGATGAGGGTCTGAATACGTTGGTCGATTTTCGTCACGCCCGTGTATTTCGTGCACAAAACGGTCAGGCCGGGATGGGCAAGGACTGCTACGGGAAGAAAGGGGAGGATCTCTATATCCGGGTCCCCCTTGGTACCCTGATCTTTGATGATGATACCAATGAATTGATCGGTGATCTGGTGCATAAGGATCAACACCTGGTGATTGCCAGGGGCGGTGTGCGTGGACTGGGGAATGCACGCTTCAAGAGCAGCACCAACCGTGCCCCGCGCAAGACTACCAAAGGAACGCCGGGGGAGTCCCGTAATCTGCGTCTGGAATTGCAGGTACTGGCCGATGTCGGATTGCTTGGTTTGCCCAATGCCGGGAAATCCACTTTTATCCGGGCAGTTTCCGCCGCACGGCCAAAGGTCGCGGATTATCCATTTACGACGCTCTATCCTAACCTGGGTGTCGTCAGGATCGATGAGGACCATGAATTTGTTGTTGCGGATATTCCGGGGCTGATTACCGGTGCAGCCCAGGGGGCTGGACTTGGTGTGCAGTTTCTCAGACACCTGGCGAGAACCCATTTGCTGTTGCATCTGATAGACATCGGCACTGATCCCCGTATGGATGTCATTATCGAAAACATTCACGCTATTGAAACGGAATTGCAGGCATACGCCGAGACATTGTTCCGGCGTGAGCGCTGGTTTGTTTTGAACAAGGCGGATTTGCTGGATAATGCGGAGGTGGAAAACAGGGTGCAAGAGATCAGGCAACGCCTGGGCGGGAAACGGCCGATCCATGTTATTTCGGCAATCAACGGACGGGGATGCCGGGATCTCACCTATAAGATACATCACTGGTTGCAAGGCGAAAGGCGGGAACACGGAGATGGTGAGTGAAGCACGGGAAAAATTGAAAAAGGCACGCCGCTGGGTCGTTAAAATCGGCAGTGCGTTACTAACCAATAACGGTAATGGTCTGCATCATGCCTCGCTGGATCGTTGGGTTGGCCAGATCATGCAGTTGCGGCAGCAGGGTATTGAAGTTGTCCTGGTTTCTTCCGGTGCCATTGCCGAAGGTCTGACACGGCTTGGCTGGAAACACCGTCCCAGCGCGGTCCATGAGTTACAGGCGGCGGCGGCGGTCGGTCAGATGGGCCTGATCCAGGCCTATGAATCCTGCTTTCAACGTTATGGTACGCATACGGCCCAGGTGTTGTTGACCCATGATGATATCAGTGACCGTGAACGTTATCTGAATGCACGCAGCAGTCTGCGTACCCTGGTCAGACTGGGGGTGGTCCCCGTGGTCAATGAAAACGATACGGTTGCTACGGAGGAGATCCGTTTCGGCGATAACGATACCCTGGCGGGACTGGTCGCGAATTTAATCGAGGCCCATCTGCTGGTGATCCTCACCGATCAGGAGGGTTTGTTCAGGGGTGATCCAAAGGACAAGCCGGATGCTGAGCTGGTATATGAAGCCAGCGCGGGTGATGCCTCACTGGAACAATACGCCGGTGAGGGGGGCGCCCTGGGCCGGGGTGGCATGTTGACGAAGTTACGTGCGGCAGTCATCGCAGCAAAATCGGGTACAGATACCGTCATTGCATCCGGTCATGACGGGAACGCCCTGCAAAAAATAGCGGCCGGTGAAATCATCGGTACCCTGTTGACCGCATCGCGTGAAAGTCTGGCCGCGCGCAAACAATGGCTGGCCGGTCAGTCACGAATCAAGGGAAAACTGGTGCTCGATCACGGCGCGGTGAAGGCACTGTGTTTACAAGGGAAAAGCCTGCTGGCGGCGGGTGTAATTTCGGTTGAGGGTGAATTCAGGCGTGGCGAGATCGTTGCCTGTCAGGATCAGGCAGGGAAAGAGATTGCCCGTGGTCTGGTCAACTATGATGCGGCCGAGACCAGGCGAGTCCAGGGGAAAGGCAGCGATGAATTTGAGAGATTACTGGGATATATCGATGAACCGGAGTTGATACACAGGGACAACCTTATCATTTCTTGAATCTCCCTGTGCTTAGGCACGGGGTTTTGTTACGCGATAAAAAAACCGGCACGGGGGCCGGTTTTCTCCTGAATCCTGCAGTAGAACCTATCTTAAAATTGCTGTGCTTGCCGATACGGTGTTAAAAACGGGCTCAAAATGCTCATTTACTACCGTGTAAA
>MGXK01000041.1:0-2779 GCA_001802375.1 Gammaproteobacteria bacterium RBG_16_51_14
GGCCGGCGGCAATGTGCTCACCGGACCGGTGTTTGACGTGCTGCCGAAATTCCCCGGTCCCAAGGTGATCTATGCCGCCGCCAACCGCATCGGCGCCCGCGCGGCACGGGAAGGCATCACTTTCAAGCAGACACCTTACGCGCTGGAGGTGTAAGCCATGACCACATTCGCGCCCAAAACCTACCAGTCCCAAGTGCTCGAAAGCGTGGAGGCCTACTTCAAGGCCTGCCACGAATTGCCATCGCCCTCGATTGCCTTCAACGCCGTCACCGAGCGCCTGTGGGCGCGTGGAATGGCCTACAACCCACTGTCGGGTTTCCCGGCCGACATGCCGTACTTCTGCCTGCGCGTACCCACCGGCGGCGGCAAGACCTGGCTGGCGGCCAAGAGCGTGGCGCTGGTCAACACGCACCTGCTGCGCTGCGAGCTCAGCGTCATTCTGTGGCTGGTGCCGAGCAAACCGATCCGCGAGCAGACGCTACGCGCCTTGCGCGACCGGCAACATCCCTACCACACGGCGCTGCGCGAAGCCGGCCCGGTCACGGTGATGGATCTGGAGGAAGCCAAGAGTGTCACCCGTGCCACGCTGGATACCTCGACCACGATCATCGTGGCTACCCGGCAGGCGTTTCAGGTGGAGGACGAGGAATGCCGCAAGGTGTATCAGTCCAGCGGCGCGCTGATGCACCACTTCGACAACCTGTCGCCCACTCAGCGCGAGGAGCTGTTGACCGAGGGCGAAGGTGCAGACAGGACCACGCCCTATTCGCTGGCCAACGTGCTGCGCTTGCGCCGGCCGTTCGTGGTCGTCGATGAGGCGCACAACAGCCGTACCGAATTGGCGTTCGACATGCTGGCGCGTTTCCGCCCCAGCGGGGTGATGGAACTCACCGCCACGCCCGACCTGGAACGTATTCCCAGCAACGTGCTGCACAGCGTGTCTGCCGCCGAATTAAAGGCGGAAGAAATGATCAAGCTGCCCATCGTGCTCGAAACTGAGCCGAACTGGCAGCAGTGCCTGGCCGATGCTATCGGCCGGCGGGATGCCTTGCACAAGCTGGCCGATGAGGAGCGACGGGCAGGCGCCGCCTACTTGCGTCCCCTCGTGCTGATTCAGTCGGAACCGCGCCGGGCCGGTGTGGAGACGCGGGACTTCGAGCGCGTGCGCAATGAGCTGATCACCAATCATCGCATTCCGGCGGATGAAATCGTGGTCGCCACCGGAGAGGAAAAGGGGGTGGAGCAGATCGACGCGGACTACAAGCTGGGCATTGCCGATCCGGCCTGCCCGGTGAAGTTCATTATCACTCAGAAGGCGCTGGCCGAGGGTTGGGACTGCCCCTTCGCCTATATCCTGGTCAGCATGGCATCCCTGTATTCAGCCACAGCGGTTGAACAGTTGCTCGGACGCGTGTTGCGGCAACCGGGGGCGAGCCATCGGCAGGCGCGGGTGCTGAATCAGTCCTACGCCTTCGTTGTCTCCCGCAACTTTGCCGAGACTGCCAGCGCATTGCGTGACCGCCTGGTCGCCGGCGCCGGCTTCGAGCGGCGCGAGGTGACCGAGTTTGTGACCGCCGCCAAGGCCGATCAGGCGCGACTCGATCTGGAAGGCCACGCCGGGCGGTTTGTCGCTCGGCCAGTGGCGATTACCTTGTCCGAGAAACCCGATTTGAAGAGCGTACCCAAACCCATCCGCGATAAAGTGAGTTGGGATGCGAAGCTCAACACGCTGACCATCAGCACGCCTCTGACCGAGGATGAAGCGGAAGTTCTCAAGGCCTCGGTCAAGTCGGAAACGGCGATTGCGGCGATTTTGGAGGCAGCTGAAGTCAGCCGCACAACGGCCATCGAATTCTTTCAAACGCCTGCGGAGTCGGGTGAACGCTTTCGCGTTCCACAACTCGCCCTGCGCGTGCAAGGCAATTTGCAGCTATTCGATGACCCGGAGGTGCTGGAATACCCTTGGGATCTCTCGCCCTACGATGCCGCGCCCACCGCCGACGACCTGAGCGTGCTGAAGGCGGGCCTCAAGGTCGCGGAGGGCGGTGAAATCGATGTGGACGACACCAGTGGCAAAGTCGTTTCTCGCTTCTTGCCTGACCTGCAACGCGACTTGGGCCTGGTGTACCAACCTGAAAACTGGGATGAGATTCGCCTCGCCACCTGGCTTTGCCGCAACCTGCCGGAGCAATCCCTAACTCATGCCAGCAAGCAGGCATTTGTCGCCGCTTGGCTCTCCGACCTGATGCATAAGGCGGGCGTTTCGCTGGCCCGCGCCAACTTGCAGAAGTTTCTAGTCCGGAATTTGTTGGAGGCGCGTATCCGCGACCTTCGAAAGCAGGCGGTGGGCAAGGCATTCCAGCAAACTCTGTTCGGTGACGATGCCGCGTCCCGTGTCGCGGTGAGTGATCTCTATGCTTTCGATTTTCATCCGCATGCCTACGCGCCCAACCGCGACTACGACGGCCGGTTCGGCCACTTCGATTTCAGGAAGCACTTCTACGGGCGCATGGGTGACTTCGATAGCAAGGAGGAATTCGAGTGCGCGTGCTGGCTGGACATCAAGGCTCAGCAGGGCCGTATTCAGTTCTGGGTACGCAATCTCGTTCGTCGTGAAGGCAGTTCCTTCTTTCTGCAGAAGGCGGATGGTCGCTTCTATCCGGACTTCCTGTGCCAGCTACCCGGATCAGAGGGGAAGCCGGGACCCATCCTCGCCGTCGAGTACAAGGGTGCAGATCGCTGGACTGCGGCGGAGGATGATCGATTGATCGGTGGCTTG
>MGXK01000041.1:2932-3138 GCA_001802375.1 Gammaproteobacteria bacterium RBG_16_51_14
CAACGACACAATCTGGCTGACCCAGGTACTGATCGGCGAGTTGTTTCAAAAGGATGTTCGGACCATTAATGAACACTTGCAGAACATCTACGAGGAAGGCGAACTGGAGCCAACTGCCCCTCCGACTCCCGCTACGGCCTGCGGCGCTTTCGTTTCCTTATACGCAGCAGCCGGTGGCCTCCCCACCACCGTACCGGGCCTCCAGC
>MGXK01000041.1:3203-3483 GCA_001802375.1 Gammaproteobacteria bacterium RBG_16_51_14
CGTTATTTCAGCACCCATCCAACGGCCTTCCCCTTCTGACCACAGGGTCGGCTCCTCCAATTCGTTTACGAGGCTACGTGTAGGTTCACTTGCGTTTCGGCCTGCTCTCTTGCTGTTTGGAAACTCACAACCCCGTGTTACCACGACGCCGCTTCCTCATGCTACCGGGGCGCACGGACAACTCCCCGAACGGGACTTCAACCCGCTAGATTTACTGCTGTTACTGCGAACGGTCAGGTCTTTCATTGACACATAGATGACAGCTGCAGCAAGGCAGGCG
>MGXK01000041.1:3504-12149 GCA_001802375.1 Gammaproteobacteria bacterium RBG_16_51_14
AGAGGTTGATCATTTCTTCCGATGCCGTTGCACTTGTTTCGTGAACTTTGGGAATTCAGACAAATCTCATATATGTTCACCGATTCGGAACTCTCATTTAGCAAGGGACCCTGAAATAGGTAGAATGCGTACCTGGACGTACTGACCTGCATAACAGGGAAGTACCCTGATAAAGCTACCTTACTTTGGAGGCGGGATTGCAGATTGAATCCATGGGGGAGAAACTCCGGCTGGTGATCGGCAGATTGCCGCCGGAGGGTGTGACGCTGGGCGGGATCCTGGAACTTGTCGGGAAGGACAGTCTCCTGCTTGTCACCGGTTTCCTGACACTTGTTTTCATGGTGCCCGTTTCGATCCCGGGTGTCAGCACGGTGTTTGGTACCGCCATCCTGCTGATCGGTATCAGCCGTCTGTTCGGCCGCAACCTGTGGCTGCCGAAGTCTTTTGAGAGCCGCAGCGTAGCAACCGACAAGCTCCGCGTTGCACTCAACCGTGCCCTGGTATGGTTTCATCGCCTGGAGCGGGTGAGTCGCCCGCATCGACTCGAGTGGCTGACGACCGATGGCCTGATGGGCGTCCTGAACAACTGCGCCCTGATCTCGGGGGCCATCCTGCTCATGGCGCCGTTCGGGCTGGTCCCTTTCAGCAACACCCTGCCCGCCCTTTCACTTCTCTTTCTGGTCATCGGGTTGTTGCAGCGGGATGGTGTCTACATCCTGCTTGGGTATCTCGCCAACCTTGCCACGATGGTCTACTTCACGGTCCTCATTGCCGGTGGTGGAGTGGCTATCCACGAGACACTGCAGCGCCTCAATGGCTGACTGCCCTGAACCGCCAGGGTCAGCCTGTTCCGTATAGCTGAGATGTTGGGCTTCATTTCATTCAGCCCAACCTACACAGTTCCTGATCCGATAATCAGTCAGCGACCGGCTCCCGCATCGTTACAAATTCTTCCGCGGCGGTGGGATGAATGCCGATGGTTGCATCGAAGGTGGCCTTGGTGGCGCCGGCCTTCATGGCGATGGCGATGCCCTGAATGATCTCGCCTGCATCAGGCCCCATCATGTGGACACCGACGACGCGATCACTGGCCTTGTCGACAACGATCTTCATGAAGGTCTTTTCCTCACCGCCGGCCAGGGACAGCTTCATTGGCCTGAAGCTGGATTTGTAGATGGCAGTCTCAGCATAGCGTTGCCTTGCCTCTTCTTCCGTCAGGCCGACCGTGCCCAGACTGGGCTGGCTGAAAACACAGGTGGGGATGTTGGCATAATCCACCTCGGTCGGTTGCTTGCCAAAAAGTGTCCTGGCCAGCGCCATGCCTTCCGCCAGGGCAACCGGCGTCAGGTTGACGCGATCGGTGACATCACCGATGGCATAGATGGAAGGCACAGAGCTCTGATAATGACTGTTGACAACAATGGCCCCCTGCTCATTGAGCCTGACCCCCGCTTTTCCCAGACCGAAACCGGCGGTGTTGGGTTTACGTCCGGTGGCAAACATCACAGTATTTGTTACTAGATGCTGGTCAGTCGTTAGTTGTATCTTTAAACCTGAATCCGTTTTTGTAATTCCGGTAACATTCGTATTAAAGAGCAGTTCGATTCCTTTTTTGCGCATCTCCTCCGCCAGCATGGCACGCAGATCGTGATCAAAACCGCGCAGGAAAAGTGGCCCCCGGTAGAGCAAGGTGGTTGCCACGCCCAGGCCATGGAAGATGCAGGCAAATTCAACGGCAATATAGCCCCCGCCGACAATGAGGATCCGTCCCGGCAGTGTATCGAGGTGAAAGGCCTCGTTGGAGGTGATGGCATGTTCTGTCCCGGGCAGGTCCGGGACACTAGGCCAGCCCCCGGTCGCGATCAGGATGCGTTCCGCCGTGCAGGTTTTTCCATTGACACGGATGGTGTGCTCATCAAGCAGGGTGGCCCGGCCAGTGATGGTGGTAACGCCGGCGCTATCGAGGATTTTCCGGTACACCCCGTTCAGCCGTTTTATCTCGGTATCCTTGTTTTCAATCAGGCGCCGCCAGTGGAATCCTGTGTTCCCGACCGTCCATCCGAAGCTTCTGGCGACTTCAAAGTCCTCGGCAAAGTGGGAGGCATACACGAACAGCTTCTTGGGGACACAGCCCGCATTGACACAGGTGCCACCGAGATAACGATCCTCGGCAATGGCGACCCTTGCCCCGAAACCGGCGGACATTCGTGCCGCACGCACACCACCGGAGCCGGCGCCAACAACGAACAGGTCATAATCATAATCAGATTCATGCATAGTTTTTTCCGGAACAGGATCCCAGCGATTTTTTCAGTTATTTTCCGTTATTCTTCAATATAATGCACCTTGAACATTGGTCATTGGTCATTGGTCATTGGTCAGTGGTCAGTGGTCAGTGGTCAGTGGTCATTAGTTCGTTGAACATAGAACCTAGAACGCTGAACCTTGTACATTGAACCCTGAACATAGAACGTTGAACGTTGTACATTGAACTCTGAACCGTATGTAGATGATTGAACTCTTTACCGCAAACACGCCGAATGGCAAAAAGGTGTCGATCACCCTGGAGGAACTCGGGTTGGACTATACGATACGCCGCATTGATCTGGCCGCCAGGGAGCAGAAGCAGGTCGGGTACCTGAAGCTCAACCCCAACGGGCGCATACCGGTGATCATCGATCGGGACAATGCTGATTTCGTTGTGTTCGAATCCGGGGCCATACTACTCTATCTTGCCGAAAAGACCGGGCGGCTGATCCCCGCTGAGGCGAATGGGCGATCTACCGTGATCCAGTGGCTGATGTTCCAGATGGCTGGCATCGGCCCCATGCAGGGGCAAGCCAGTGTTTTCTACCGTTATGCACCGGAGAAGATCGCCTATGCCATCCAGCGTTATCAGCGCGAGACACGCCGGCTTTATGAGGTGCTGGAAAACCGCCTGAAGGGACGTGAATACCTGGCCGGTGAATATTCCATTGCGGATATTGCAACCTGGCCGTGGATACAGATACATGAATGGTCCGGTATCAGCATGGAAGGCTTGCCGCACCTGCAGCGCTGGTTGACTGTTATTGCAGAAAGGCCGGCCGTGAAAAGAGGCCAGTGTGTCCCTGGACCCGCAGATTACCAGGAACGCAGGGATGAGATGATTAACGATGTGCGCCGGTTCCTGGCCTGATTCTAAAGGGGTTGATAGATGAATAATGTTACATCCAGACGCGATGCCTTATTGATGCGGGGCGCCACCATCGCTTCAGTATCGGTTGCTGTTGCGCTCATCCTGATCAAACTGGCCGCCTATATCCTGAGTGGTTCTGTCTCCCTGCTTTCCAGCCTGATTGATTCACTGATTGATTCACTGGCGTCGATGGTTAATTTTTTTGCGGTCAGGCAGGCACTTGAACCGGCCGACATGGAACATCGTTTCGGGCATGGCAAGGCCGAACCACTTGCAGGTATGGTCCAGGCCGCCTTTATCACCGGTTCATCCCTGTTTCTTTTCTTCGAGGCGGGCTTTCGACTGTTGAATCCACACTACATTGAATACGCAAATGTCAGTATTGTCGTGATGGGTATTTCTCTTGTTGTCACGATTATTCTCGTCATTTTTCAGCAATATGTTGTGAAAGAGACGAACTCGGTAGCAATCAGGGCCGATTCAATCCATTACGTCAGCGATATCCTGCAGAATCTGTGTGTCATACTGGCCCTGGTCCTGAGCACGAAGTTTAATCTTCCCATCGCTGATCCACTGTTCGCATTGTTCATTGGTACCTATATTTTATACAGCGCCTGGCAAATCGCCCGGCAATCGTATGATCAATTGATGGATCGGGAAATGCCGGATGAAGACCGGGACCGGATCAGGAAAATTGCGTTATCCCATCCTTCGGTAAGGAATATGCATGAATTACGTACCCGGCTGTCCGGTCGGAATATTTTCATTCAGCTCCACCTGGAAATGGACGGGGGCCTGTCCCTGTACGAGGCACACACGGTCGCCGATTACGTTGAAGAAAGCCTGCGCAATGCATTTCCCAATGCAGATGTCATTATTCACGAGGACCCGACCGGTATTTTTGAACGCAGACAGGCCTTATAGAATTCAGTTTCTCATCCATGTATGAAATTTTTCAACCAGTGCCAGCAGCCTTTCCGGTGCATGTGTCTTTTTCCAGACGCCGGCGACATATTTATTGGCTTCCGACATGGTCGGATAGATATGAATCGTGCCGAGGATTTTATTCAGGCCGATCCTGTGGCGCATGGCTGCAATGTATTCGGTTATCAGTTCACCGGCATGGTCTGCGACGATGGTTGCCCCGAGGATTTTATCCCTGCCCGGTACGGTTAATACCTTGATAAGGCCGTGGTCCTCGCCTTCCGCGATGGCACGATCCAGGGCATCGATCCCATAGGTGGAAACCTCATAAGGGATACCCTTTTCCGTTGCCTCCTGTTCATTCAGACCGACACGGGCAACCTCCGGATCGGTAAAGGTTGCCCACGGTATCACTGAATAATCGATCCTGAATTTTTTGAACCTGCCGAACAGGGCATTGACCGCGGCATACCAGGCCTGATGTGCTGCTGTATGCGTAAACTGGTAGGGTCCGGCCACATCGCCGCAGGCGAAGATGCTCGGATGTGATGTCTGCAGATAATCGTTTACCCGGATGGTATTTTGCCTGGTTGTTTCAATACCCAGCTCTTCAAGACCAAATCCTTTGGTATTGGCGATACGTCCAACCGCAACAAGTAACTGGTCAAATTCAATTTCAATCTCTTCATTGTCATGTTCGCAGAGGAGGACATTCACCCCGTTGTTAACGGCAAATCCCTTTGCCCGGTGACTGACACGCACATCGACTCCTTCCCTCCTGAACCGCTCCATGAGCAATGACGAAATTCCGGGGTCTTCACGCATCAGCAGTCTGGGCAGCATCTCAACCTGCGTCACCTGACTCCCGAAGCGGGCGAAGCACTGGGCAAGTTCACAACCGACAGGGCCACCACCAAGCACGACCAGCCGGCCGGGCAGTTTACGCATCTGCCACAGGTTATCGGAGGTGTAGTAATCCAGCTTTTCAATACCGGGAATGGGAGGGACGAATGGCCTGGCGCCGGTTGCGATGATAATGCTGCGTGTGCTCAGGGTCCTGCCATTGACCGCGACAGACCAGGGGGAGGTGATCCTGGCCTCGCCGGTGATGCATTCCACACCCAGACCTTCATATCGCTCAATGGAGTCATGCGGTGCAACCTTTCTGATAATCTCATGGACCCGGTGCATGACATCGGCGAAATCGAAATCGGCACTGGCGGATTTTATGCCGAATTCGCTGGCGCGCCGGATCAGCGACAATACCCTGGCCGATTTAATCAGGGCCTTGGATGGCACACAGCCGGTATTCAGACAATCTCCACCCATCTTGTGTTTTTCGATGAGGGTCACCTTTGCCTTGACTGCCGCAGCAATATAGGCACTGACCAGTCCGGCGGAACCTGCACCGATCACGATCAGGTTGCGGTCAAATTTCCCTGGTCTTTCAAAGTTCACTTTCGGCCTTGTTCAGGGGATCGGTTCTATGCCTTCTTGCCTGTATAAAATCCACCGTCTTTTTTGCCAGCAGGGGAAACAGGCCAAGCAGGATGAAGGAGGCGATTAAGTTGAACGATAATATATCGCTAATGGCACTGATCTTTGCCAGCTGTGTACCCGCATTGATAAAGACGATCGTCCCGGGCAGCATACCGATCTGACTGACCAGGAAGAAGGTGATTGTCCGGATGTGGGTCAGACCCATCACCAGATTGATAATAAAAAACGGGAAGGCAGGCACCAGGCGCAGCGTAAACAGATAAAACCCGCCCTCTTTTTCGATCCCCTCGTTCAGCGGTTTTAATTGCCGGGCAAATTTTCTCTGTATGACATCCCGGAAGATATAGCGTGATGCGAGAAAGGCCAGTGTGGCGCCGACCGGTGCAGCGAAGGTCACCAGAACAGTTCCCCAGACCAGGCCGAATATGGCGCCCCCGATGAGTGACATGATGGCGGCACCGGGGAGAGAGAGACCGGTCACAAGAATATACATGGAAAAGAAAGAAAGGGCGGCCGGCATCGGGTTGGCCCTGTTGAAGGCATCAATCTCTGCCTGCCTTGCCTTTATGTAGGCAAGATTCAGATACTGACCGAGATCAAACAGGAAAAAGGCGGTGATCAGGGCAGCGATGAGGATGATGAGGATGATTTTCCCCGGCTTCATACCAATATCATTAAACCTTTCGCTGATTGAGTGGAATTACTGCACCAAGTTCCCATGGATCTCATTGTAACGGAGTACAGACCTGAATGTGCATCCAGCAGGAGATAAAAAACCCTGTCGGCCGGAGGGCCGACAGGGGAAACAGACAACGGAGGGTAAAAAAAACTAATGACTTACATCGTAATAAACAGGAATCCACCTGTCGTTTGTGGTTTATATGCCCGGAACAGCAGTTTCTTTCCAAAGCTGAACAGGCTTCGATTTGACAGTTCCAGCTCAAATTCAATTTCATACTGTTTCTCATATGGATTCCTGAAAATCAGGTCATCCAGTTCAAGATTCCTGCGGATAATATTATTCGGCTGCCCCAGCTCCGGCACAAACAGCCATTTGAAATTTTTGTTGCGGCAGCAATATCCCGTGACCCCCCGATACCAGCAGCTATAGACATTCATCTGATCATTCCATCCGTTTATTTTTATTATTACAAAGCAATCATCATGCCTCGGCAGGGATGATTTTGTTTCAAGCGTCCAATTTATACGGTGTTATCCTGTTAAATTATTGTTTATCAACAAGTTATAATTTCTCTGTGCCTATCTTCCAGGGTCCGGGTTCGACACAGAAAGCGGAAACTGTCACCCCTGTGCGGCTTATAGCGTCGCGTCCCGGAGACATTTTATTGGGGTTTCACCGTAGTTATAGATAAGATAGGATTGTTCAGTGACACATCTAACCAGAATCAAAATGAAGAACCAGATACTGATATTCCTCCTGTTTTTTCCACTCCCGGTGACGATCTTCGCCGCGGATTTGTCGACGCCGGCTGGTCATGTCAGGGATTCTGTAAACAAGGTGATTGCTATTTTGCAAGACCAGTCCCTGGAGCGGGAGGCCCGGTGGGGGAAAATTGGCGTCATCATCAATGACAGGTTTGATTTTCGCAGCATGTCACAAAGCGTGTTGGCGACCAACTGGAAGAAGGCCACACCTGAGGAACGTAAACGCTTTGTCGAGTTTTTTTCGCAATACATGGAGGCGACCTACCGGAACAAGATTGAGTCCTATACTAATCAGGAGGTGATTATTACGGGCGAGTCCATCAGGGGGAAGTGGGCCATCGTCGAAACAAAGGTGGTAACGGACACAACCGAGATACCGGTAGACTATAAACTGAAAGATAATAATGGTACCTGGTATGCCTACGATGTTGTGATTGAAGGAGTCAGTCTGGTCAACAATTACAGAAGCACATTTGCCACTATCGTTAATAACGATGGTATGGAAGGACTTCTCAATGATATCCAGAAGCGGGTAGAGATCTATAAGCAGGAGGATGAAGCTAAACCTTCTGGCACCTGATTAGAAGCTATCTCAAAATTGCTGTGCTTGCCAATACGGCGTTAAAAAAGGGCTCAAAATGCTCATTTACTACCGTGTAAACTGCGCTATTTCGCCCATTTTTGCCTTGTCTTGCCGGCGCTCGCTAATTTTGAGATAGCTTCTACACAGTTCCTATTTACCGGATTCAAAAATATATTTGCTAATCAGTTCTTCCAGGCTGATGGAAGGTTCGGTCTCCACAATCTCCATACCTGATTCCAGATGGTCTGGTGATCCCCCGGGTGTAATCTTTACAAACTTGTCGCCGATGATCCCGGCAGTACGGATCGATGCCGTTGCATCATCCGTTATTACTACATTGTTCTGAATACTCAGGATGACATGGGCCAGGGCATTTTCAGGTTCATAGGTGATGGCAAGCACCTTGCCGATGCGTACCCCTGCGGCCTCAACAAATGCCCCTTCCTTGAGACCGGAAACAGATGTAAAGCGGGCCTCGATGAGATAGTTATCAGAGCGAAACAGATCGACATCTCCCATCCTGATGGCAAGATAACCGATGCAGGCCAGTCCCAGCAGCATGAACAGTCCTACGGAAAATTCTGTTGTTGGATTTTTTCGCATTATTTCTATTCCTGGTTACAGGATCAGTGCACTTAATAAATAATCTGAACACAAAATGGCAATGGATGAAATGACAACAGCATCTGTTGTAATTCGACTTACCCCTTCCGCTCCATAGGCACCAAACCTGGCGAGGTGCAGATAAAAGCCCTTTACTGTTGCTATCCAGAAGATCAGCAACCCGAAGGTCAGTGATTTTGCCAGCCCCATGAAAATATCATGAAAAATAATTGTTTCATACATTCCCTGGAAATAGGAACCAGGACTGACATTGAATAAAATAACACCGACAAAGTAGCCCCCCATGATCCCAACGACAATAAAAATGGCGGTGAGCAGGGGGACGGATATAATCCCTGCCATGAGCCTGGGGACAATCAGATAACGGATCGGATCGATTGCCATGCATTC
>MGXK01000041.1:12163-14446 GCA_001802375.1 Gammaproteobacteria bacterium RBG_16_51_14
GGTTTTCAGTTCGCATGATGCTGATCTCGGCACAGATCGCTGATCCTGCCCGGCCGATCACCATGAGTGCCGTCAGTACCGGTCCGAGTTCCCGAATCAGACTTAAACCGACAGCGGAACCAAGCAGACTGACCGATCCGAAACGGACCAGGGTGTCATAGAACTGAAGGGCGATAACCATACCGACAAAAACACCGGAAATGATAATGACCAGCATGGAACGGGCGCCAATGAAGTGGATCTGTTTTATTACCGGTACAGGTTTGAATGGAGGTGTGACCATTCTGGCCAGACTGGTTAACAGGAAGATCCCCGCGATCCCGATCCGTTCGATACTGTCGACGACAAGACCCGTTGTATTATGTACTACCCGATCCATGATTCAGTGGTTATCTGTCAACCGTTCAAGGTAGGCATTTGCATCGATATCGTTGTCTCTGGGCCTGCGTCCAAGCATATTGGTTATCCGTTCGTCAGTACTGGCCCGTATTTCCGTGCAGGTGCCGGTCATGACCTGTTTCCCCTTGTCAAGGACCGTGATGCGATCAGCGATATGAAACGCACTTTCAAGTTCATGGGTAACGACGAAAATCGTCATGTTCATGGCATCACGCAGTTGCAGAATGTGTTCATCCAGTTCTGCCGAACTGACCGGGTCAAGGCCGGCCGAGGGTTCATCAAAAAAAAGAAGTTTCGGATCCATGACAACTGCGCGTGCCAGCCCGGCACGCTTCAGCATACCACCGGATAATTCGGATGGCATAAGGTCCCCGTGTTCCGCCAGGTCCATCAGTTCCAGTTTCATACGGGACATGATGCGAATGGTAATATCATCCAGCCGGGTATGTTCACGTAAAGGTAATTCAACATTCTCACGCAGACTCATGGAGCTGAAAAGTGCCCCGTTCTGGAAGGCAACGCCAAAATTCCTGCGTAATTCATACAAGGCCTTTCTGTCGAGCGCGGATAGATCCTGGCCAAGGATCGTTATCGTCCCTGCAGTAACGGGTTTCAATCCAAGAATGTGCCTGAATAAGGTAGTCTTGCCCGATCCGCTATGTCCCATAATGACCATGATTTCCTTTTTATATACGGACAGGTTGATATCGGTGAGTATCTGTTTTTCACCGTAATGACTGCTCAGGTTTCTGATATTGATCACGGGTTCCATATCAGTATGAGCTGGGATACCTTGTCATTGCAGCGTGGGCAGATGGTGCAGGGTTTTACCTCGTGACATGATGCCGGAAAAAAACCGGAATTACGGCTGGCATGTCCCTAATTCGAGAACCGGGATGAGAGTTCAGACGCCAGCGCTTCGGATTGTTTGAGTTGTGTCTCGTTCAATTCGCTTCTCAACGTATCACGCCTCCTGATATCCAGGGCATTGCCGTTGTCTGCAACAATATTATACCAGGCAAGGGCCTGTACCTTGTCCTGTTCGACACCCTCACCATTCAGGTACAGCATCGCCAGGTTACGTTGCGCAATGATATAGCCCTGATCAGCGGCCCTGCGATACCACTCCACTGCCTTTTCAGGATTCCTCTCGGTGCCCTCACCATAGGCATAAGCCACACCCACCTTGTATTGTGCCGGTGCATACCCCTGTTCCGCTGATTTCAAAAACCAGTCAAAGGCAATTTTATCATCCTGTGCCACGTTATCACCGAATGCATAGGCAAGGCCACGTTCATAGTCCTGCTGTGCGTCCCCGCCTGCTGCCTTGTCCTGATCCGGGGATGCAGCCGGGTTTTCTCCGGCAGCTACCTCGGTTTCTGTGCCGGGTTCTGCTGCAACAGCGGACTGTGTTTCGTTTTCACTGGCCTGGGGCAGATTCTGCAGATTGTGCTGGGCGGCAACATGGCCGTTTTCAGCCGCCTTTGCATACCATTGTCTTGCCTCTGTGTCATCCTGGTATACGCCTTCACCCATCAGATACATATTGCCCAGGCTGTACTGGGCATCGGCATGGCCCAGTTCTGCTGCACGCCGGTACCACAGTGATGCCTGTGTGTAATCCTGTTTTACACCTCCTCCCTTGTAATAAAGTGTACCCAGCTGGTATTGCGCATTGGTATCGCCCGCAACCGCAAGTGGCTGGAGAATCGCAAAGGCTGTTTCATAGTCGCCTTTCTCAATGGCAGCAATACCTGCAGCAAGATCTTCCGTGCCGTGAACTTTTGTAACGGCCTCCGGTAAAGAGGGGTCTCCCAGTGCCGGGGAGGTGAATGGTTCCTCATCAAGCATCGCCTCCTGCATGCCGGCCTGGCTCTCTTCACC
>MGXK01000041.1:14455-15033 GCA_001802375.1 Gammaproteobacteria bacterium RBG_16_51_14
CTCCATGGCTTCAGCACCTGCCTCTGCCACCTTATCATCCCCGGACCTGCCGAATAATTTGCCGAAGAATCCTGACAAACCGGTGGACTCTCCGGTCGATTTATCCTGCGTTGACCCTGCTGTGGACGATGCAGCGGGGTCCGATGCTATCTCCTCAGCCTGTTGAAGATCAGTGGCTTCAGCAGGGGTATCCGTATCCATGCCGGTGACAGTGGGTTCTGTATCACTGTCGGTTGCCGGCATCTCCTCAGCCTCAGCCGTAGTCTGTTCATCGCCCTCAACGGCATTGCCGGTTTCTGCCGTGACTGCCGATTTCTCCGCAGTGCCGGTGCCAAACAGTTTATTAAAGAAACCGGGTTGCGCTCCAGTTTCTGTCGTTGTTTCCGCCGCTGCCTCTGTCTCTGCTGATGGCGGTTCCTGGACCGGACTCGTTCCGGAGGTCGCGATTTCAGTGACTTCTTCCGCTACAGCAGCCGGCGCTGTACCGGATGAAAGTGAATCGGTCTGAACTGGCGCCTGCTCGTCCCCTGTTGTCTGTGACGGGACATCTGCGGCAGGGGCCAACGCCTCACCCGCCG
>MGXK01000041.1:15132-16147 GCA_001802375.1 Gammaproteobacteria bacterium RBG_16_51_14
AACAGCTTCGTCCCCGGTTTGCTCATCGGAGGTAAAAAGGCCGTCCAGGAAACCGAAGAGTCCACCCGACTCTTCTTTTTTTGATTCGGTTCCGGTTTGATCTGCCTCGGCCATGACTTCTTCCTGTGCGGTTGCAGGTGCTGTCTCTTCCCTGTTCTGCCCTGTTGCTTGCCCGGCGGGCCGGGCAAGATTATCGAGATTATCCCGGGCCGCCGCATGACCCTGTTCAGCCGCCCTGGTATACCATTCTGCGGCCTTGTCTTGATCGCGCTCAACACCTTCCCCAAGCAGATACATATTGCCGATATTGTACTGGGCATCCATGTTCCCCTGTTCGGCCGACCTGCGGTACCAGTCAAACGCCTTCTCATTATCTTGTTGCACACCCTTCCCGACGGAATACATTGCGCCGAGTTGGGCCTGTGCCTCACTGTCACCCTGGGTAGCGAGTGGCTGAAACTGATCCAGCGCCTCCGGATAATCACCCCTGTCCAGGGCCGCGCGGCCTGCGTCAACACTGCGGTCTGTGAGCGTTGTTTCTACCTCCGGTCCGGGCACCTTATCTTCCGGTACGGATGGTTCAGGTTCAGCCTTGGCCAGCAGGGTTTCATCTGCCATCGTCTCATCTTCCACCTGTTCCGATCCGGTTTGATCTGATTTAAATAGATTGCCCAGTGCGCCCAACAGGTTTCCAGTTGATTCGTCTCCTTCTGTTTTTGTCGTGACGGTGGCCCCGCCAATCAGCGGACTTGCCTGCGGTGCCCCGGTCGCCGGCTCATTGACACCGGTTTCACTTACGGTCGCTGGGGCCTCCGTTGACTCAACGATCTCTGCAGCGGGTTCCTGCACCTGTGTTTCTGCAACCGGCCCCGTTTCTGTCCCTTCAGGGCTGGCGGATATATCCGGTGTTTCCGACTGGCCCCCTGAGGAACCCTCGCCTTCCGTCTGCGTTGTAATGGTTGTGGTTGTACTCTCATTGGACGGACTTGCCGGCATGGTCCCTGTTGCAGTCTCA
>MGXK01000042.1:0-1284 GCA_001802375.1 Gammaproteobacteria bacterium RBG_16_51_14
CATCCCATCCTGGACGGGAACGTCAAACGGGTGCTGACACGCTACCATGCCATCACCGGCTGGCCCGGCCGGAAAGAGACAGAAGACCGGTTGTGGGAACTGGCCGAGAAATATACACCCGCCCGCCAGGCAGCCCGTTATACGCAGGCGATCATGGACCTGGGGGCGACCGTCTGTACGCAGAATAATCCGGATTGCAGGGAATGTCCCCTCGAGGCCGGCTGCCTTGCCAGGCGGCAGGGCAGGCAGCAGGACTTTCCAGCGAAGAAACCGAAAAAAACAGTACCGGTACGAGATACCATTTTTGTGATGCTGGAGAATGAACAGGGTGAAATCCTGCTTGAACAACGCCCACCCGGAGGGATCTGGGGCGGTCTGTGGAGTTTTCCCGAATGTGCCCCGCACACGAATGTCCGGCGCTGGGTCCTAAAACACCTGGGCTACCGGGTGGGGAACACCCGGCGAAAACCCCCGGTTCGGCATACATTTACCCATTTTCATATGGATATAACCCCGGTACACGTCCGGATTCAGGGTTATTATCACCAGGTAAGGCAAACCGGACCCTGTTGCTGGTATCAGGTCGGTGCCAGGAAAGCGCTGGGGATACCGGCGCCGGTACAGCGCCTTCTTGGCGAATTCAATGAATAGGGAAACCCTGATTAATTCAGGGTTTCTGCGGTACAGGGAAGTACCGCCATTTTCAATAGCTGTTAAGCTATTGAAAATGTGAGAAAAGCAACAATCGCATTTTTGCTTTTACGCATACCTTCCATGGTATGCGCCCTTCGGGCCAGTGCTTGCGCACTGTTCAAAATCGCTCCGGGCGATTTTGTCGTGCCCTGATAATTCATGGATGAATTAATCAGGGCTTTCATAGATATACAGGGGGAATGCATGAGCAGAACAGTCCATTGTGTAAAACTGGATAAGGAGGCGGAAGGGCTCAGGATACCACCCTATCCGGGGGAACTGGGGCAACGTATCTACCACAATGTTTCACAAGAGGCATGGCAGATGTGGCTTTCGCACCAGACCAAGTTGATCAATGAATACCGGCTTACTCCGTTTGAACCCAAGGCACGGAAATTCCTCGAAGGGGAAATGGAAAAATTCTTTTTCGGAGGAGGTTCCGAGAACCCCCCGGAATTCTCCACCCCCGATGAACAACAGGGAACTTGACGGATTCGCTGTTGCCCGCTTTAATACGCGCTCCTTGATTACCCAACCAATGGCCAGGTAGCTCAGTTGGTAGAGCAGGGGACTGAAAATCCCTGTGTCGGT
>MGXK01000042.1:1318-5161 GCA_001802375.1 Gammaproteobacteria bacterium RBG_16_51_14
CAGAGCCCCTGTAAAAGCAGCGCTTCGCGCTGCCTGTGTCGGTGGCTGATGGAGACCATCCCTGGTCTCCACCTTGCAGGCGGACTGCGTCCGTCCAATCTTGTTCCCGACAAGATTGTCAATTCCGGTCACTTCTGCCTGCCATGGCATCCTGTGACACTCGCGCTTCCTGCGCATCGCCCCTGGCCACCATTCCCTACTATCTGATTTATTTTCAGAGACCTTATCAAAGCAGCGCTTTGCGCTGCCTGTGTCGGTGGCTGACGAAAACCGTCCGTGGTTTTCGCCCTGCGGGCCGCGCCGGGGCACGGTCCAAATCTGTTCCCGGATAAAGTTGTCAATTTTACATCCTTGACCCCGTTAGGGTGCATCCATGCACCACCCTTGTCCCCTAGTCAAAAAATATAACAATGCATCACAACACTACATAACTTGATGTTAAAGTGTGTGCATTGTCGTATTGTCTATTTGATATTCGAGGGGGAAGTTAACCTGCGATGAAAAAATATCCGGTTCCTGCCCCGGCTGGAGCCTTGACATCATATGAATGATGAACTGATGGTCATTTACCATGACACGGGCACCCCTGTTGAGGCCGTTGGGACATGAGTGATATACCCGTGCGCAAGGTTGTTGATGAGAAGATAATCGGTTTACTCAGAACCACCGCATTATTCGGGACACTGGATGAGTCTGCGCTAATCGATATTGCAGTTGCTGCGAACCCTGTGCAATTGATGGGGGGCATGCAGCTCATGCAGGAGGGTGACGCGGCAGATTCGTTTTATCTGGTCATCAGTGGACGTATATGCACTTTTGTCACCAGGGATGGGATTGAGACCCCGCTCGGGGAGGCCGGCAGGGGAGAACTGGTAGGCGAAACATCGGTTTTAACGGGGGAATCGCAGCCGGTATCTGCACGGGCCATCAGGGATACCGGCTTGCTTGAATTTTCAAAGGATGCATTTTACCGGCTGGTAGAACGTCATCCGGAGGCGGTGTTGTCGCTTTCAAAAAATATCGCTACCCGTTATCAGCGGGAAATATACGGTACCAGGGCGGAATCCGCTATTGCGACGATCGCTGTGATACCCGCCGGAAACAATGTCCCCCTGTCGGACTTCACGAAGCGCCTGGTCGCTGCATTTTCTGCCGTCGGGCCGACGATTCATCTGGATGTTCAGCGCGTTGAACGGGCGCTGGGTCAGGGGAGTACGGAAAAATCAGAAGAAGACAGGATATTACGCTGGCTTGATGATCAGGAATCCCGGCACAAGTTCATCATCTATGAATCAACAGTAAAACCCTCGTCCTGGACAAACCGGTGTATCCGGCAGGCCGACCGCATCCTTCTGGTGGGCGTTGCCGGGGGCAGCCCTGCCCTGAATCTGATCGAAAAGAATTTATTTGTCGGGCGGGAAGATCAGACCATAGCCCGCCAGGAACTGGTGCTTCTGCACCCGGACAGGGATGAAGCGCCAAAAGGAACAAAACAATGGCTCTATTATCGCAGTGTCGCCAATCACCACCATATCGTTATTGACAGCACAGAAGATTACAAACGGTTATGCCGCTTCCTGACCGGCCGCGCAATTTGTGTCGTTCTGGGCGGTGGCGGGGCGAGGGGATGCGCACACATCGGCCTGATTCGTGCCCTGCAGGAATTGCACATTCCCATTGACGCGATAGGAGGCACAAGTATTGGTGCCGCCATCGGGAGTTGCTATGCGATAGGACGCAACACCGGAGAAATACTGGATATCCTGGACAGATGGTGGATCATGGATAATCCCATGAAGGATTATACGCTGCCGGTGGTTTCTGTCATCAGCGGCAAGAAGCTGAACAATACCCTGAAAAAAATGTATGGTGATGCCCAGATCGAGGATCTCTGGGTCAAATACTATGCAGTTTCAGCGAATCTGACCCATGCGAAGATACAGGTCCACAAACAGGGTCAGGTCTGGATGGCGGTACGGACCAGTATGTCCATTCCCGGTCATATACCCCCTGTCGTTTCGAACGGGGAACTTTATGTTGACGGTGGCGTTCTCGATAACCTTCCGGTCGATATAATGCAGGAGATATGTGACGGGGTCATTATTGCCAATAATGTCAGCCCGGAGGTTGATTTAAAGGTGATCGGCTCCAGTGAAGGAACGTTTTCAGGCTGGAGTTATGTTTTCAATTTTTTAAGGCCATCGTACAGGAAACTGGAAATGCCGAATATGCTGAATATCCTCATGCGCTCCGGTATGTTATCCAGCATAAGGGCGGTAAACATATCAAAGTCACAGGCGGATATCTATCTGCGGCCACCACTGGACAACTATCAGCTTCTGGACCTTGCCCCGGCCCATGAAATTGAAGAGGCCGGTTACCAGTACACACGCAGCATGATGAAAGAACATCTGCTGAATAATGAGTTGCTGCAGAAGGCATTGGCTGACTGAACATGCATTGATATGTACTATTCGATCTTTTTATTTAATAATAGGTTACAGATAATTTATGTGTCAGCTCTGGATTCTCTGATTCATAACACATGTAAATAACCGGGAGAATAATAATGAAAAGGCTTAACCAGCTTTTTTTGGGTATCGTTATACTGGCTAATTTCGCAATTCTGCCGGTGAGTCAGGCTGCCGATCCTGATGTAAGTGAAAGTGCAGCAAAGGCAAAGGCAATGTTTGATAAGGCGATTGCCCTTATTGAGAAAGAAGGGATATTCAAGGCCCTGTATGATTTCAATACAAACAAGGAAGCCTATGTTGATGGCTCCAATCATATGATGGTGGTGACCGAGGATGGCGTTGTTTTTGCCTACAGCATTGACCCGGGGCTTATCGGGGTCAATCTCAGTACGGTGAAAAGTGAAGAACCGGAATCTGCAATCGAATACTCCTTCCAGGATGCCCTCGCTGATATGGAAAAGGCAGGCGATAAGGTCACAGAGATCAAATGGAAATGGATGAATCCGGTAACGAACGAATTGCAATTAAAACAGGCATATATCAAGCGGGTCGATGATCCCAAGGCCGATCTCCGGGTTACATTCTATGTAGGTGCCGCATATTTCGTCCCCCTGGAAGGGAAGTAGCGGAGGTTCGGATGCACTGGGTGTGTCCGGGTACCAGGGCTGTGGTAATGGTAATTATGGTGTTTCACCGGGTACTACCTGGACCGGACTTTGCCTGAAACGATGATGGGATTGACGGGGGCGATCCACGCCATTGTTAACCTGTTGGCTAAACCAGCGGTAATTGCCGAAGAAAACAGGGGGTCCTGTTGGAACTAAAACTTGTTCCCATTGAAGGTGAAAAAGTCCTCACCAGGGAAGAAAAGGAACGACTGAAAAGAAGGGCGCGTCCTGTTTCCCCGGAGGTCATACGACGCTTCAGCAACACCGAACAGAAGGAGATAAAAAACTTTTTCGCATTATTGATCGTCCTGACAGAACAGTTTCACCACGACATGGAACAAAAAGGGGCGCACCGGGACAAGCTCGATTATTACGAGGAACAGATTGCAAAACTGCAGGCAGATCGTCAGGCCCTGTTTCATAACCCGTTGCCGTCTGTGGCGAAATTCATCGAACTGCTGGATTTATATCCCATGGAACCCTGGCATGAATATGAATTGATGATTGCCGGTATTCGAGGTGATGATCTGAAACATTATTATGAGACAAAACTCAAGGCCACTGTTGATCAATACCACGTGCGAGTGGAAGACGATCTGGAAAGGGAACAGGATGCACGCCTGATGAGGGAACTGAAATGCAGAATAACCGCGAAAGAGATCCGTGATTTGGTCCTTTTCCACCCCCTGGAGGATTTGGTC
>MGXK01000042.1:5278-23038 GCA_001802375.1 Gammaproteobacteria bacterium RBG_16_51_14
GTATGAAATTATTCAGACCTCCCGTAATCATTCAGGGATAAAAAACACGATTTATCAAGCCCTGTCCTGAAAAATGAATTCCAGGGATCCCGGAGACTGTTTTTTCAGGATCAGGTTCTTTTCAGCGGCTTGACATCAAATTGACGAGTCTGCGAATTGATATACTTTCCGGCGGCTCTTGGCCTCATACATGGCTTTATCCGCCAGTAATATTAATCTTTCCGATGTGTGTGCATGTTCTGGATAGAGGGCGATGCCGATGCTTGCCCCCAGCAAAAATTCGTTTGTGCCAAGGCTGAAGGGTTCCGAAATCATCATGTTCAACTTTTCCGCCATCTGTGCGGGTGCCTCTGTACTTTTCAAATCTGTCATCAAGGCAATAAATTCATCACCCCCGAACCGTGCCAGGGTGTCTGTTTGACGCATGCATGATGCCAGCTTTTCGGCAATCTGTTTCAGGATCTGATCACCAGTCGCATGACCCAGGCTGTCGTTGATCGGTTTGAAATTGTCCAGATCAAGGAACATCACGGCCAGCATGGTTTCATCGCGGCGGCATCTTGCTATGGCATGTTCGAGTCGATCCATAAACAGGGTGCGGTTTGGCAGCCCGGTCAACAGATCATGGTGTGCCAGGTGCTTGATCATCTCTTCCGCCTGCTTGCGTATAGTGATGTCCTGGACAAAGGCGAAATTATATTCCTTGCCGCCGTACTCGAGAAAGTTGGCCTTGATTTCCACCGGAAAGATAGTGCCGTCCTTCCTGCGGTGGATGGATTCGAGTTTCAGGTTTTTTTTAGTCTTCAATTCCAACCAGGCCTGCCGCCATCTCCCTTCCGAGAAATCCGGGTCAATATCCATGACAGACATGGCTGTCAGCTCATCACGGGGGTAGCCGAGACTATTGCATGCAGCGTCATTGACATAAAAGATGCGCGCATCAGGTTCGATCCAGAACAGGGCATCCCCGGTATGTTCCACCGAAAACCGGGTAAATCTGTATTGTTCCTCCAGCTTCCTGCGTTCGGTAATATCGCGGGATGTCGTCACCAGGCATGTCTCACCCTCCATTTCGATCTTGCAGGCTGATATGAACACGGACAATGTATTACCCTCTTTGCTGCGGATCTCGGATTCAAAACCAGTGACCTCGCCCACTTTATCCAGCTCCCTGACCATGTTTACCCTGTCTTCCGGGTGCACCCAGAGATTCAGCGAGGAAACGGTCTGCCCCAGCGTTTCTTCCGGGGTGTATTTGAACATGCTGGTAAACGCCGGGTTGATGTAATAAAACAGTCCGTCCTCCAGTCGGGATATGGTCACTGCATCCGGCGTGGCATTGAAAATCTTTGATAACTGGGCTTCGCTCTTTTGCAGTGATTGTTCTGTCCGCTTATGCTCGATGGTGAGTGCCAGGGTCTGGGCAATCGCCTTCAGGAACTGTTCATCCTCTGCCTTTCTGGCATAGCCTGCATCTACATAGGTATTTAAAACTCCGAGTACACGCTCACCGAAAAGAATAGGTACACAGTAATGTCCATGCGGTTGTATCCCCTCGTAGCTTATCTCGTGGGATTCGTCCACATGGTCGACGAACAGTATTTCACGGCTTGCCGCAGCCCGCCCGCACAGGCACTTTCCGAAAGGGAGCCTGGCGCAGGCAGTTTGCAGGGGTTCAGCCAGGTTATAATGGGCCACGAGCTCCAGCGTGTTGCCATCCTCCCTGGTTACAAACAGGGCACCTTCCTTGAGCATACAAAAGGTTGGCGAAGACAATACTATATCCAGGGCACGCACCAGCGTCTCCTGCAGCGTCAGCGGTTGTAACGAGATACGCATGATTTCGGCCAGGGCCTGTTGTATATGATAGGCCCGCCTGATTGCTTCCTGTACCTGCCTGCGCCCGGTAATATCGTGGACCACTGAAAGCACGCATTTCTCTCCGTCCAGCTCAATATAGGTTGCTGCCAGGGAGCCGGGTAATATTTTGTTGTCTCTGGTATAAAATTCGGCCTCAAAGTCGTTGACCTTGCTTGTTTCATCCAGTTTACTGAGCAGGGTCTTCCTCTCTTTCTTGCTGATCCAGAGATCCAGCTCAGAAATAGTCTTGCCGATTGCCTCCTCCTCTGTGTATTTCAACATCCTGGTAAATGCCGGATTGACATACATAATCCGGCCATCTCCCCGCCGGGATATCATCACCGAATCCGGGGTGGTATTTAAAATCTTCGAAAGCATTTCTTCGTTCTTTCTCTGCACCTGTTCCGCCTATCTGCGATCATTTATTTCCTTTTCCAGTTGCTGGGTGTGCTCAAGCAGGTAACGCCGGTGACGGTGGATTAATACAATGGCCATGACAAACAACGACAGGATGATGAATACCCGGATCAGCAGGATTAATCTGTATATCGGCGTCTTCTGATCAAGGTATTGATGCACGTTTTCCTCAACCTCTTCAGCCTGTGCAAGAACAGCGGTGAAATGGGCTTCATACTCCTGATCAATGTATATCCTGGTCCCGGTTGCCGAGGTCATGGCCGTTTCAAACCGCTTCTCGGCTATCTTTCCAAGCAGAACCAATTGATCCCCGAGTTTCTGGAACTGCTGATGCAGGTTGGCATCCTGTACGGGGGGGAAGGTTTCTTCCCCCCTGGTCCCGCCATGCAGGACGGCCTGCACGAACCAGTCGGCCTGTCCCAGTCGTTGCCTCACATCAGCCATATCGTCTTTATGGCGGTGGCCGCTGATGATATCTTCAAGCCGGATATGAGCTGTTGTGACCTCCCCCTTTATTCTCTCGGCAGCTTCAATCAGGTTGACCGCGGTCCTCATCATATCGGCGTGGTAGGAATAGGAATAAGTCAGCAGCGACAGCAATACCAGGGCGATGATTGCCAAATGCAGGTAGATGCGTTGAGGTTGGAAGATATTCACTTTATTTATTATTCTGATAAATACAGCCCGAATGTTATCAGCAGGATTGGATTATCGAATAATAACCACCTCCTGACGATGTTCAATAGTAAGATAGCTGCTTCGTTTTTTTAGATCAAAAAGCATCCGCTGCGCCTGCCCGTCATATCCTGATAAGCAAGATCAGCGGAATGAGTGTTCCCAGTAATGCTGTTCCATAACAAAGCCATCTGCAAAATTCCCTGCCCCGGTGGATACCGAGATCGTGCAGACTGAGGAAGATACGATGTGCAGATTGCCATAGCGGCAGACTGATCACGGCAAGGAGGAACAGTTTTCCTGGCCAGCCTGAGGCAAAGGAATGTATGCGATCATAGGCCAGTGCCTCCGGTGGCAGGATGCCGAGAGGGAGAGCTATACCCGTGATGAAGATGAGCATGGGCAGAAGGAAGGCCGCTACCACACCGCCCGCGCCGAACAGGGACCAGAAAACGGGTTCATTAGAGCGTTTCATCATCGTCAGACCCTCCAGACCATGCAGAACAGGCCAAGGTATAACACGACTGCGATCGCATACTGTGTTGTGGTAATTGCGATATCCGGTACTCTTTTCCCGGCAAGGAACAGCGCCGGCATAACTTTTGGCGCCACGGCAAACCAGGTGATCGTATGATAGATGGCGGCGGCGAGTGCGGCCAGGTGAAATCCAATGGAAACAGGGTTCGTCATGGCCATGAGCCAGTTGTTATAGGCGGTTTCACCGCAGGCAAGACTCACCATTCCGGCCAGCAGGATAAGTGCATAGACACCCACAAACAAAGAGGTCGCCTCGCGGGACATATAGCGGACGTAGTAGGGATTTTTCAACCACCAGCCGTCCATGGGCCGGACATAGGGTCTGCGTTTACTCATCCGCTTTCCCCTCCCCCTGGCATCAGGAATCGCAAGAAATAATCCAAGGTACTGTTGACCTTGTTTCGGTTGACGGCCGCCGCGGGATCGACCTGTTTGGGGCACACCTCCGAACAGTAGCCTACCAGTGTACATCCCCACACCCCTTCCTCGGCGTTTACGATCTGCATCCGATCGGCCCTGGCACCGTCGCGCGAGTCAGCATTGTAGCGATGCAGGAGTGCCAGCACGCCCGGACCTGTGAATTCCGGCTTGAGACCGTACTGAGGGCATGCCGCATAACACAGCATGCAGTTGATGCAGGAACTGAACTGTTCATATCTGGCAAGTTGTTCCGGTGTTTGCAGATATTCACCCTGCTCAAGGCTGCGTGCTTCCCTCGGCACGATGTATGGCTTGATACTCTCAAGCTTGTTAATAAAATCAGTGGCATCAATCACCAGGTCGCGTTCAATCGGCAGATGTTGCAGGGCCTCGACGCGTATTTTCCCCGGATAGTAATCGCGCAGGAATGTCTTGCAGGACAGTTTGGGCTGGTTGTTGATCATCACCCCACAGCTGCCGCAGATCGCCATACGGCATGACCAGCGGAAGCTCAACGTTCCGTCAATATAATCCTTGATATATTGCAGCCCCTGTAATACAGACTGGTCACTGGCATAGGGGATCCTGTAGGTTTTGAATACAGGACTGGCGTCCTGCTCCGGGTGGTAGCGCATGACCTCGATCTCGATTGTTTTTTCAATGTCAGTCACTGGCTGCCTCCCTGTTTTTTCTTTCCTGTTCTGCCTTCTCGCCGGCTGCGCCGTAGGCCCGGATCCCCGGTCTGGATTTGGTGATCCTGACGCCCATATAGTCGATCCGCGGTGCAGCGTCACCGTTATAGTGGGCGAGTGTATGTCTGAGGTAGTTTACATCGTCGCGTTGTTCATAACCATCCAGACGCTGATGGGATCCACGTGACTCCTTGCGGTTGATTGCTGAATAGACCATGGATTGGGCAACATCGAGTTGATAGCCGAGTTCGATGGCGAGCAGCCACTCTGTGTTCCAGGTGCTGGACCTGTCGTCTATATTGAGGTTCCTGTAACGTTCCCTGAGTTCATCAATCTTGTCACAGGTGGCCTGCATGGCCGTGCCGGTTCGATAGATGCCACAGCCATCTTCCATGCTTTGGGCCATCTCGGTTCGCAGTATTGCCATACGCTCCGTCCCGCCGGACCTTGTGATGATGCCGAGGGCCTGTTGTTTTACATCCTCTGCCTGTTTCTCTAGTGTGCCGGAATGGTGGCTGGTTACTGACCTTGCGAATTTCGATGCCTCGCTGCCGGCCACCTTGCCGAACACACACAGTTCGGCAAGGGAATTTGAACCCAGACGGTTGGCACCGTGCAGGCCGACACTCGAGCATTCGCCGGCCGAATACAGGCCCGCCAGCGGCGATGCGGTTTCCCCGTTGGCCATTATTCCGCCCATCGTATAATGCACCGCCGGGCAAACCGGTATCGGGGCATGGGCCGGGTCGACACCGAGGAATTCCTCTGCCAGTTCGCAGATCTGCGGCAGGCGTTCATGCAGCTTCTTCTCGCCGAGGTGGCGCAGGTCCAGATGCACAACCTGTCCATGCGGTCCGTCAATGGTTTTACCCTTCTGTTTCTCATGCCAGAACGCCTGGCTGAGGCGGTCACGCGGCCCCAGTTCCATCGCCTTGTTCCGTGGTGAGGGATCGGGTGGTCCGAGGCCGTAATCCTGCAGATAACGATAACCGTCCCGGTTGAGCAGAAATCCCCCTTCACCACGGCAGGCCTCGGTAAACAGCAGACCGGTGCCCGGCATGCAGGTCGGGTGATACTGTACGAATTCCATATCGCGGAGCGGTACACCATGACGGTAGGCAAGGGCCATGCCGTCACCGGTGACGATGCCGCCATTGGTGTTCTCACGGAATACCCTGCCGGCACCACCGGTGGCAATGATGACTGCCCTGGCCTGAATAAAGGTGAATTTTCCGGTAGCAACCTCGATCACTACTGCGCCGTGACAACGGCCATTTTCAACAATGAGATCGCAGCAGAAATGTTCATCAAAGCGCCTGATCGAGGGGTACTTCATGGAAGTCTGAAACAGGGTATGCAGGATATGGAAACCGGTTTTATCAGCGGCAAACCAGGTACGCTCGATTTTCATGCCGCCAAAGGCACGGACATTGACGTGTCCGTTGTCCTTGCGGCTCCATGGACAGCCCCAGTGTTCCAGCTGCACCATCTCCTCGCGGGCATGGGCGACGAAATATTCAACGACATCCTGTTCACACAACCAGTCCCCGCCGGCCACGGTATCGTGAAAATGATGATCCAGATTGTCGTGGGCCTGGGTTACGGCTGCGGATCCCCCTTCTGCGGCCACGGTGTGGCTGCGCATCGGGTAGACTTTTGATATGAGGGCGATCGTTTGTGAGGCATCTGCTTCGGCCGCCGCAATAGCCGCACGCAGTCCCGCACCGCCTCCGCCCACAATTGCTATATCTACCTTTATAGTTTCCACTGTTGGAATCTCCCCAGGACCTGTTGATCAAATGGATACGGTCAGGGTAATAGTATCTTTAATCACTGGTACGATGACAAAATGAGATAGACACGATGGTCATCCCCTGTTTTCCCCTTAACTCTGCGAGATTATCAGCCGGGGAATGGCGGCTTTGCAAGTCGTTCCTGGCAGTGCATTCGTGTTACCGGGGGAATACCCGTTGTCGTTATAATCAGCTGATGTGGCATTTGCAATATGTTCCCTGGTTCAGGTCAAAATAATCTTGAACAATGCATCTGTGTACAGATACAGGTTAGTAGCCGTCTATAAATTTGACAATATACATTAAATCCGGACAGTACCGGCCTCCCAGGAGGGACAGGCTTATTTCCATAAAGCAAATAATGGCTTTTATTATGGGAGCTACTGTGTCTAAATACCGGACTTTCATTATAACAATAACAAGATTGTTCCATGCACGAACGACGAAATCATCCACGGCTACAAAAAGCAGCTGTTGTTACAGTCATTGTCCGATCTGCACCGGAGGCAACGGATCTGGAGGGCAGGATTTTCCCGTGTCGCTTGCAAGATGTCTCGCTGGGAGGGGTGAAATTATGGGTTGATATCCCGGTCCCGGTTGGAGCTTTGGTCGAGCTGGAAATCGTTTTTGGCCATTCATCGGAGATATATCAGCATGCAGGGACCGTAGTGTGGGTGTGGGGAGGTGAAGGTTTGACGGAATGGCACAACATAGGGATCAGGTTTAACACATTATCCAGTTTGCAATTCAGTTCCTGGGAATCAGTGCTGTCTGAACTTTTTCGAAAATGCGATACGGATTGAACAAGCAGTGGGAGCATGGTCTTTGTTATAGATACCCGGATACCGGTTTTTCTGTTATTTGTTCAGGCTTTATTTTTCCTGATTCAGGTAGTGATGTTACTATCTCATCTGGTAATGCCTGATCCACATAGCAGCCTGAAATGATAATCTTGTACTTTCACATCCGGGTTCAGCGCATTATCTCTGGATAATAACAATCACTTCGGGGCAACATGGTGGACGTTAATAAAATACGATTTGGTGCTCTGGTACGGGAGATTTCTGTTCAACAGAGACAGATCAGTTTCAATAGTCTGGTTCCGGTAATAGAACAGGATGCATGCGGTAATAGTCTTCCCTGGCAACCAGGAAAGCTCCGGGTACGTCCCGTTGATGTCTATCGCATACTCGAACCCTACGTCAAGGTACGCCTGCTGGAACAGATCAAGGCAGTCCTCCCGCTGGCAGCCTATCTCGTTCTTTTCCAGCTCTTTATCCTGCGCCAGAATGTTACAGATTCCTGGCTGATAACGGCCGGCCTGTTCTCTGTCATTGTTGGGCTGATGTTTTTCATGGAAGGACTGAAAATAGGTTTCATGCCGCTTGGGGAGACCATCGGAACAGTATTGCCACAAAAATCAAGATTGCCGGTTGTGCTCATGCTGGTTTTTCTGCTGGGCATCAGCGTTACTTTTGCCGAACCCGCTATCGGGGCACTGAAAAATGCCGGTTCAACAGTGAATGTTGAAAAAGCACCCTACCTGTATGCAATGCTGAATGATTGGTCCGGTATTTTCGTTTTGATTGTCGGCATTGGTGTCGGACTGGCGGCTGTCCTCGGCACACTCCGGTTTATCTACGGATGGAGCCTGAAGCCTTTTATTTACCTGGGGTTGCTGCCAACGATAGCACTCACCATTTATATCATGGGTGACCCCGAACTCAGCAAGATACTGGGGCTGGCCTGGGATTGTGGTGCCATCACCACCGGACCGGTGACTGTCCCGCTGGTGATGTCACTCGGTATTGGCATTGCCGCTGCCGCCGGCAAGGGTCATTCGTCACTGTCCGGATTTGGTATTGTGACGCTCGCATCCATGTTCCCCATTGCAGGTGCCCAGGTGCTTGCATTGTACATGGCCCAGACCACCACACCGGAAGCCATCATTGAGGGCGCGACCGCAGCCGGACTCGCTGTTGATTCTGCGTTCTGGTATAAGGAAACGCCCTGGGTTGAAATTATCCTGGGCATCCGGGCGATTGTTCCCCTGGTGGTCTTTCTTTTATTTATAATGCTGTATGTATTGCATGAGAAGATCAAAAACCCCAGGGTGATGGCTTATGGAATATTGCTGTGTGTACTGGGCATGATCATGTTTAATCTCGGATTAAGCTATGGATTGGCAAGACTGGGGGGGCAATCCGGTGGCCTGGTGCCGGCAGCGTTTACCAACATCGATATGGTTACGGGGTCTCCGCTGTATGCCTATTTACTTGGTATATTTATAGCCCTGGCATTCTCCTGGTTGCTCGGCTTCGGTGCAACGCTGGCTGAGCCGGCGCTGAATGCCCTGGGTATGACAGTGGAGAACCTGACGAACGGGGCATTTAAAAAATCCGTGTTGATGTACGCAGTGTCATTTGGTGTCGCTTGCGGTATCGCCGTTGGTGTCCTGAAAATAATATATGCAATCCCCATTGGGTATCTGCTTGTCCCGGGTTATGCAATGGCAGTAATCCTGACAGCACTCTCCAGCGAAGAGTTTGTCAATATTGCCTGGGACGGTGCCGGAGTAACCACGGGCCCGGTTACAGTCCCACTGGTACTGGCAATGGGACTTGGCTTTGGTGATGCCGTAGGTGCGGTAGAAGGATTTGGTATCCTGACGATGGCCTCCATTGGACCTATTATCACCGTGCTTTCGACAGGGCTGTGGATCCGGTGGAAGATCAGGCGCCGGCATGAAGAGGAAGAAGAACCTTTGGAACAAACCGAGGCAGCAGTGCCATGAGCAAGAAAGAAATCACGGTATTGACCGATGTTGCACTTATTACCTGTATTGTCCAGCGGGGACTGGCGGATGATATTATCAGGGCCGCCCAGGATGCCGGTGCACAGGGTGCCACAGTCTATTACGCCAGGGGGAGCGGTGTCCGGGAGAGACTGGGTGCGCTTGGTCTGGCTATCGAAGTTGAGAAAGAAGTCATCAATATTATTGTTGCAACTGATCAGATTGATCACGTTTTCGAGAAAATGCATGTTACCGGCAAACTGGATACCCCGGGGATGGGGTTTATGTATGTAACGCCACTGGAGAAGGCAGCAACGTATATACCTCATGAAATCGTCATGAAACTCTCCAGATAAAGTGGTATGACCGGATGAATATGGAAATCAATCGCGTTGTACCGGAATAAATAACAGAAATACAAGATGAACCGGAATTATCAGTTGATAACCTGCATTTTACCGAAAGGGATCGCGATGGGAGTAGTCGAGGCGCTGAAAACCGAAAAAGGGATTATCAGTACCAACGTCAATAATGCCAGGGGTCTGGGTAAAATAACCCCACTGGCATACCAGGGGTTCGGTGAACAGTCTGAAAAGGAGATCCTTAATGTGGTCGTTGCAGGTGACCAGGCAGATGAGATTTTTGAATATATTTACCATAAGGCGGATATCAATCACCCCCATGGGGGCTTGATGTTCATGTGCCAGTTACAACAGTCAACTTCATTTGTCCTCCCCGATCTCCCGGATGAGAAATAACGGGTGATCAAGCCGGCAAGTAAACGATCAGGGACGATCCGCTGGCATCTTGTGCCGGGGGCTGTTCATTTCAGACCTTTCCTAAATAGGGTCGCCAGTCAAAAGATTGATCCGCAATAACAAGAAAACCGGGATTGATCAGGGATTCCCGGGTATTGTAACGAAGTGGTTCAAAGTTCATATCGGTGACCGTGCCGCCTGCTTCTGCCACAATACACTGGGCGGCGGCAGTATCCCACTCAGAGGTTGGGCCAAAACGGGGATAGATATCAACCCTGCCTTCCGCTACCAGGCAGAATTTGAGGGAACTGCCGATTGCCATGACCTTGACGTTGCCCCCCAGACACCTGATAAATTTTTCCTGCATCTCGTTACTGTGGGACCGGCTGCCGGCAATGACGATTTGCCCTGGTCTTGTTGCCTTGACGTGAATGGCATGAGGGGCCTCTCCCGGCATGCTTTTGCAAGCACCGGCATGCCTGACAGCAGAATAACTGACACCGGAAACCGGTACATGGATAACCCCCAGGACGGGTTCATGGTGATCGATAAGGGCAATATTGACGGTAAATTCCCCGTTTCTTTTGATAAATTCACGGGTGCCGTCCAGTGGATCCACCAGCCAGTATTGCGTCCATTGTTGGCGTTCTGAAAATGGTATGGCCGATGATTCCTCGGACAGGATGGGTATATCCGGTGTCAGTCTGGCAAGCCCGGCGCATATCGTATTATGGGCAGTTATATCAGCCCATGTTATGGGGGAATGATCCGCTTTCTCTTCGATGGTTAAATCCCTTTCATATATCCCGAGAATCTGTTTCCCGGCTTCGATGGCGGTGTCCCTGGTATCCGTTGCCAGGGCTTGCAGGGATTCAGTTGATATTTTAATCATGTTCAGTTATTGCTATTTTTCGCTAACCAGGTGTATTTACCATTTTTAATGACCATTGTACCCATCTTCCATGGTGATGAAACATACCTTCGACTGGAATGATATCGACACCGTGCTGCTGGATATGGATGGCACGCTGCTTGATCTCTATTTTGACAACTTTTTCTGGCTGGAATACCTGCCACAATACTGGGGGGAGATTAACGGGCTTGATGCCTCTGCTGCAAAGCAACTCCTCACTACCATGTACAGGCAGGAAAAAGGTACATTATCCTGGTACTGTCTTGATTTCTGGAGCCGGCAACTGAATATTGATGTATTACAGCTGAAATATGATGTCGAGCATTTGATCCGGTTCAGACCGTATGCCCGGGAGTTCCTGACCCTGCTTGCAGGGTCAGCCAAACAACTGGTCATGGTGACCAATGCACATCAAAAGCTGATCGCAATGAAACAGGGAAAAACAGGTATTAAAGACTATTTTGATCAGATTGTGTGTGCGCACGATCTGGGGTACCCGAAGGAAGAAATAATATTCTGGCAGGCGCTGGATCAGATTGTGGAGTTTTGCCGGGAAAGAACGTTACTGATTGATGATAATCTTGCGGTTTTACGTACTGCACGAAGCCATGGCATCAGATATCTTCTGAGTATCGCCCGGCCTGACAGCAACAGTCCCATACAGGATACCGAGGAATTTACCGCGATCCATTCATTCAGGGATCTGGCTGCTGGAATCGAGGTAAATCATCTCAGCGCATAGACATAATCCCACACCTCATGTTCAAGTCTGATGCCACGCTGCTCGAATCGTGTCTGCGGTCGCCAGCGTGGTCGAGGTGCGGTATTTCCCTTGCCGGCCAGGTTGATTAATCTGGAGTCACAATCACACACTGCCAATATGTGATCGGCATAATCCTTCCAGTCAGTGGCGATAAACAGGCGTGCATTCTGTCTGAGTCTGGGAATCAGGATATCAAGAAATGATGGGCTGATGAGGCGTCGTTTGTGATGGCGTTTCTTTGGCCAGGGATCAGGAAAAAAAATCATTACCTGTTCAAGGCTGCTGTCCGGCACCTGATGTTCCAGTACCTCGAAGATATCATGACCGATAACCCGAATATTCACCAGTCCATTCATAACAATCTTTCTGAGCAGATTACCTATCCCTGGCCGGTGTATCTCGACAGCCAGATAATTATTTTCAGGATGTGCCCCGGCCAGGGCTAATGTGGTATCCCCATTACCGCAGCCAATATCCAGCACTATCGGGACATCCCGGCCGAAGATCCGGGCCAGTCCCAGATGTTGCTTGCTGAAGTTGATGCCGAACCGATCCCAGCAGGAAACCAGCGCTTCCTGTTGTGCGGCAGTGATCCTGCCCTCTCTTCGTACGTAACTGCGTATTGTGCGGCGATGCTGGTTATTCGATTTCATACACATGCCTCAGTATTCCACTGGGAAAAAACACCGGGGAGGGAATCGGCCATAGATAGCCAATCGGCAAGTTTTCAGGAACCCTGGTCAGAAGAAGGTGTTGTCGATGGGGGATGAGGCGCTGGCATAGGCACGGCGTGGAATCCGGCCGGCCAGCCAGGCTTCACGCCCGGATTCTACCGCCTTTTTCATCGCCGATGCCATGAGCACCGGGTGTTTTGCCCAGGCAATCGCCGTGTTCATCAGTACGCCATCACATCCGAGTTCCATGGCAATGGTGGCATCGGAGGCGGTGCCGACACCGGCATCGACGAGGATGGGAACGCGGGCATTTTCAACAATGGTGCGGATATTATAGGGATTGCGGATACCCAGCCCCGAGCCAATGGGTGCTGCCAGAGGCATCACCGCGACACAGCCCATCTCCTCAAAACGTCTTGCCATGACCGGATCATCATTCGTATAAACCATGATGTTGAAATGATCCTTTATCAGGGTTTCTGCCGCCTTCAGTGTCTCAGGGATGTCCGGGTATAAAGTTTTCTCATCACCCAGCACCTCAAGTTTTACCAGGGCATGTCCATCCAGAAGTTCTCGTGCAAGCTGGCAGGTGCGGATAGCGGATTCAGCATCATAACAACCTGCCGTATTTGGCAGGATGGTATATTTTTTGGGCGAAATGACATCCAGAAGACTGGGCTGATCCCTGTCCTGTCCGATATTGGTCCGCCTGATGGCGACGGTAACAATCTGTGCACCGCTTGCTTCGATCGCCAATCTTGTTTCCTCCAGGTCCCTGTACTTGCCGGTGCCAAGCAGCAGCCGGGATCGATAGGTTTTACCAGCGACAATCAGGTCATCGTCAGCAGGATATTCAGATCGTGTCATATTTCTGGTTGTTATGAATCTGTGGATTAACCACCACCAATGGCATAGACAATCTCGATTCTATCCCCGGGGTTTATGATGTGAGAGTCAAACTGACTGCGGGGTATGATATGTTCATTTATTTCCACAGCAAGCCTGCCTCCGATCTGCAAACCCTCCAGGAGATGCGTTACGGAGCAGAAATCCACGATTGCGCAGGGCTTTCCATTCAGTATGATTTCCATCAATAACGATAGGTTATCCGGTGTATGAAATCACGCCAGATCGATACGCATACCTTCACGGGCTATGTGGCATATCAGTGATGCACTGCGTTCCTGTATTATCTTTTGGCAGTCACTGTAAATCCTGTCAATTGCTGCATCATTGTTATTGGGATCGTGGTGATACAAATAGAGTTCCCTGACCCCGGCATCAATCGCTGAATTAACTGTATCGATGTAGCATGAATGGCCCCAGCCGCGCTTTTTAATATAATCCTCAGGGGTATACTGGGCATCATGGATCAGGATGTCTGCACCGCTGATAAGTTTCAGTTCGTATTCATATTCTTCCCTGTTCATGGTCTCAAACATTTCCTGTTCTTCCGCGTTGAATTCACCAATCCTTTGTTTGATGGATTTGTCCAGATATTGACATTCATTGTCTGACACATAAATGATGGTTTTATCAGCAACCTTGATACGATAACCGTAGGTTACGCCCGGATGGTGAACACTGTGCCGGATGATAGTGATCGGACCATATTTAATATTTGTTTCTGTTGGTGGAATATAATTGATATCTGCCATCCAGGTTTCGGTTCCGACCGGAAAATAGGGAGACTGCATCTGGGAATCCAAGTTCTGCTTCACTTCAGCCTTGGTCTGTCCTGGTCCGAAAATATTAATCTTCCAGTTGGGCACAAATGCAGGAACAAAGAAAGGCAGACCGCAAATGTGATCCCAATGGTAATGGGTCAGGATGATCATGAGTTCGCGAATCTCGACCTGCGCCATCATCTCATTCCCGAAGGGTATGATGCCCGAGCCGGCATCACAGAGCAGGATATGATCACCATCACGGATTTCCACGCAGGAGGTATTGCCCCCCACTTTCAGGTGGGTCGCAAACGGTGAAGCATACGAACCACGTACACCCCAGAAACGGAGATAGGTCTTACCCATACGTAAAACTATTTCAGTTTGAATTCTTTACGTTGATATATTTCAGGATTATATCTTTAATTGTCTGAATGGGCATCGGTTTGATGACAAATTCCAGGACACCTAGCTCATTCGCGACCGTTCTGTCCTGCGCATAATCTTTTGTACTTATCATGATAACAGATGTGGATTTATGGAGGGGATGACATCGCAGTTCCTGCAGGAAGGAAAAGCCGTCCTTGTCCGGCATTATGATGTCCAGAAACAGCAAATCCGGCTTGTTTTCGCTGAGGTAGGTCATGGATTCATCAGCCGAACTGAAGGTCTTCAGGTCAATGTCCAGATTACCGGCACTGCGCTTGAATAGCGAATGTACAGTTGCATTATCATCAACAACGACAACCGTTGGTGTTGAATCGTCCATCACTATCTATGCGTCTTCCTGCGTTGAAATAATAAATGAAGCGGATATGACTACAAATCACCAACCTACTGATTCATTGGCTTTTTTATCCGCTAGCTAACACCTTTCAGGGCAGGTACTGGCCCGTTAATCAATAAAAATAATTCAGCAAGTATTTTATTTTATGTCGTTAATATTACACTAATTTTTTAGTGGTGCCACAAATTAAACACACTTGTCCGGTCGGATCCTGACTGTTTCGCCTTACGATCACTGTTTATTGACTGATCGGATTGACCGGGTAGAATGCGGCGCAGATTGACTGATAGCGAAAGGTCCCTGATGTGACGGCAGGGATGCCAGGTAGAATGCTGCTTACATTGCGGGTGTAGTTCAATGGGCGAGGCCGGATTAGAAAAAGGTCCGGCGAACCTTTTTCCGGTCGAGCGACACAACAGGGAGGTTGTGTCCGGTGCCTGAAGGTCCCTGATGTGACGGCAGGGATGCCAGGTAGAATGCTGCTTACATTGCGGGTGTAGTTCAATGGTAGAACATCAGCTTCCCAAGCTGAGAGCGTGGGTTCGATTCCCATCACCCGCTCCAGACTTGCATTTTAAGCAAGCCGCCATTCAGTCTTCAGGCTGTAGATCCGGGAGTATGGGTTCGCTGATATCATCCATCTTGAGTTTCAGCAACACAAAATCAAGATCATTTGCCAACAGGCGGTCGCGGGCCTCCTGAAGCTTGACTGTATCCTTGTAGGGACCTATCCGGACTCGATGACGGATATCTTGTCCATTGATCACCACTCGCTGTATGTCTGCAGAAATACCCAGCATGGCCAGCCTGGCCTTGACCTCGTCGGCGGCATCGTAGCGACCGAATGAGCCTACCTGCAGGATATACATGACCGGTTCCTGCGATGGTCCTCCTGCAACGGGATGTTCATCTTCCCTGGTCTCCCATTCAGAGATATTGACTTCCTTGCTGGGAAGGATTTTATAGAAATCAAATTGTAGTTCCGGGAGTGATTTCGTTTTTTCCTCGTTCGCGATGCCCTGATTTTTTGCTTCGACGGCAGCAGTGTCACCATTATCCTGTGCCGATACAGGTTCAGTTACCGGTTTATGCTCATGAAAGTAGACTGTGGCCGCAACAAGCAGACCCGCCACAAGACCTGTAATGAAAGGAAGCAGGTTTCCTGTTTTTGGTTTTGCCGGGTTTCTTTCACCGCTGTTTTTATAGTCTTTTGGCATTACATTTCCTCGGGGGCAGAAACACCCAGGATGGCAAGACCATTTCTTATTACCTGCCTGGTTGCCAGGGACAGGCTCAGCCTGACATTGCGTAACGGCCCTGATTCAACCAGGAACTGGTGCGTGTTGTAATAAGTATGGAAATCATTGGCAAGCTCGCGCAGGTAATAACCGATCTGATGCGGCTCATAGGACAGGGCTGACAATTGCACAATGTCCGGATAACGGGCAAGTGTTGCCAGCAGCCTCTGCTCATGCACTTCCGACAGAAGGCCGAGATTCGCAAAGGCTTCCTCCTGATTATAGGCATAGCCTTTTTCACGCATCTGGCGCAGCACACTGCATATACGGGCATGGGCGTACTGGATGTAGTAAACCGGGTTATCGTTTGACTGGGATTTTGCCAGTTCCAGATCAAATTCCAGGTGCTGTTCACAACGGCGCATGACATAGAAAAAACGAGCCGCATCTTTCCCGACTTCAGCCCTGAGTTGCTCCAGGGTCACGAACTCGCCCGAGCGTGTCGACATCTGCACTTTTTCCTTGCCCCGGTAGAGCGAGGCAAACTGAACAAGCAGGATATCAAGTACATCCGGTGTCTTCCCCAGTGCCTGAATGGCAGCCTTTACCCTGGCGATGTAACCATGATGATCGGCGCCCCATAAATCGATTGCCTTTGTGTAACCGCGTTCAAACTTGGACATGTGATAGGTGATGTCCGACGCGAAATAGGTGGGTTGTCCGTTTTCACGGATCAGGACCCTGTCCTTTTCATCGCCAAAGGCGCTCGATCTGAACCAGAGCGCACCGTTGTCTTCATAGGCATGCCCATGCTGTTTCAGAATGGCCAGATAATGTTGCAGGCCTTGTCCTTCACTGAGTGAACGCTCGGAAAACCAGGTATCAAAAGTGACGCCAAATTCCTCCAGGTCCTTGCGAATGCCAGCCAGTATCTGGTTCAACCCGCTATCAAGAACGGTGCGAAAATCGGCAGTACCCAGTTTATCAAGCGCATACCGGATCAATTCATCGAGTTGAGTTTCGGGTTCCCTGTCGATCCATCCCTGCGCGACAAGCCCATCCAGTGAGATATGGAATTTCATGCCATGTTCTGCATAAAGGTCTCTGGCGATAGCAACGATATAACTGCCTTGATAGCCTTTCTCCGGAAAAGGCACCGGGTCACCGCATAATTCCAGATAGCGCAACAGGATGCTGACGGCGAGTATATCCATCTGGCGTCCTGCGTCATTGATATAATATTCCCGGTCGACCTTATAGCCTGCCGATTCAAGCAGGTTAGATATGACTGCCCCGTAGGCTGCCCCGCGCCCGTGGCCGATGTGCAGGGGCCCGGTCGGATTGGCGGAGACAAATTCAACAAGGATGGATTGTCCCTGCCCGTGTTCGGAGCGACCAAACCCTGATGCCTGTGTCAGGATGTCGGTTACAATCGACTGGTAAATGTTATCGTTCAGGAAAAAATTAATAAACCCGGGGCCTGCTATGGCTACATTTTTTATCCGATCGGATGCTGGCAGGTGATTAATGATCTGGCTGGCCAGCTGTCGCGGGTTGCACCCGGCTGTTTTTGCCAGGGACATTGCAATATTGCAGGCGAAATCACCATGCCGTGTATCCCTGGTCCGCTCGATATGCACGAAGGGTTTCTCCACCATGGTGATTTCCTGTTGCTCCTGCAACTTTTCCAGTGCCTGTGTGATCAGGGATTCCAGATGCTGTTTCAATTGGTATAGCCTCGAAAAAAGTGGCACATTGTAACGTGCCACCTG
>MGXK01000043.1 GCA_001802375.1 Gammaproteobacteria bacterium RBG_16_51_14
GAGTGGACAGGACGAGGTATGTCCCCCAGATAGGGATGATCACCAGAAGCCCTGTGATGAAATATCGTCTAAGGTATCCCTTCATCGTGTAGAACCATCATACAATATTCAGACATGGAGTTTCAAGGGTAAATTACGGGGCGTGGTAATTCCTCGGTGAAGGGATTCGCGAAATAGCAGTCCGAGTTATTGATGTCATTCTGAGCGTAACGAAGAATCTAACTGCGAAGCAGTCATCCTGAGGGCGAATGCCAGAATGTGCTAACTGTGTTCGATGATTGCGGCAATGGCCGCAGATATTTCTTCCATAGTCGAGGAGGAAAGCCTGCCAAGTTTCCGAATGAACCGCTGCACATCAACTCCTCTGAGCTGTAGAGTATCTATGGCAGAGGTTTTTGATAGGCCGTTTGCGTTGTCCGGTAACATCTTGATATGCCAGATATTTCTGGTGAAGTGTTCATTCCAGTCGGTCACCGGGGCAATGAGCTTGATCGGCAGAATCCCAATGGCATCAGAACTAACAACAACAGCAGGTCGCTTCTTCTTTATTTCAGCTCCAATAGTCGGATCAAAGTTGACGAGCCAGACTTCGCCGCGTCTTGGGTTTGCAGGGCTATTAGTCAATTATGTCGCCCCCCCCAATTTCCCTGGTATCCGGATTTTGCCCATAGTATGCTTCAAATTTGCTGGCTTGCTCCGCCAAAAGCTTCCTGCGCTCTTCCAAAGGCAATTTCATAAAAGAGCGGCGTTCTATGAGAGAAAGAGGTTCTTCTGTCTTCAGTAGTTGTTTTCCAAGCATTTTTTCTGCCTCTACCCTTGTAATCAAATCCTCACCGAGTGCGCGCAATACACTGCGATGTAACCATTGGGGACGTTCTGCAGGTAATTCACAGGGCTCATGCTTCTTCCATCCGAAACGGTTTATGTTCATACACCAATTTTTATAGTAAGAATCAGTGATGACGCCAAGATCATGTAACCGGTACAATAACGCCTGCACACTGATTCCAAAGCGTTGCTTCAGAATGAGTAATTCCTCTGTCTGAATAAATACTCTTTTATTTCCAACCTCTTTGTATAAGCTTTCTGCAGGCGCCAGGAATGCAGCCGCAAAACGGAATGCGGCCTTTTCTTCATCTGTCTCTTTTGAAATGTTCAGAACAACGTGACCCAACTCATGGGCGAGGTTCAAGCGCTGTCTTTCTCCTGCTATGCTGGGACGAGAGACCACAGCGGCGGCCTTTATATTTTCCTCTCCGTTGAGTGCAACAGCAGAGATCCCATCGAACTTTTCACCTGCCTCTACCTCAAGGACATGAACTAAATGATCCTCAAGTATGTCCGTCACGTTCGCAATCGGGGCCTGCCCAAGGCTCCATATTTCTCTCATTTTTCCCGCGGCTAATTCAGCATCGGCGATTTTTCTGACATTCAGCTCCTGGACAGGTATGGATGTACCGCTGGTTTGTTGAGTCAGATCCTGCAGACGAATGCGATCTTCCAAGGACTGAATAACGACGGATTCTACTCTCTTCTGCTCTCCCTTTAGTAAGCCTGAACCCTTTCTGTATGCAATGAACTTGACAGAAAAAGATGGTTCGCTCCACAGATCGACAGCCTTGATCCCTAAAGCTGCAGCTAATTTATTGAGAACAATGGGGGATGGTGTCGCCTTGCCGAGCTCATACTTCGACAGGGCTTGTTTCGTTATAATGCCACCCATCTGAGCAGCCAGGGCGTCGAGGGAAAGGCCACGTGCAAGTCGTAATTGTTTAAGTCTCTTGGCATTCATGAAAGTGTTCATCCTTGGTTGACATAACCACTAGAATAATAACAACTTGTCAACCTGGTGTCAAGTGGGTAGCAGATGGAAGTCTTCGTTCGAGGATATGTGCATAGGTACAGAGTTGCTGTTCATAGGCCGAGAGGACGTCAGGGCTGTCAATAGGACGTGGAGAGGTCTTGAAGTCTATCAGTTCAAGCTTGCCGTCACCACTTATGAGCAGGTCAACCTTGCCGGTTAAGATATAGCGGTCCTTTTCCAGGGACACATCAACCTCCGTCTGAATAACGCGCTGCATTTCATCCAGATTATGATTGAAATAGTTCATTACCTGCAAGAAAGCAGCATCCCGGGCAGCGTCGCCTATTGGTCGAACGTCACTCATGCAGAGAAACCGGAAAGTATTGTCAAAAAGCCGGAGAATGCGAGATTCATCAAGCGTGTGAAGCTTTCCATCAAGAGCAATCCTGTGAATCTCCTCAATAGTTTGATGGACAAGCAGGCCAAAGAATATGACCGCTGACCGAGAAGGAGTGAAATCGTATTCTCGAAAGAACTGATATTGCCTTGGACATGTCTCGTAGATCTTGAGGTCGCCGGTAAAACTATATGTCTGTTTAACCAGCATCCGTTCACGCAACGCAAAGCGCTGGGCAGCGAGAAGCTCTTTCTCTACATAGGGCCACTGCGGGAGAGCCTGCCAGATAGACGCAAAGTGGGGTTTCGGGGCTTCATGAGCTGTAAGAACAAGCACTTTCTGCGGCCGTGAAAAGGCAACGTAGTGCAGTCGCATACGATCAGAAAGAGTAACACGGTCTTCAGGTTCGAAAGGAATGCGGTGGTAGAATGAACCCAGCTCACGGTCAATCTGCTTGGGGCTGGAGAGCTGCGCGGATAGAGAGCCGACAACGACCACAGGAAACTCTAATCCCTTGGCCTGATGAATCGTCATCACCTGCACATACCCTTTGGGAAAAGGCTGGTCAGGGTCCTCGTACTCGTTAATCCCGCCATCGTGCAGAAGACGCAGGAAGCTGTTAAAGAGATGAAACCGAAGAAATTCCCTGTTTCGATATGTGACAACTGTATAGTGGTAATAACTCTGAAAGACATTCAGGAGCTGAGATAAAACTGCCAGATTTCGTGCAGCATTTTCGTTGCGTACTGCAGTTGCGAATGGTTCGAGAGACAATAGGCGATAAAAGTAGTCAGCCGGACGAAAATCGAGAGATTCACCTTCATGAAGTGCTGTGACTTCTCCCACCCAAATCTGCAGGGCAGTAGCAAGCGGATGTGGCAGGGCAAAGGAACGTGCTAACTTTATGATGCCATCATCCACATACCTGGCTAACTCAGCCACTGCACCGGCCACCTCCCCCCGCCCTGGACCGTGCCATCCAAAGATAACAGCAAAGCAGGCAACCATAAGATGAATCTCTTCGTTTTCGAAGTAGGCACGGGCACGGGGACAGAATGCCTTGATTCCCTTAGCTTCAAGGGCCGCCAGATATCGCCCGCTATGAATGTCTCGGACACTGTGAAGCAGAAGGGCGACCTGGCTATAGTCCTCAATGACAGCATGCTCCTTAAGAAAATAGACAAGCTCAGCAAAGCGATTGGCCTCATCTCTTTCGTCACGCCCCCAAATACTTATAACAGCAGGATAGTCAGGGTAGTTACCATTTGAATCTGCTTCGATGTGCTTGTCATAACGAAACCGACGGCCGTGGGGGTTAGACCAATCCGCCGATGCCATCCATCTGTCATATCGTTCGATGATAGCTCGATGAGACCTATAATTTGTCACGAGTTTAACAACTGCACAGGAAGGGAAGTGATTTTGAAACTCCAGAATGTTTCTTACTGTAGCCCCCCTAAAGCGATAAAGACTCTGGTCTTCATCGCCAACAACACAGAGATTGCCGGTGTGTGAGGTTAAATGCAGAAAGTATCTGTTCCTGGATATCGTTGGTATCCTGGTACTCGTCAACGAGAACATAACGGATATCCCTGGAAATCAAAGACCTGTGCTCTGGGTCGGAAAGGAGGGAGTGGACGATACTCTGCAGGTGAGCGAAATCTACGCGGTTGTTATCATATAAAGCCTTTCTATAGGCCATGCAGGCTGTCCCCATCCGCTGTAGAAACGGCTCATTTGATGAGACGAGGAGTTCAGGCTCGATAAGCTCTTCGGTGATCTTATCGAAGTATCCCCTTGCTCCCTCGATAGCGGTCCACTTCGTTTTCCAACGACCGAGGTATCCATTGGCCTCGGCTTCACCAATAATATCTTTAAAGTGCTCAAAAATGAAAAGAAGCTGTGTCAGATCGTCAAGCGTTTCATAGTTATTTCCAAGTTCAGTTCTGTGGCGATGCTGTAGAAGTAGTCGGTTGCACAATCCGTGAATTGTTGATATGCAAAGCTCTGAGAGATCACCCTGATATCCGACCTTTTGTGCTGCAGCAGACATCCTGTCTCGCATCTCATAGGCAGCCTTTTCAGTGAAGGTACAAAGCACTATTTCCCGAGATGTTGCCTTTCCGAGCAGGAGCAGGTTCAGGGTACGCAGGATAATGCTGTAAGTTTTGCCGGAACCTGGTCCGGCAACAATAAGAAAAGGCCCTTCGAGGTGTGATACTGCCGCACGCTGGGCCTCATTCAAATCAGGATAATTACTTTGGATGGCAGGTGCTATGGTCATAGGATGCCCGCCTTCCGGAAGCTGAACGACTCATCCGTGGATACAATAAGATGATCCACTATTTTTAGACTCACTGTTTCTGCTGCCAAGACAAGGGCACGGGTTAGCAGTTTGTCCTGCTCGCTTGGCTGTACATGCCCATTGGGATGATTGTGCGCAAATATCAACCCTGTTGCACCCCGCTTCAAGGCAGATTCAACAACTTTGCGAGGGTAAACAGCCGCGCGGTCAACAGTCCCTTCCTCAAGACGTTCAACACCATCACGAAGAAAACGGAGGTCTGAGCCAAGGTATCCAACCTCAAATACTTCATTCGAGAGCGCTCCAATCTTCATACGCCAGAAGGCCACAAGTGTCTCATGCTCATTTGCGTTGCAACGGTTTTCACTGGATTGTTGCAGGTAAAGGGTCGCTGTAGCACGAATTATCTTCAGGGCAACCGGAGTGACTGAACCGATGCCTTCAACCTCCTGAAGCTCTTCTATTTTTGCATCCAAGATGCCTCTCAAATTATTGAAGCGTTTTATAAGATCTTTGGCAGGTTTCTTAACATCAGCGCGGGGAATAGCAAGTGTCAAGAGTAATTCAACTAACTCGTAGTGGGTTTATATCATAACATCGTATACTTTAAAAATGTCATAACATAGTAAACTGATTTTCACATCGCCTAAACTTCTTCTAAATACTTTTAGAAGGAGAGAGAGGCGATGAAAAATCAAAATGAATATGAAAAACGTTGCAAAGCAATACAGCTTCATAATGAAGGATACGGCTTCAATAAGATACTTCAATTGGTCCAAAGGAGCAGACGATGGCTCTCTAAATGGCTCAAACGATCTAAAGAGCAGGGGATTAAAGGACTCGAAGAACAGAGTCGTGCCCCGAAAAGAATCTGGAGAAAGACTTCTGATCGTCTGGCTAAAAAGATTCTTGCCATTAGGGAAGAGTTGGAGTCTCACAAGACCCGTCGTTCCAACTTCTCTGGAATTGGGGCAGAGGTTATTCATTGGGAACTTCAACAAAAAAAGATTCAAGATGTCCCATCTCTTTCCACTATTGCAAGGGTTCTCTCTCGTCATGGAAAGACAGGAAGAGTTAAAGCCAAAAAAGGTAGCAATAACCAGCCTTATCCTTACTTTAAAAGAAAGAATCTGGGAGACCTCCATCAGACAGACCTTGTGGGACCCAGATATATCAATGGCCCAAATGGGGTTACCCGATTCTACTCCTTTCATACTATTGATGTGGCAAACCATACGGCTCACACAAATCAGTTCACGGATAAACAGACCCTATCCCTGTGTAGACACCTGGTTGAGGCATGGAGATCCATGGGTATTCCCAGAGTATCCCAGATGGATAATGAGATGTGTGCCACTGGGGGAGGGCGTTACCCTTATAGTCTTTCTCAAGTCATCCGCCTCCATTTGCTGCTGGGTATCCACATGGTATTTATCCCACCTGGAGAACCTGGCAGGAATGCCTCTGTCGAGAGTTTTAATAAGCTTTGGCAGGAAAGGGTACTTAGAAGACATCATTGCCCTACCCTTGCTGCTCTTAAAA
>MGXK01000044.1 GCA_001802375.1 Gammaproteobacteria bacterium RBG_16_51_14
ATTACAGTTCCAGGCAGCAACCAAATGAATTTATTCGACTTTTAACCGGACACTACTGATCCAGAGGACGCATTTGTTGGGGTGAGGTAGCCCTTGATGTGCCCCGGTTGCGACGCTATTTACGGCCTTCGTATTGACTTACGGCTCACATTGCGTCGCTGACTGTAGACTTTCCAAATCTTATCTTGGTCGTGGCATATTCATCCTCTGTATCGATTGTACCGAGCGCATTATGTTGTTGATAGTCTCAAGACGCATACGGCGCGGTGGTGATGGCGGACTGAATTCATCCGGTATTTCGGTTCCAAAACCTGGTTCATCAATAAGGACACTACCAAACTGGTTTGAAACCTCAATCGAGGTGGCAAGATTCTTGTCTTCCGGTTCCATCATAATGATGGTTGATGATGTGGTATCCACTTCACCAATAACATGTGTACCCCTGATCCCGATTGTGGCGACGGTTGTGTTAACCCGCATGGACTCCGGTTTTTTTCTTGCGATCAGGCCACTGAAAAAACGGAAAGTGCCCTTGAATACCTTCATGGTAATATTGTCGTCCTTGTCTGGTTTTTGAAACAAATAGTCACTGATTTGCAATTCAGCATCCGGTCCAAGTTCAAATCTGGTCTCGTCTTTAAAATTTATATTCAGACTTGAGCGCGCTTCTGTTTTGATGGTGTCATTGACGTAAACAGCATCATTCTTGTTGAGTTGTCTGATCGGTTCATCACCAATTTGAGCCCAAGCCGTTCCTTTCAGGCTGTCAACATTCCCTGCCACCTCAGCAGCATAAAGCAGTTCGCTCGTTGAAAATAACAGGATAAAAATCGTAAAAAACTGATACTTAGTCTGGATATTCATAATTGGATAATTATTGCAGTGAAAGAATCATTTTCAGGATGAGCATTCCGATTGTCTTATTTTGACTTAATATAACTGTACGCAGTTCATATTATGATAGATAAAAAAACCGGAACAGCAAATAAAATAGCAATACGAATTGTATTTGTGGTCGGGCAGGAGAGATTTAGTTTCGAATAAACAATATGTTACAGCAAGGTTTTCAGAGCATGATTGTGACAGAACAGGATTTATGCTGCTGCTGATACCGGGCGAGGACAGATGGTGTGTGATCGAGTTCGCAAAAAATTGCCCCTGGCAAGGAAAATTTGCGAATTTATTAATTAACCCATCTCCTGGCATTGCTAAACAGTTGCATCCAGGGACTTTCTTCGTGTTGCCAGTCAACGGGAAACCAGGATAACTGTTTCTTCAGGAATACCCGCTCCGGGTGTGGCATCATGATGGTAAAACGCCCATCCGTTGAGGTAAATCCGGTCAGTCCTCCAGGTGAACCATTGGGATTGGCCGGATAAGTTTCTGCAACATGTCCATGATTATCAATATAGCGCAGTACGGTATGCACCTTACCCGTCATATCGTCCGGATTACCGAAACAGGCTTTCCCCTCGCCGTGGGAAACAACGACAGGTAACTGCGAACCTGCCATCCCGTCAAACAGGATAGATGGTGATGCTGTTATTTCCACCATGACCAGGCGTGCCTCGAACTGCTCCGAGGTGTTACGGTCAAATTCCGGCCAGTGCTCTGCACCAGGGATCAAATTGCGGAGTTGGGCCAGCATCTGGCAACCATTGCAGACGCCCAGCGCAAATGTATCTTGTCGTTCAAAAAAAACGCGAAAGGCGTCTCTGAGTTTTGTGTTAAACAGTATAGATTTAGCCCAACCACCACCGGCCCCGAGGACATCGCCGAACGAAAATCCACCACAGGCGGCAAGACCGCGGAAATCATGGAGCGAAATATGACCGTTGATGATATCGTTCATATGGACGTCGACACAGTCAAAACCGGCCCGGTCGAACGCTGCTGCCATTTCGACCTGTCCATTTACGCCTTGTTCACGCAGGATAACGATGGGCGGTCTGGCACCTGTATTGATGAATATTTGATGTTCCTTAATGTTGTATGATGACTTGACAAACAGGCCAGGATCATCCCGATCCAGAATTTGATCATATTCCTGTTGTGCACATAACGGATTATCACGCAATGATTGCATATAGTATGATGTTTCGGACCAGTAGCGATGCAGTATGTGAATATCTTCAGCATAAATTTCATTCCCCTGGCGGTGAATGCGTAATTGTATATCATTATTCAATAAACCAATTACACTGACATATTGTTCGTCCAGTCCGGAATCATTCAGGGAATCTATCACACGTTCGTGATCCTCTTTGCGGATCTGAATCACCGCCCCTAACTCCTCACAGAATAACGATGCCAAGACATCATCATCTGCCAAGGTGATGTCAAGGCCCGTACGACCGGCGAATGCCATCTCACATAGGGTGACAAAAAGTCCGCCATCAGAACGGTCGTGATAGGCAAGTATCAGCCCTGTTTCGTTGAGCAGCTGGATGGAACTGAACAGCCCTTTGAGCGCCATGGCATCGTCAAGGTCTGGTGGTTCACCAGCAATCCGGCTGTATACCTGGGTGAGTGCAGAACCACCAAGCCGGTTTTTCCTACGACCCAAATCGACAAGGATTAATTCTGTATCGCCTTTTTGAATCTGCAATTGAGGTGTCAGTGCAAGACGAATATCTGCAACCCGCGCAAACGCGGTTATATTCAACGAAAGCGGGGATGTTACCTTTTTTTTCTTTCCCTTGTCATGCCATACGGTATTCATTGACAGGGAATCCTTGCCAACCGGGATGGTGATGCCAAGTTCCTTACACAGTCTTGATACAGCCTGCACGGTATCGAACAGGCGGGCATCTTCCCCTTTCTCACCACAGCCCGCCATCCAGTTGGCCGAGAGGGCAATATCATCCAGATTGATTATCCTGGCTGCCAGGATATTCGTTATTGCTTCACCGACAGCCATCCGGCCGGACGCGGCTGCATTCAGCAGGGCGATTGGTGTTCGTTCACCTATGGCCATGGCTTCACCGACATAGGTATCATAACTACTGGCGGTGATGGCACAGTCTGCAACCGGGGTCTGCCAGGGGCCGACCATCTGATCACGGACAACCAGACCGGATACGGAACGGTCACCAATTGTGATCAGAAACCGTTTGTCGGCAACAGCAGGTAATCGCAGCAGGCGTTCAACCGCCTGTTTCAGCTCAATACGATCGCCATCAAACGGAGCTGTCTGCTTATCCTGATGGTGTGCATTACATACCATGCGAGGTATATCCCCAAGCAGGATCGACAGAGGTATATCGATTGGCCGGTTATCGAAGTATGCATCGGTCAGGATCAAATCTTTTTCGCATTTCGATTCGCCCAGGATGGCATAAGGCGCTCTTTCCCGCCGGCATAGCATGAAAAACAGATCGACTGCTTCCGCTTTAACAGCGAGGACATAGCGTTCCTGGGATTCATTACACCATACTTCCATGGGGGACATACCGGGTTCATCATTGGGTATATCCCGTAGTTCAAATACGGCACCGCGTCCGCTGTTACTGACGAGTTCCGGCAGGGCATTTGACAGACCCCCCGCACCGACGTCGTGGATTGAGATGATCGGATTGTCTTCAGCCATGGCCCAGCAACGATCAATGACTTCCTGGCAGCGTCGCTGCATTTCGGCGTTATCACGTTGCACCGATGCGAAGTCCAGCGATTCAGCACTTTCACCTGAGGCCATGGAAGAGGCAGCGCCTCCACCCAAACCGATCAGCATGGCAGGTCCACCGAGAACAATTATTTTTGCGCCAGCCGGTATTTCATGTTTCCGGATATGAGAATCTCGGATCATTCCATACCCGCCTGCAAGCATGATGGGCTTGTGATAGCCACGAATAATCCCGCCAGATTCAGCCTGTTCATAAGTACGGAAATAACCACACAAGGCAGGGCGGCCAAATTCATTGTTATAGGATGCGGCACCGATGGGTCCTTCCAGCATGATGTCCAGTGCAGACACAATACGCCCGGGTTTGCCATTATCCTTTTCCCAAGGTTGTATGAACCCGGGGATTTTAAGATTAGAAACTGCGAAACCGGTCAGACCGGCCTTGGGTTTTGCGCCACGACCGGTTGCTGCTTCATCCCTGATTTCACCACCTGATCCCGTTGCTGCGCCGGGATAGGGAGAGATGGCAGTCGGGTGATTGTGGGTTTCGACTTTCATCAGGATATGCACATCTTCATGTTGATACCGGTAATGCTGCTGTTCCGGACTCGGGAAAAACCGGGAAGCAGAATAACCATGCATGACTGCGGCATTATCACGGTAGGCCGATAAAATATGGCCTGGATGCTGGTCATGTGTTTCACGGATCATGTCAAACAGTGATTGTTGCCGGGGTTCCCCGTCGATTGTCCACCGGGCATTGAATATCTTGTGCCGGCAGTGTTCTGAATTGGCCTGGGCGAACATCATCAATTCCACATCGGTCGGATTGCGGCCCAGTTCTGAAAAATTATGATACAGGTAATCTATTTCCTCCTCGGACAAGGCCAGACCCATTTCGGAATTTGCAATACTGAGGGCGTCTTTGCCGGCTGACTGAATATCAATGTGGGAGTGGTGTACAGGTCGTGCCTTGTTGAACAGGATCAAGGCATCGTCAAGCTTATTCAGAACAACCTCTGTCATCCGATCATGAATTAACGGTTTTATCCTATCAACGGTAGTTGCAGCCAGCGCCTGATCAGAGGACTGGATATACCAGGCCAGTCCCCGTTCCACCCGGATAACCTGCCTCAACCCGCAATTGTGGACAATATCAGTGGCCTTGCTGGACCAGGGTGAAATTGTGCCCGGACGCGGTGTAACCAGGAACAAATGCCATGCCGGATCAGGTGGGTGTGGCACCGGGCCGTAATGCAAAAGCGAGACAAGGTGATCGTATTCATGAATCATCAATTCAGATTCTGATTCTGCAAAATGAACGTATTCCGTGTGAATACCGGTCATCGTCTGGTCGACATTCTGCAGTGACAAGAGGATTTTATTGATACGGAAGTCGGAAAGGGCGCTACAACCGCGGATTTTCAGCATTGAATCGGTGTAAACTTTAGAACGTGGATTAAGATTTTCAGGTTTGGTTAGTTTATCAGTTTGTATTGTTACTTGTCTTTTCGATCGTCATAGTTGACTGATAATAAACCGGTTTATCCTGAAAAACATCGGTTGCAAACCTTTAACCGGGTACCAGAATCATTATTATTTGATTTCATCCACCTTGATCAGAACAGCACGTTGTTCCTGGCCACGTCTTTGAGCTGAGCTGAGATTCCGACTGTTACTGTCATTGAAATCCTGGACAGCACCGCCGATAAGGATCCACTCGCCGAGGCGACCGCTGGCACTGGTTTCGATATTCTGGAAATCAAAAACTGCGTTTTGATGGGAATCAGCCCGTGACAACCGGGGAGAAACAAACAGGGTGACCTGATCACCTTGCATGCGTGGCAGGACATAAAAACCGGAAGCAGCATCATGATATGCGGTACCCTCCCGGATGACAACTCCAGTGGGAGTAACATAGGTTGTCTGGTCTGGAACCGGGACTGATTGTCCCATCATTATATAGGCCGGGTGGCCTTCCAGTGTTTGTACACGGAAGACATTTTTATCTTCGTGTTGTGATTGTAAATTTTGTAATCGATACTGGATGACATTTCCTTCATCATCCTTGCCCCTGATCAGCAGATCCTCATGGGATTGCGTTTCACCTGCTGCGACACTGATATCATCGGATGCGTAGGATGCGCTGACCCCACTTTTATTTATATGGGTATTGCTGTCTATATCCTGCCTGACACTGATCATCAGTTTTCGGGGGGACTGATCAATACTGCCGAGAATCTGTTTTATCTCTGCCAGATTGGCAGGGGTGGTTTTTACAATCAATTGATTATTCATCCCGGTGACGGTCCCCCCCTCGGCAACCAGTGGCCTGATAATGGTGATAACATCACTCACCACCCGGTGTTGCAAGGGGATGATCTCAAGCACCATGTCATCTGCATTGGCAGGTGCCGTGGTAAGCAATGAAATGATAAGCAGAATCGTCAGCCGGTTGTTCATATAGTAAGACCGCGCAAATTCGGATCCGGAGTACCTGTCTCCCACATTGCTTCAAATTGGTGCAACAGGTATTTTGACTGACGTTTATCATTGAAATTTAACTTTCCCTCGTAACGTTCGGTACTATCGCGGTGCAGAAAACCGGTCTCATCGGCAATGAGCAAAGCCTCGTTGTAATCCTTGTTTTCATTACTGGCTTTACGAAGTTCGATATAACTGCTCAGATGTCTGGCCAGGTCAATGAGGCGATGTCCATGGTGAGCTATGGTTTCAGGCTCAAATACGAGGATACGGATTTTTGCAAATCTGCTTTTCAGGGCAAGTTGTTTCACCGCATCGACAAAATCGGGCGTATCATAGATTGACGGGTCGAGATCCCTGCTGATGATTTCAAGGTTTCGCATGCATTGTTGTGCCAGTCGGACGGCCGCAAGGTGATTATCTTCCCGCGTCTCTACACGGATCAGGGTGCTGGTTTTTGCAAGCTTATAATCATCGAATAAGTGCATTTGCCTGTCCTTGATATCTCTGTAATAAAACAGATCCAGATATTGGAACAATCACGTATTTGATTAATTGATTGCTATTCATGTGCTGTCACACGGAATATTTTTTATAAGTATAAAATAACTTAAGCGTGGCCGTATGTCGGCCTGGATGTTCTATTTACTGTCTTTGATATAAAGGGCCTGTGATTCAGCATTGCCGGTATAACTGGCCGGCGTTAATGCACGTAAAGAATATTTTGCATTTTCCGGAATCGGCAGATTATCAATAAATTGATGTAGTAATGTCCGGTCTGTTTTTTGTCCACGCGTCAATTGCTTCAATTGTTCATAGGGTTTTTCAACGCCGTAACGCCGCATGACGGTTTGTACTGCCTCTGCCAGCACTTCCCATGCATTATCAAGATCATCTGCGATGATATCTGGATTGGTTTCCAGTTTGGCCATGCCATTCAAGCAGGAACTATAGGCTATAACAGAGTGTGCAATACCAACACCCATATTGCGTATTGTCGTAGAATCAGTCAAATCACGCTGCCAGCGTGAGATTGGAAGTTTCTGGGCCAGATGTGTAAACAGGCTGTTTGCAACACCAAGGTTACCTTCGGCATTCTCAAAATCGATTGGATTGATCTTATGTGGCATGGTTGATGACCCGATTTCACCTTCCCGGAGTTTTTGCCGGAAATAACCCAGCGAGATATAGCCCCATACGTCACGGCAGAAATCAATCAATATGGTATTGAAGCATGTCAAGACATTAAAGTATTCGGCCACGTAATCATGTGACTCGATCTGGGTTGTACAGAAGTTTCTGGTCAGTCCCATACTTTCAATAAAATTGCCGGTGATATGTGGCCAGTCCACATCAGGATAGGCGGCGATATGCGCATTATAATTACCAACGGCCCCATTCATCTTGCCGAGCAGTTCCGTTTTCTCAAGATGATTGAATTGCCGCCCCAGCCGATAGGCAAAAACCGCCATCTCCTTGCCCAACGTTGTCGGTGAGGCTGTCTGGCCATGGGTACGTGCCAGCATTGCGAGCGATGCGTGTTCCCCGGCCAGATCTTTCAACACAACAATAACTTGACGCATCATCGGCAGAAGAACTTCAGCGCGCGCCTCGCGTAACATCAAGGCATGGCAGAGGTTGTTGATGTCCTCCGATGTACATGCAAAATGTATAAATTCAGCAATATTGCTCAGTTCATGATTACCGGCGATCTTTTCTTTCAGGTAATATTCAACCGCCTTGACGTCATGGTTGGTTTCTCGTTCGATTTGTTTTATACGTTCTGCATCCTTGATTGAAAAATTCGTGACGATTGAATTGAGCAATTCTGTTGCAACCTTGCTAAGACAGGGTACTTCGAGGATGGCATCATGGGCAGCAAGTGCTTGTAACCATTGTACCTCAACCAGAACACGAAAACGGATCAGGCCGTACTCACTGAAGATCCTGCGAAGCCCGGTGGTCTTCCCGGCATAGCGTCCGTCAATGGGGGATATTGCCGTGAGGGTTGTCAAGTCCATGCAAAGTACCTGGTTATTTGGCAAGTGTGACAATGATACATGAGTTTGGCATTAATTAATTTTGGTATTTTACGAAATTATGGGTTCGGATTGGGATACATTACATGAATGGCTTCGATTTTCTCCAGCAATTCCTTTTCCAGCTGAATATAAATACTCGCTATATTTGATTGTAGTTGCTCCATTGTTGTGGCACCAATGATAGTACTGGTCAGGAAAGGGCGTGAATTCACATACGCAAGAGCCATCTGTGCAGGGACAAGCCCATGTTTTCCCGCAAGCTCGACATAGGCACGAATTGCTTTCTCACCCTGTTCATTGGTATAGCGCTCAAACCGGCTGAACAGGGTCAGACGGGCACCCTCGGGCCGTGCACCATCCTGGTATTTGCCGCTAAGGGCACCAAATCCCAGTGGTGAGTAGGCCAGTAACCCTGCGTGTTCACGGTGGGCAAATTCGGCCAGCCCGATTTCGAAGGTGCGATTCAGCAAGTTGTAGGGATTCTGGATGCTTACTATACGTGGTAATCCACTAGCTTTGGCAATACGCAGATATTCAGCCATTCCCCAGGGGGTTTCATTGGATATCCCTATGTATCTGATTTTCCCCAGCTGTATGAATCCTGCCAGTGCGTCCAGTGTCTCTCCGATCGGCACTCCGTCTTTTTCAGGCATGTGATAATAACCAAGCTGGCCAAAATAGTTGGTATGCCGTTCTGGCCAGTGTATCTGGTAGAGATCAATATAATCTGTTTGCAAACGTTTCAGGCTTGCATCGAGCGCTGATTTGATAATCTTTTTATCAGCGCGATTTTTTCCGCCCCGGAGGTAGGGGATCCAGTCTGCTGCTGCACATACTTTTGTGGCAATTATCAGCTTGTCCCGATCGGCCTTTTTTTTAAGCCAGCTGCCCAGGTATTGTTCAGTCAGTCCCTGTGTTTCCGCACGCGGTGGTACCGGGTAAAGCTCCGCAGTGTCAATAAAATTAATCCCTGCATCAATAGCATAATCAAGCTGCGCATGGGCTTCTGCCTCGGAGTTTTGTTCCCCCCAGGTCATGGTACCCAGGCATATTTTACTGACTTTAAGCTGGGATTCCCCCAGTATTGCATAGTGCATGGTAACCAGCCCTCTACTGTTAGAAAAAGTGACAGGCAGGGTTTATCTGGCCCCCTGTTTTCTGCAAGGCAGCCGGCATGGCACCATTATAACCAGACCGGTCTTGTTGTTGATAATTCTGTTCATGTTATGACCGTTCACGCGTTCAGATTACAGCAATACCAATTTTATCAGAGCCACTTCTTCCAATTCTGGATTAATGTAGTCTGTATAATGGTTTATACAAAACCAGCCGGTATGGGCACTACAGGATAAAAACAGCAGTAATATCAGACAAATGAACAAGCTTGTGTTACCTTTCATATCTCTTGATTGACCTCAGTGAGGCTGAATATTCAGTTAGTATAAGTGCAAACATTAACGATAACCCGGCCTGATGATTTTCATCTGCATCTGCGCGATAGCGCATACATGTCGAGTGTTGTCCAGGATAGCGCCCGTCAGTTTGGCAGGGCAATCATCATGCCTAACCTTGCACCACCTGTAACAGATGCTCAGCATGCCCTGGAATATCGTGAACGCATCCTTGCCGCCTTGCCGGCAAACAGTCGATTCGAGCCGTTGATGACGTTATATCTCACGGACAAAACCACTTGCAGTGAGGTTGAAGATGCAATAAAAAGCAGAGTAATCCATGCGGTTAAATATTATCCGTCAGGTGCAACAACAAATTCGGATAATGGCGTGACTCATATTGAAAATATCTATCCGGTACTCGAGTTGATGATAGAGCACGATTTCCCTCTCCTGGTTCATGGTGAGGTAACCGATCCAGATGTAGACATTTTTGATCGTGAAGCCGTATTTATTGATAAAATACTTGTTCCATTGATGCAACGTTACCAGCGCTTGCGACTGGTATTTGAACATGTTTCAACCCGACAGGGTGTCGAATTTGTTTCTGCAGGACCGGAAAATATTGCAGCAACGGTAACACCACAGCATATGCTGTTAAACAGAAATGATTTGTTTATCGGTGGATTGCAGCCACATCATTATTGTTTGCCGGTATTGAAAAGCGAAATCCATAGACAAGCTGTTGTTGCAGCAGCCACCAGTGGCAACCCGAAGTTTTTTCTCGGAACCGATAGTGCCCCGCATGCGATAAGTGATAAGGAGACATCCTGTTGTCATGCAGGTATCTATTCTGCACATAACGCGATGGCACTTTATGCGGAGTGTTTCGAACTGGCCGGTTGTCTTGATCGCCTGGAAGGTTTTGCCAGCCATTTTGGTGCTGATTTTTATCAGCTACCGCGTAACCACGATACGATTACCCTGGTCAGGCAGGAATGGACCGTGCCCGAATCCCTTCCATTCGGAGAAACCAGGGTTGTACCGTTACGGAGAGGTGAAACATGTGTATGGATGCTGGTGGTGGTGTGAACAGCGAAATTGATAAAAACATGGTTTCTACCCGGTTCCGTGGTTATTTGCCGGTGGTTGTGGACGTAGAAACGGCAGGTTTCAATGCCAGTACAGATGCCTTGCTGGAGATTGCTGCTATCACACTCAGGATAGATGAGAACAAGCTGTGGGTGATTGATGAAAAAATGGTGAAATACGTGCAACCGTTTGCAGGGGCAAACCTCGATCAGGCGGCACTGGATTTCACCGGTATTGATCCCGAACATCCTTTCAGGAAACAGATTGCTGTTTCCGAGAAAGATGCCCTGCAGGATATCTTTAAACTGGTTCGGAAATCGATGAAAACATATGCCTGCAGGCGGGCAATCATGGTAGGGCATAATCCTTCCTTTGACCTGGGATTTTTGAATGCAGCTGCTGAGCGGGTCGTGATTAAACGAAATCCGTTCCATCCTTTCAGTACCTTCGATACGGCTACTCTGGGTGGGCTTGCATTTGGTCAGACAGTGCTTTCACATGCAGTGATTGCCTCCGGGCAGGAATGGGACAATGAGCAGGCACACTCTGCCATTTATGATGCCGAGAAAACGGCATATCTGTTTTGTGAAGTCATCAATCGCTGGAACGTAATGACTTCAGAAACATGCCTTTCCGGAAAATTGTCAACATGATTGTCAGCACAGATTCACCCGGTGCCATGTCCTTATTCCATTGCTAAACCAATAATGTAATCGTTGTCGCACATTATTAGAAATAGAATGAAGTATTTATGCCACAGGTATCTGAACACGTGTTCAATGAATACCAGTCATCAAGGTTGAAAGGGTGACTTTCGCTGAAACAGAGATGATGTGATTATCGGTTTTGTGTTCATGTAACAGGGATTTGCTGACAAATTTTTTCTTTCCAGGATTGCGTTTTCCTGAGTACCTGTGCTGTATCAATATTTGTCAACTCATGATTTCTTAGTAACTGTTTCCCGGCGATCCAGACATCGGAGACAAGCTGACTGTTACCCGCATAGACGATTTGTGAAATGGGGTCATAAAGGGGCTGGGTTGAGATTGTGCCAAGGTCAACCGCCACAATATCGGCTGCTTTATCAACTGTTAAGGAACCGCTGATATCATCCATTCCCAGTGCCCTGGCCCCGTTGATGGTGGCCATCTGCAGGGTTGTGAATGCGGATAAACAGGTGCTGTCACCGGTAATGCCTTTTGCCAGTAACGAGGCAACCCGCATTTCACCAAACATGTCCAGATCGTTATTGCTGGCAGCACTATCTGTACCAAGAGCTACATTAATTCCATGCTCGATCAGTTCTTTCACCGGACAAAATCCGCTTGCCAGTTTCAGATTGGACTCGGGACAGTGCACAACATGAATACCATACTGACCCAGTGTCTCTATCTCGTATGGTTCCAGTTGTGTCATATGAACGGCTATCAGGCGTGAACTGGCCAAGCCAAGATCACAGAGCCGTTGCAAAGGCCGTTTCCCGTACAACTCAATACTCTGCCTGATTTCATTCATGGTTTCATGTAGATGCATATGTACTGGTATATCAAGCTCCTCGGCCAGGGTGCTGATCCGCTGTAATGGCCCGTCAGATACCGTGTAGGGCGCGTGCGGGGCAAATGCGGTTCGTACCATTGGGTCGTGCCTGAAATTGTTGTGGACCCGTTCACCCCTGATGAGATATTCATCAGGATCCTTGGCCCATGCGGTTGGGAAATCCACCATGATAAGGCCAATGACTGAACGAATTCCGATGGAGGAAGCAATCTCTGCTGTGTGATCAGGATATAAATACATGTCATTGAAGCAGGTTGTGCCACTACGCAACATCTCAGCAATGGCAAGACGGCTGCCATCACTGACAAACTCAGGCCCAATCCACTTCTGCTCTGCAGGCCAGATATGATCATTCAGCCATTGCATCAGTGGCAGGTCATCTGCCAGTCCACGGAACAGGGTCATTGCCGCATGGGTGTGGGCGTTGATCAAACCCGGGATCAGGGCATGCCTGTCAAGATAATGTTCTTCCAGCGCGCTGAATTGTTCCATTGCTGCGGAGGCAGGAAGGATCGCCACAATTTTTCCGCTATCAATAGCGATTGAGTGATGGTCATAGACCCGGCTGTCCGGTTCCACCGGGATGATCCAGCGGGCATGGATGAGTGTGTCGATATTCATGAGCGTATGTTGGTGTGATCTCGATTAGAACAGATCTCTAATTATTGCATTTTATGATTAGTTGACACATTGTACGAAAAAATAACAGGACAGGAGAGTTGAATTGGCTGATATTGAGGTTACATCGCCTGCTGATTCCATTCGGGCCGTTCAATGGGAAGGTGGTCAGATAAGATTATTGGACCAGCGTAAATTGCCCGGTGAAACAGCATATATCAACATTCATCAGGTTGAAGTGCTTGCACAGGCAATCACGGATATGGTGGTTCGTGGTGCCCCGGCGATTGGTATCGCTGCTGCCTATGGTGTTGTCCTGGCTGCCCGGACAGCGTATCAGAATGATTCAAATCGATGGCAGGAGAAGATCAAGCCTGATCTAATCATGTTGGCAGCAGCGAGACCGACAGCCGTCAATCTGCAATGGGCCATTGCGCGAATGGGCCGGTTGTTTCCCGCCATCATCGGCAACCCGGAGGCCCCCCTGCTAAAGGAAGCAATAGCGATACATGAGGAGGATATCCTTGCCAACAGGAAGATGGGTATGTTCGGGGCAGAATTGATAAAAGGTGCCGGGCAGGTGATGACGCATTGCAATGCCGGATCGCTGGCAACCGGAGGCTATGGTACAGCCCTTGGTGTTATTCGTTCAGCCTTCGCGCAGGGCTCAATCAACAGGGTTTTTGCATGTGAGACACGTCCCTGGCTGCAGGGGGCAAGATTGACTTCCTGGGAATTACAGCAGGACCGGATCCCGGTCACCCTGATAGTGGACAGTAGCGCAAGCTATCTGATGCAGAACCGGCAAATCAGATGGGTAATCGTGGGGGCAGATCGTATTGCTGCAAATGGCGATGTAGCCAACAAGATTGGCACCTATGCCCATGCTGTTGCAGCAAGACACCACAGGATCGGGTTCATGGTGGTGGCGCCGGCATCAAGCATAGATATGAAGATAGCTTCAGGGGCAGATATCATGATCGAGAATCGGGATGCCAGGGAGATTACCGAATATGCAGGGAGGGCTGTCGCCCCGGACGGGGTTGATGCGTGGAATCCGGCATTTGATATAACACCGGCGGCGCTGATTGATTATCTCGTTACCGAGAAAGGGGTAATACATCAGCCGGACAAGGTAAAAATGGCGGCCATTTTCGAAAATTTGTCTTGACAGGCATCCCTGCCCTGCCTGCCCACATCCCGTTGAAAATAATACCCTTTAATGTAGGGGTAAACGCCAAATTTATGGTAGAATCTCCAGTCTAATATCAACACAAAAAAAGATCTGGATCGACCCCTTTTCCCCTTGAAGTTTTATGACCGAATCTGAATTCGCACGATCTGTTTCTCCTGTCAATATAGAAGACGAAATGAAGCAGTCATACCTGGATTACGCCATGAGCGTAATCGTGGGACGTGCCCTGCCTGACGTGCGTGATGGCCTGAAACCGGTACATCGGCGTGTCCTGTTTGCCATGTATGAAATGGGCAATGAGTGGAACAAGCCCTATAAGAAATCTGCACGTATCGTGGGTGATGTTATAGGTAAGTATCACCCGCATGGTGATACGGCTGTTTATGACACTGTCGTGCGTATGGCGCAGCCATTTTCACTGCGTTATGTGCTGGTAGACGGGCAGGGAAATTTTGGCTCAGTTGACGGTGATGCACCTGCTGCAATGCGTTACACCGAAGTGCGCATGTCTCGTATCGCCCATGAGCTTCTTGAGGATATAGACAAGGAAACAGTTAATTATGTCCCGAATTATGATGGTTCCGAGCAGGAACCAACGGTTATGCCTACGCGTATACCGAATCTGCTGGTTAATGGATCAAGTGGAATTGCCGTGGGGATGGCGACCAATATTCCCCCCCATAATCTGAATGAAGTGATCAATGCCTGCATGGCATTAATCGAAAATCCAGCGCTGGATATGACAGCCCTGATGCAATATATCCCTGGTCCTGATTTTCCGACAGCAGGAATCATCAATGGTTCGCAAGGAATACAGGAAGCTTACCGTACCGGGCGCGGGCGTATCCATGTCCGGGCGCGTACCCGGATTGAGTCTGATGATGCCGGGAACAATGCCATTATCGTGACAGAGTTGCCGTACCAGGTTAACAAGGCGCGGCTTCTCGAAAAAATTGCAGAACTGGTCAAGGACAAGAAACTGACTGGTATCCGGGAACTGCGTGATGAATCAGACAAGGACGGCATGCGCATGGTGATCGAATTACGCCGGGGAGAGATGCCTGATGTGATCCTGAATAATCTCTATCAGTTCACACAGATGCAAACGGTATTCGGTATTAATATCGTAGCCCTGGCAGACGGCCAACCCAGGGTTATGAACCTGAAAGAACTGTTGGAGGCATTTCTCAGTCACCGCCGGGAAGTGGTTGTTCGCCGCACCCTGTTTGATTTACGCAAGGCCCGCGCACGTGCGCATATCCTGGAAGGCCTTGCAGTCGCCCTGGCTAATATCGATCCTGTCATTGCCTTGATCAAGCAATCACCGGGTCCTGCTGAAGCCAGACAGGCATTATTAAATTCCCGCTGGGATCCGGGACTGGTCGTGGCCATGCTGGAGCGCGCAGGTGCAGATGCCTCCCGTCCTGATGATTTGCCTGCCGGTTACGGGCTGGTTGAAGGAGATTACCGCCTTTCAGCAGAACAGGCACAGGCCATTCTGGACCTGCGTCTGCAGAAACTGACCGGGCTTGAACAGGACAAGATCGTCAAGGAATATAGCGATCTTCTTGACACGATCGGGGACCTCCTCGATATCCTTTCCCGGCCTGCGCGTCTTTTGCAGGTGATTCGCAGCGAACTTGAAGATATACGTGAACGCTACGGGGACAAGCGTTGTACAGAGATCATCGAGGACCACCTGGACTTGAGTATGGAAGACCTGATTACAGAAGAGGATGTGGTCGTAACCCTCTCCCATGCAGGTTATGCCAAATCGCAGCCAATAGAGATTTACCGATCCCAGCGGCGGGGTGGCAAGGGAAAATCAGCTACCACTGTCAAGGACGAGGATTTTATTGATAAATTATTTATTGCCAGTACCCATGACACCATTCTGTGCTTTTCCAGCCGTGGCAAGGTTTACTGGCTCAAGGTCTTCGAACTTCCCCAGGCGAGTCGTACAGCACGTGGCAAACCTATTATCAATCTGCTGCCACTGGATGAAGGTGAACGAATCAATGAGGTATTGCCCATTCGTGAATTTTCCGAAAACAAATTCGTCTTTATGGCGACCGCTGATGGTACGGTCAAGAAGACATCACTTGCTTATTTCTCACGACCCCGCCCGAGCGGTATTATTGCTATCAACCTGGCAGCAGATAATCAGCTGGTTGGTGTGGAACTTACTGATGGTAACCAGGATGTCATGCTGTTCAGTAATGCCGGCAAGGTAGTCCGGTTCCATGAATCTCATGTCCGGGCGGTGGGGCGAACTGCCAGAGGTGTGCGGGGAATACGGCTGACCGATGGACAGAAAGTCATTTCCCTGATCACGGTTGAATCGGGTGGAACCATACTGACGGCAACTGAGCGTGGATATGGGAAGCGTACACCGGTTGATGATTATCCGACGAAAAATCGGGGAGGCCTGGGTGTTATTTCAATTCAAACCTCGGACAGAAATGGTGCCGTTGTCGGAGCGGTTACCGTGGATGAGGACGATGAGATTATGCTGATCAGCGATCAAGGTACCCTCATTCGTTCACCAGTGAGTGATATTTCGGTAATGGGTCGTAATACACAAGGTGTTCGCCTGGTAAACCTGGGTGAAAATGAACAGCTGGCCGGACTGGAACGCATTCTGGAGTATCGTGAAGATGAGGCTATATAGAGCGTCCTGTTTCAACGACGGGATGGCAATAAAGAGTAAGCCTCGGGACGAGTGATGAAACAGACAATCTATAATTTTGGTGCCGGCCCGGCCATGCTGCCGATGGATGTGATGGTGCGTGCGCAGGCGGAGTTGCCGGACTGGAACAGTACCGGTATTTCGGTTATGGAAATGAGTCACCGTAGCCCTGAATTTATACGTATTGCAGAACAGGCTGAGGCTGATTTACGTGAAATCCTGGCAATCCCTGATTCATACCAGGTGCTTTTTTTGTCCGGTGGGGCATCCACCCAGTTTGCCATGGTGCCGATGAACCTTCTTGGTAACAGGGCTAGGGCAGATTATCTGCATACCGGGATCTGGTCTGGCAAGGCCCTGGAAGAGGCCCGCCGCTTTGCTGAAGTGAACATCGCAGCCTCTGGAAAGGCGGATAATTTCATGTCAATTCCGGATACAGCAACCTGGGGACTGAAAGCGGATGCAGCCTATCTCTATTACACTGCAAATGAGACCATCGGTGGCCTTGAATTCCATTCAATCCCGGATGTCGGCCAGGTTCCGCTCGTTACTGATATGACCTCAACGATCCTGTCTCGCCCACTGGATGTTTCGAGATTCGGATTAATCTTCGCCGGGGCCCAGAAAAATATTGGCCCGGCCGGACTGACCGTCATCATTATCAGGGAAGACCTGGTCGGTATGGCTGGTGATAACATACCTACTCTTTATGATTATGCAACGCATGTAAAGTCAAAATGTATGTATAACACACCACCGACATACAACTGGTATATTGCTGGCCTGGTCTTCCAGTGGATCAAGCAACAGGGTGGTCTGGCTGTGATGGCTGAACGGAGTAAAATCAAATCAGGCAAACTCTATGCTGCAATCGACGCCTCTGATTTCTATCACAATCCGGTTGATCAGGGTTGCCGTTCACGTATGAATATCCCCTTTACCTTGGCCGACGGGAGTCTTGAACCCTGTTTTATAAGCGATGCGAAGCAGGCCGGACTGGTGGCCCTCGAAGGGCACAGGAGTGTTGGGGGAATGCGGGCCAGTCTTTACAACGCCATGCCTGAAGCAGGTGTTGA
>MGXK01000045.1:0-7241 GCA_001802375.1 Gammaproteobacteria bacterium RBG_16_51_14
CCCAACCTCCCTGTTGTGGCGTTCGCCGGGAAATTCATTCACCGGATGAATTTCTCCTTCCGGCTCACCCAACTGAGCTACGCTCACCATAATTAACTTTAATATCCGCCATATATGGCGCGCCCGGCAGGACTCGAACCTGCAACCCCCGGCTTAGCTTACCAACTACTGTTTTCACAGCCTCTTTACGAGTTTGTGGTCTGGACTATCTCTTCACCATTACAGGTGCCACACATATAGTCTCTACGGAACCTTACGATAATCAGAAGCAAATTTTACCTGCTTTTTCTGATTATTCTTGGGAGGTTTTACCCTCAAGCATGCATGTGAGCCAAATTGTTTCGGATCAAGATAGTAGCATTCATCGGTATCAGGACAGTAAATGCAATAAAGATCAACGTCTTCTTTATTCACAGGGACGATATGTGTCCCACGTTTATCTGTCCAACGGCTTGAAAACCTGATAGCTAACGTTCCCGCCCTTTCAAGTCTTCTGTACTTCACCTGGATACGATGAAATTTACCTCTTTTATATGCAACGAGATCGAATGCTGCATGCTCCGTTAATGGATTCATTATTGTGAATCCTTGCTCAAACAAATCAACTTGAGCCTTCAAAACTCCCAGGTCACCCTTGTCCTTTGTATGATGCAAATCTCAATCCCTGAAAATATAATAACTGCTTCAAACTTCCATTTTGGACAAACCATAAGTTTCCACGGGATTACCATCAGCGTCATCTGTTAAGGCTTCCCCGTTACAGTGTGGTCCACTCTACAGGTTCTGTTTCCCCATAGAGGCTCCAACTTGTAGCATCAAGCTACTACCTAAAGGCCGGTGCTCTATCCGTTTGAGCTACGGGCGCAATTTTTTAAACTGATTGGTCGGGGCAAGAGGATTTGAACCTCCGACCCCCTGCTCCCAAAGCAGGTGCGCTACCAGGCTGCGCTATGCCCCGCGACCCCTTATGCCTTTAAATCAATAAGTTGCTTTCCTGTGGATTACTTTACAGCCAGGGGAGTTAAGTCTATTCCCCCAATGATAATAAAAACCCACGGCACTCCTCGATTTATTGTCACTCAAACCGTCACTCCAATTTTGAGTGACAAAGACCTAAGGAGGCGCATTATGAACATATCGGATCGTCATATCAACAAATGGGCCTGTAAATTTCCGGGCAGAACCAGAAAAACAGGGCATTCCGTGGGGCGATGAATGTGCCCTCGTTGCTGCAGGTGTATCTATGCTTTTGCAAACGATGTACCTGAGGTTCATGGCTTCTAAAAGCGGCCATAGTTCAGGCCTTGTCGGAGAAGGGCTTGCTTACAGGATCTTTCATCGAGCGTGGGCCTGAACGGCAGATATCTACTTGTGCTGGTTGGATATAGTTTTGTTATTGACACAGATCAAAACCGCCCTGAAATAATCAATACCCCGGAAAGGCGCAAGACCATGTAAATGAGGCAACAGGGTGCCCATGGGAAAGTACTACTTTGACAACAATTGGGACATCCTGAAAGATTTTATCTTGCTCCATTTGTCAGCCTGAAACACGTTGAAATCAATCAGTTACGCCGCCAGTGGGTACCCACAGGGGTATCTTCAAGGACAATTCCATGTTGCACAAGCAGTTGCCTGATCCGATCTGCCTCTGTGAATTTTTTTGCCTTGCGTGCCTGGTTCCTCTGTTCGATCAGGTCCTGGATCACGTCATTAGCAAGTCCACCACCGGCTGACACACTCCCCTGCAGGTAGGCCTGGGGCGAATCCTGCAACAAGCCCAGTACCCCGCCCAGATGTTGTAAGGTCGCTGCCAGGACCCGTGCCTGCTCCGATGACTTATCCTCAAGGCGATTGATTTCATGGGCCAATTCATGCAGAACGGCTACCGCCCTGGGCGTATTGAAATCATCATCCATGACCTCAACAAATTTTTCGACAGATTGCCTGTCCGGAAGGGCATCCCGGGATGGCACATCACGCAAGGCGGTATATAACCTGCCGAGTGCGGCCTGGGCCTCGCTGAGGTGATCCTGTGAATAATTCAACGGGCTGCGATAATGGCTGGACAGGATAAAAAACCGGATCACCTCCGGCTGAAACTTTGCAAGCACCTCCCGCACCGTGAAGAAATTCCCCAGTGATTTCGACATCTTCTCCTCGTCGACCCGGACAAAACCATTATGTATCCAGACATTGACGAAAGGCTTGCCCGTCGCCCCGACCGATTGCGCAATCTCGTTTTCATGATGCGGGAACTGAAGATCCTGACCACCGCCATGGATATCGAAATGATCCCCCAGGCAACGGGTTGACATGGCCGAGCATTCAATATGCCAGCCCGGCCGGCCTGGTCCCCACGGGGAATCCCAGCTCGGCTCATTGGCCTTGGCCGCCTTCCACAGGACAAAATCCAGTGCATCGTCCTTTTCCTCCTGGACCTCGACCCGGGCACCTGCCCTCAGTTCCTCGATGCGTTTCCCGGACAGTTGCCCGTAGCCCTTGAACCGGCTGACGTCATAGTAGACATCCCCGTTGCTTGCGAGATAGGCATAACCGTTGTCAAGCAGCTGGCGGATCATGGTGATGATCTCATCGATATACCCGGTTGCCCTTGGTTCCTGATCCGGCGGCAGCACGCCCAGTGCCGCTGCATCCTGGTTCATGGCCTCGATAAAGCGTGCGGTCAGGTTGGCAATCGATTCCCCGTTCTCGCCGGCACGCTTGATGATCTTGTCATCAATGTCCGTGATGTTTCGTACATAGGTCACGTCATAACCGCTGAAGCGGAGGTAGCGGGCGATCATATCGAATACCACCATGACGCGCGCATGACCGAGGTGACAGAAATCGTATACGGTCATCCCGCACACATACATGCGTACCTGGCCCGGGCTGATCGGTTCAAACTGCACCTTGCAGTTTTTCAGGGTGTTATAGATCGTCAGCATCCCTGTCTCGCCTGCGTTATGGATTTCATAGAGGCGCGCATGGTAACGGAAAGTGCCAAAGCCGACAAAAGGTATTTGTCCTCCGGCGCGGGGAAAAGGCATAATCACACGCCAGACCATCAGAAAAATGCGCGGGGGGGATGACCCATGAAAGTGCAGCTTACAACGAGTCTCGGCAATATCATGCTGGAACTGGACAGGAAGAAGGCGCCGGTTACCGTTGATAATTTCATCGGCTATATCAGGAGTGGCCACTATGATGGCACGATCTTTCATCGGGTTATCCGCGATTTCATGATCCAGGGTGGGGGACTGGACAGCAACATGAAAGTCAAACCCACCGTCGCCCCCATCAAGAATGAGGCCGATAACAACCTGTTCAACGAACTGGGGACGATCGCGATGGCCAGGACCTCTGATCCGCACTCGGCCTCGGCCCAATTCTTTATCAATACCAATGACAACCGGTTTCTGGACTTTCAATCGGCAACCCGGGACAGCTGGGGTTATTGCGTCTTCGGCAAGGTCACTGACGGCATGGATGTCGTCACCACAATTGAAGAAACCGTCACCACAACACGATCCGGCTACCAGGACGTACCGGAAAAGGTCATTGTGATCGAGAAGGCAGAGGTATTGGAAAAATAGAAACTCTCGTCAATCAGGGCATGCGCAGGAATGTGTCTTTCGGTTTTCCCCTGGCAAGACCCTGTTCTGCACCTGCCCTTGTGAAATGACCACCCTGTTCATTTCGGATCTGCACCTCTGTCCCGAACGGCCGGAAAAACTGGCCTTATTCAGTAAGCTGATGCGGGGCCCGGCAAGAAATGCGGAGGCCTTGTACATCCTGGGCGACCTGGTAGAAAGGTTCTGGGTGGGTGTTGATGATGCTCCCCTGAATACAGAGATTATTTCCACACTGGCTGACTATACCCAACAGGGTAATCGCAATCTGTTTGTTATGTGTGGAAATCGTGACTTCTACCTTGACCGGCATTTTGAATCCATGACCGGTTGCTGCCTGATCCCCGACCCGACTGTCATCCATCTGAACGGCAGGAAAACCATGCTCATGCATGGCGATACACTATGTACAAAAGATGTGCATTACCAGCAATGGCGCCGTTTTATCACCCATCCTGCCATAAGGAAAACCTTCTTCGCCCTGCCCCTGACTCTCCGCCGCATGATCGCACACGGGGTGAGGGGGGTCACGCGGCACGCGGCATCGATGAAACCACCTGGGATTATTGATGTAAGCCAGGGCAGCGTAGTACAGGTTATGCAGGAGTATGGCGTGCAGGAGTTGATCCATGGCCACACGCACCGGCAGGCGATTCATGAATTTATGATCAATGCCACACCGGCAAGGCGAATCGTCCTGGGCGACTGGTACATCGATGATTGCGTTCTGGTATGCGATGAATCCGGTTTGCACATGATGGGCGTGAAGCAATTCGTCGATTTACACTGACGGGATCACGGCCCGGAAGAATACAGCCTGCGGTTACTCTCGGCTACGCCAGCCAGCCTGCCAGTGTTGTCACGCCCAGTACGGTCAGCCAGACAATCAGGGTCCGGTTAATCAGGCCCTGTACTTCCCTGATCCAGAAACCGGCGGCGTCTTCTTCCTTTTCATCCCTTGCTGCTTGAGATTCATACTGGATCGCCCCCAACCCGCTTGCCTGAATAATCGAATCATTCCCCTCCAGCGAGACTGCATCGTTACCGTTCCACCCTTCGAAGGCATGGACAAGGCTTCCGCTGAGTGCAAACCCGATCGCCAATAACCTGGCGGAGGGCCAACTCAATATTTGATACAGATCCCTGACGGCATCCGCATAGCCACCATGGATTTCAGCAAATTCATCCTTCAGTACAGTTACCAGACGATACAGCAGGGCACCGAAGGCGCCGAGGACGACGAACCAGAAGATGACAGCGAAGATGCGCTGGTGTGACTGGACCAGTACGGATCCAATCAGAAGATGTTCCGGGTTGTCTTTATCTCGGATCTCTGTACCAACGATATCCGCAGCCAGTTGCTTTGCCTGTTCAGTCTCCGCTGCCTCGAGGGCATGGATATATTTATCCAGTTGCCCATTAAGGTCATCCGGGCCGAGGCTGTAAACCAGAATAACGACGGTAAATAAAAAACCGAGGAGAACCAGCAGTTCACCCAGACCATAACCGATAATGAGCAGGGCAATCAGCGGACACGCCAGGGTCAGCAACACACCCGGCACACCATCCCAGAACCGGTAGCGGGACAGATGTTTTTCCAGCCAGTGAAATATCCGGATTAACCATTCAAACCTCCGGTATTCAACAAAAACGCCGTAGAAAGTTTCCAGTGCAAGACCAATCAAAAGAATAATGAGCGTCATAATGTTGTCTTCCCAGAGGATATCGCCATATCAACACATCTGAATTATTCAGCCACGAGTGAAAAATAGAAATCCCAGTTGAATGAGGGGCCAGGATCCGTTTTCCTGCCTGGTGCTATTTCCGAGTGGCCCACGATACGATCTTTTTGAATATCCTGCCACTGGCGCTGCAATACCTGCGTGATCAGGGCCAGGCTGTGATACTGTGGCAACGTGTAGGCGGCCCCATCACACCCTTCCAGCTCGATACCGATTGAGAAATCATTACATGCGGTACGACCGCAGAATTCCGACTCACCGGCATGCCATGCGCGCATAGGAAACGGGACATATTGTGTAATCTCGCCAAACCGGTTGATTAACAGATGTGCGGAGACGCAAAGTTGGGCTATTCCGGCAAAACAGGAATGTGCATCGGGATCCAGACAATTTGTAAATAGTCGATCGATATAGTCTCCACCGTACTCGCCCGGTGGCAGGCTGATACCGTGTATCACGAGCAAATCGATAACAGCAGCATCCGGTCTGTCATCACAATTGGGTGAAGGCAGCCGCCGCACCGGTTGCAGCCATTGTTTTTCGGCATCGATTTTGATTGACATCCTGAAATATCACTGCTGTGAAGGTTTATTGTCATCCATGACAGATCAGGATGTGCCTTGCAGTGCTGTACGTCAATACATGGACACAGGACAATGCCCCGTCTGCTGCCCTCTGCCAGATCGGGTGCGGCCTGGATATCGTCCTCGATGGGTGCCTGCCTGTATCCATCCGGACAGGGAGGAGGATGGGGTGTTATATTTTGACCGGTGGTACAATAAAAATGGTCATTGTCTGGACACGGCAGCCATCCCTAACGGGTTGATGTCTGTCCCTGACCCGAGGGCGTTGCCATTACTCAGCCTGATTATTTTTTCGTTAACACATACGGTTTTTGCCAACATGCGGTCCGGGGAAAATCAATAATAATGATGATTGTAGTGTCATGAAGACGAGGGAAATTCATCATCTGTTATCTACCATTGACGAGGTTGCCTATCAGGCACTTCAGGAAGATCTCGGTGGCGGCGATCTCACTGCCAGCCTGATCCCGGAACACAGCCAGTCAAAGGCGGTACTGATTACCCGTGAGGATGCCGTTATATGCGGGATTTGCTGGTTCAACAGTATATTTAATCAACTGGACAAACAGATCAGGATCGACTGGAAGGTCGCGGATGGGGACAGCATCAAGGCGAACCAGGAACTTTGCCTCCTGTCTGGCCCGACCCGGCACTTGCTCACAGGGGAACGGACCGCGATGAATTTTATACAAACCTTGTCCGGCACGGCGACCATCGCACGCCGTTACGCAAGGGTGCTGGAAGGAACGAAAACCAAATTACTGGATACGCGCAAGACCATCCCCGGTTTGCGTCAGGCGCAAAAATACGCCGTTCATTGCGGCGGCGGTGTCAATCACAGACTGGGGTTATTCGATGGCATCCTGCTCAAGGAAAACCATATCTCTGCTGCCGGTTCGATCACCCGGGCCGTACAGGACGCCAAGTCACGTTATCCGGACATCGATATTGAAGTAGAGGTTGAGACCCTGGAACAACTGAAAGAAGCGATTGCCGCCCATGCCGATATCATCATGCTCGACAATTTCACCCTGGAGGATACACGGGCTGCCGTCGCCATTAACCATGGCAAGGCACTGCTTGAGGCCTCTGGCGGATTTGATATTGATGACTTGCGCAGCACGGCGGAAACGGGTGTGGATTACATCTCGGTCGGCGCCCTGACCAAACACGTACAGGCCATCGATCTGTCCATGCGCTTCGTTTAGCAGGCAAGGGACAGGAACATAGGACTGAGGACTAAGGACTGGGGACCCAGGACTGGGGACTAAGGACTGAGG
>MGXK01000045.1:7275-13607 GCA_001802375.1 Gammaproteobacteria bacterium RBG_16_51_14
ACCAATGACCAATGACCAATGACCAATGACCAATGACTAAAGCTTACTTTTCACCAGCGCATAGATCTCATTCGTTTCTATAGCCGTCCCTTTCAGGATGTTCTCTAGATCAGCCGAACGCTGTTCTGCAAAGGACTTGTCCTTGATGCCGCCGATATTGATATAAACATTCAATGCGGCGCTCCTGAGTGCAGCCTCGGCAGCCACGACAGCGACACCAGCGTCACTGATCACGTTCAGATTACCTTTTTCCGCCACAACCCTGCTCAGATTAATCACCTCGGCGCAGGCACGGGCGCAATCCAGCGGGACATCGGTGGCGGCCTTGAGCGCAGTCTGTATCGCTTCCGTTCTCGCCGCCTTTTCCGCGTCGGTCTCCTTCGGCATGCCATAGGCCCCCATGACCCGGTTGAAGACCTCGACATCGGCACGCACCATATCCGTCAGACGCTCACGCAGTTTTTCAGCCTGGTTGAGCACCTCTTTCAATTCATCCCCGGCCTGCTCATAATTCTTTTTACCAATGGTCAGATTACAGACCATGCTGACCAGGGCGGCGCCCATGGCACCCATGATAGCGGCAGCACTGCCACCACCCGGGGTAGAAGCCTTGCTCGCCAGTTCATCCAGAAATGTCTGGATTGCCTTGTCTTTAATCATACTATTCTCCCAGTTGCAGTTATTCTTAATGCCTGAGGGAAGGCGATTATAAGTCAGATGGCGGGAAAGACATAACCATATACAGAGATATCCGATTTCTGAAATAATCCGGGTCTACAGCAATCTGGCTGTCGTCCCGATGGTTGTCGCACAGGGCTGCTTGCGTTAACTTTATGTCTGTATCAGTGAATACCTGTACAGGGAAATGCAAGAACGGGGGGAGACTATTCGCTTGCACAGCCAGTGAATGCAATCGAACACACATAGACATCTGCTTGAGGAACCAAAATGAAAAAACTGCTGTTTCAACTGGATACTGATACCCATCCTGCAGTCTTTGATACCGTTGTCGCCTATGACGGCGGTGCTGATCATGTAATCGGTTACAGTAATGTCACACCGGAAAATGTCACCCGCCTGGTGGAGGGCGCTATTTTTACCCGTGCGCCAAAGGAAAAAAAATATACGGCCCTGTTTGTGGGCGGCAGTGACATGGTGGCCGGAGAGAAACTGTTCAAGGCCGTGCAGAAGAATTTTTTCAGCAATTTCCGCGTTTCCGTCATGCTGGACAGCAATGGCAGCAATACCACGGCGGCAGCGGCAGTGGCCAAATTATTAACCAGCGGAACGCTTTCGGGCAAAAGGGCCGTGGTCCTGGCCGGGACCGGGCCAGTTGGACAGAGGGCAGCTGTCATGCTTGCAAGGGAAGGTGCGGAAGTAGCGCTGACTTCACGGCAACTCAAACGCGCCGGGCAGGCCTGCATGGACATGAAGAACAGCTTTGGCGTCGATCTGGAACCCATGGAAGCCGCTGATAATGATGCACGGGGCAAGGCCATCGAGAATGCACAGATAGTGATTGCAGCCGGGGCAGCCGGAAAAGCACTCCTGGAGGCACGGCACTGGCAGGATAACAGCACCATTGAAATGATGGCGGATGCCAATGCCACCCCACCCATCGGCATCGGGGGTACGGATATGATGGATCGTGGTGAAGTGCGTCATGGCAAGATTATCTGGGGTGCGATCGGGTTTGGTACCCTGAAACTGGCCGTGCATCGTGCCTGCGTTGCCAGATTGTTTGAAAGCAATGATCAGGTGTTTGACGCGGAAGAAATTTTTGCCCTGGCAAAAACCATGGCATGATGACCAGATACTTCCACTGGAAATAACATTACATTTATAAAAATTATGTGTGATTATATCGTGACAGGGGATCGGAAAGGCCGGTATGGTAATGCCTGAATACAAGCAACAAGACATATCCTGTATGCCCGCGCTGAAATATGCCACGACGTGCTTCCTAGTTTTGCTGACCAGCCTGTTATGGTGTCCGGACAGCTGGCCGCAGACCTATGATGAAGGGCGACAGGCCTACCTTGCCAAGGATTACGACAAGGCTTTGCAAATCCTCAGACCACTGGCCGAGGCAGGTGATTCCCAGTCCCAGATCACACTCGGGATCATGTATGAATACGGCCATGGTGTCCCTGTGGATCCGAAAGAAGCCCTCCGCTGGTACAAGCTGGCTGCAGAACAGGGAGTTCCCGTCATACAGCACGATATTGGCGTCAAATATTTCCAGGGTATGGGGGTTGAGCAGGATTATCTGGAAGCGGCAAAGTGGTGGGAATTGTCTGCCAATGCCGGGCTTGCTGATTCCCAGTTTAACCTGGGACTGATGTACTATCGAGGTATCGGTATTGCACAGAATTACACCAGGGCAGCCGAACTGTTCCAGGCCGCAGCGGAACAGGGCCATGGTCATGCACAATACAGTCTTGCCGTCATGTACGCCTTTGGACAGGGCATGGACAAGGACTATCAAACTGCCTATGCGTTATTCAATAAGGCGGCTGCACAGGATGTGTTACAGGCCCAGTTCAACCTGGGCGTGTTTTATGAAAATGGATATGGCGTAGCTAAAGACATGGAAAAGGCAAAAGACTGGTACCAGCAGGCAGCCTCACACGGTTTACAGGAGGCAGTTGCAAAGCTTGCAGCTTTGGACTCACCGGAAATACAACCGGCACAGGAAGTAACACCGGTGCCGGCTGATATACCGGTAGCGGAAGATAAACCCGCCACCATCCCGGCGGCAATTTCAGGTATGGATAATGACAGTCTGAATAAAGGCGAGTGGCTTCGCAATCAGCGCCCGGATGACTATACACTCCAATTAAGCAGTGTCGTCAACAAACAGGACATTATTAAATTTATCACGCAGCACAATCTAGGGTCTGAAGCTGCCTATATTGAAGTCGTTGTCGATGGTGTCTCCCGATATACTGCGATATTTGGCCTCTATGACACCTATGAGCAGGCTGAGTTGGCAATACAACAACTTTCTGCCAATATGCAAAAAATGAAACCGTGGATCAGGAATACCGGAATCCTGCAGGGATTACTTCGATAAATGAATCTTCACTGAATCAAAGTATGACGACATTCAATGATCTGATTTATGCTTCTGATGAAGATCTACTACAGATTCTCCACAGGTTTCATGGCAAGGAAGGATCCGGCTCAAAGGACAAGGCGACATTGATTGCGGGCAAGCTCGAACTACGTACTGCCCAGTTGATATGTTCGGTTGGTTTCAATCCGAATGTGCGCCATCTCACGGAGATTCCCGGGATCCTGGACTTCAAAAACTTTGATGCCCTGGCCCAGGCACGAAATGAGATCTTTATCAGCGATATTTACAAGAAATTGACCCTGGACAATATTCTGACGATCTATGCCATAATCAAGGACGATACGGACAACAAGCAGATCATGCAATACCTGCTGGCAAATCGTCTGCAGACTATCGAGGAACGGATTGAAGAGACAGTCAACTCCATGATTATTGAAAAGTACAAGGAAGAAATGCGCGCAGTCTATTCAGACGGTATTGCCAGCATCGACTTTGCTGAAGAACGTTTGAACAAGACAGACAGCGGTTTCAGGGCATTAATCAATGAGGTAATGATCATTGTCGAAAACAAGATTATTCCGGCCGGTAATATTTTCTTCAGGGATACTATCCTGCCGGAAGAAAAAAGAAAACTTCTGGATCGCGGTTTGATACCGAAAGACCTGGTTGAAACCAGACTGCAAGATGTGGCTATTACCGATCAGGAAAAGCGAATGCTGTGTGATTACCTGAGAATGAACCGGGAATAACAGGATACGGGGAACAATGATCAGTTTCACTGAATTACTCACTGCATCGGACGCCGATCTGGTCAGGCTTTTCTACAAGGTCCAACCCGGCAATGAAACTGATTTTATCAAGCGAATTAACACGGCGGCCGCACAACTTGGCATCAATCATTCACAACTTGTCTGCGCCATTGGATTTAACAAGCATATTCGCGACCTGTCAGATATCTATTCCCTGCTCGGTTTCCGATCTTTCAAGTTGCTCACATACCGCCAGAATGAAATATTCACGACGGACACCTACCATCAGCTGACCATTGATAATATCCTGGATATCTATTCAGTACGCCTGGAAGATGAGGAGATACGGGAAACATTGCGGGACCTGCTCAAGCCGCGTCTGCAACACATCGAGGCAGATATTGAAAAAACGGACGACCCCGGGCATATCATCAGCTATCGCATGGAGATACATGCGATTTACACCTCCGGTATCGCAGACAAGACATTTGCTGATGCCAGACTGAAAAACAGGAACATCGCCAAATACCGGGTCATTGCCAATGAGGCCAATGTCATTATCGATGCAGGTTATTTCCCGCCAAGCAACCTGTTTTTTATGGATTCAATATCCGTGGATGAAAAACGGGACCTGATCGAACATAAATATATCTCTGCTGATATGATAGCGAACAGGTTGCAAAATCAGCATCTCCCGGCTGAGGAACGTGAGATGCTGGAAGACTTTATCTGAACCAATGCGGTTTGTATTTAGTCCGCTGCAAGGCGTTTTCAATAACCAATTACCCCGTTAAAAAAGGAAATTATCCTGTCTTCTTTATCTGCTATTCCTGTTATTCTCTTGCCGTCAAACAGTTATCATGTCCCCTGAAATAAAATTCTCACCCCCTATAACTACAAAAACAGAAATCAGGAGAAAATGATGGGCTGTATTTGCATAAGCCGGCGCTTGCTCCTCAAACTGACTGCAACCAGTTTATCCATTGCCTTGATCACTCCGGCAACCATGGCCGCCGACGCGGTTGAGGTACAGCAGGCCATTAAAGTAATCGGTATTACTCCCATGCATGGTGTCGGGCTGCCTGAAAACAAGATACCCTATAATATACAGTCTGCCACCAGTGAAGATTTGGCACGAAATCAAAGCCTCGATATATCAGACTTCATGAACCGCAATCTGGGAAGTGTGACGGTAAACGAGAGCCAGGAAAATCCCCTGCAACCCGATGTCCAGTACCGTGGATTTACTGCTTCACCGTTACTGGGTATTCCGCAAGGCCTCGCCGTTTATCAAAACGGTGTCCGCGTCAATGAAGTCCTCGGCGATACCGTCAACTGGGATTTAATCCCGGAATCTTCCATCGCCGGTATCAATCTAATCGGAGGCGCCAACCCGTTATTCGGCCTGAATACATTAGGCGGGGCAATCAGTATTACCACCAAGAACGGCTTTACCCATCCGGGCCACAGTATCGAACTCTCCGGAGGTTCGTTCGATCGAATCATGACTGCTGCCGAGAGTGGCGCCAACAATGGTACGCTGGGTTATTATGCGAACGTAAATTATTTTGATGAAGACGGTTGGCGCGACTTCTCCCCTTCTGATGCGGTAAATTATTTCGCGTCCCTCGGCTACCGCAGTGGTGTTAATACAAGGCTTGATCTTAATATTAATTACTCTGATACCAACCTCACAGGTAACGGACCCATTCCGGTCGAACTGTTAAACCGTGACCGGGAGAGTGTCTTTACTTTCCCGGATATCACGGAAAACACCCTGATGTTTCTCGATCTGGAGGGTGAACACTGGTTAAGTGAAATGGTGCAATTATCAGGTAATATATTTTATCGCGACAGCGATGCGGATTACTTCAATGGCAACGAATCCGTCTTCGAGGACTGTTCAGTATCCGGCGGTCCGGCAGGATTACTCTGTGCAGAAGGTGATACAACACCGGTTACAGACCAGAACGGGACAACGATTTCGAGTACCAATATTGATGGTTCGCCACGTGATGCCATCAACAACATCGACGCGCGTAGTCAGCTCGGGTATGGAGGCAGTTTCCAGATGACTTTCCTGCAGCGCCTGTTCGACCATGAAAACCAGTTGATAACGGGATTTGCCTACAACGAGGGCTCTGCAAGCTTTTTGTCATCAGCCGAGGTTGGAAGTCTTAATCCCAATCGCAGCACCAGTGGGTCCGGCATATTTGTCCCGGATGAAGGCACCTTCATTGACACGTATACCCGCAATTGGTCAATCTTCCTACCTGATACACTGACCATTACCGACAAGCTGGATTTGACGGTTTCGGCACGCTATAACAACACCGGTATTGAAATCTCCGACCAGGGAGGACAATCGCAATTTACCGTACCACGTCCGGAGCTCAACGGCGAACATGATTATGGACGTATCAATCCGGCTGTTGGTGCTACCTATGACTTTATGCCGGGTCTTTCCGGCTACGCGAGCTACAGTGAATCATCGCGCGCACCAA
>MGXK01000045.1:13755-23058 GCA_001802375.1 Gammaproteobacteria bacterium RBG_16_51_14
TGGCTTTCATGCGCTAAATTCCAGTGACATCCTGTTCATAAGTACCGGCGGCGCTACCGGGAACCAGGGTTATTTCAGTAATGTTGGCGAGACCCTGCGAATGGGCATGGAACTGGGCTTGGCCGGTACCTGGCGGAATCTCGGCTGGTCTATGAATTACAATTACCTCGAGGCCACGTATGAAAGCGCCTTCCTTGCGGCCAGTCCATTTCACCCACAAGCCAGTGCCAGCGGCGACATTCAGGTCGCTGCGGGTGATCGCATCCCCGGCCTTCCTGCACACACTCTCAAGATTGGCGGTGATTATCAGGTGACAAACAAGCTGCGTCTTGATGCCGACCTTCAGTATAACTCGGGTGTATATTTGCGCGGTGACGAAGCCAACCTGCTCGATACCACTGACGGCTATATTACCGTCAATGTCCGTGGTGTATACCAATTCAATAATACATGCAGCATCTTCGCCCGGATAAATAACCTGTTCAATACTGATTACGAGACTTTCGGCCTGTTGGGTGAAGCAGATTCACTTACCGAATTCGCATCCTTCACTGACCCACGCTTCCTCAGTCCAGGTGCACCCATTTCCGGTTTTATCGGCATAAGAGTGGGATTTTAACTCTGGTTTCGCATCATAAGTGCAGGGACTTCCCATTTCTGGATTTGCAGGACTCAGGGTGGAATTCTGATTGACTGGGTAAACGGGAGGGGTTGTGATAAATGATGATTTGAACCCGTTACTATCATGTCATTAGCCCTCAAATCGAGATTAACCCGTATCATGGAGACAGAGATGGAGTTGATCGATCTCTATTTATCGTCTTATTGCCTGTCGCAAATTGAAAAAATTATTGACCACGCTATTGAACGAATGGTGATTGAAAGTGTTACCGAAAGGGCAGACAAGATCATTGTTGCCGAAGAAAATCTTAAACATCTTTTGGAATACTTCCGTGACCACGCAAAATCCCTGGGGACTTATCCTTTTCTTGATGATAATGCCTTTGACACTGCCCTTGCCGGCTGTTACCCGCTATGGCCTTACTGTTGACTGAAGGTCACCCGCGCTTACGAACGGAGTTCTGTTCCGCAATAGATTATCTTATGCAGAAAATTCCTTGACCAGTTCATTAATGGCATCGATCACCCCTTGTGAAGGATCAACTATTCGACACCCTGTATTGTAGAAATGAGGATTCATATTCAACTGGTTCCAGATACCGTTTATAACCAGGGGAATTTCACTTTTAACGCCTACCTCACCCGGTACCTGTACCAGGACCGGAATATCCATAATCAACGGTATTTCATACTTGCTGACCAGCATGAGTCCCTTCTGATGAATATCGCCGGAATAGCCGAGTAATCTACCTGATGTCTGTTCAATAACATTGAAATAGAGGATAAATCGCTTAAGTTTGCGTTTTTCTTCCATTAAATTGTTTCTTTTAATAATCATCGCTGCAAAACAGGGTCATCGTACAATATAAAGACATCCATTAATGAAGCGAACCATTCCGCTACCTTAATACATCCTGTTGATATTCTACATCAACGCCTGTCTGGAATCATACGCAGTGATCACCCGAGCGGAACGGTGATTAATCTTACTGGTGATAAATGCCGGCAAAGATGGCAAAGATAAGGGAGTGTAAAGTCAAATTGGCCTGGCGCCAGTATCCTATTATACCCGTTCCGGAATAAACATTTCTCAATACATACATATAGCTAGCGAATTATGATTAAAACCATCCCAGGACTCATGGCTAACTTGCGTGCATATATCCTGTTTTTTCGCTTTCTCTTGCCGGTGTAATCACACATTTCATTTCAATTTCAAGACAACCAGCAGATTGTGTTGTTTCAGTCTATACTTGAGATTATGCGGTGACCGTCACCGCATAATCTCCAATAAGGGAGGTTGCAACAACCCCCGGCAGACCGCAGGCCTGCCGGGGGTTTTACTTTGTGACCCTGGTCAGACAAAACAAACCATATCGTCGTCATTCCTTGCAGGCATACAGTCCTTATTTCCCTGTATCTGAAACCCACGCGTTGCATGCATATGGATCCCTGCCCATCTTTTTTCATGACCGGAATAAGTCTGACTCACCGCCCCGTCTTAGGGGGAAAACCGGCAATGCATTCAGTGGTAGCTGGGGCAAGTGGGCCCCCTGTCCGGACAGACGTTACCTTTGCGACTTCAGCAGGGCAGGATGACCACCGTTCTTAAATATCGTGACAGCCCTGGCAGAGTTTTTCGGGTTCCGTTCTTAACATACTTGTAAATGTATTCTTGTGCGAATCATGGCAGGACACACAAGTCACTTTCCCCTCAACCAGCAGGAATCCGCTGACATCCATGGAGGGAACGACATCGACCACATGCCCTGTGGATTCTTTACTGTCTGGATGGCACTCAAGACACAAATCAGAAATTGCTTTTTTTACCAACCCTGTTCCTTTCATCCTGTGAGATATGTGGCAGATACTGCAGTCCTGTTTTTCCCCGTGAACCTGTTCTTTTGTATACTGTTTTGATTGAATCCCTGCCGTCCCCTGAACAGGAACAAGAGTTCCCTGCATAAGAATGCAGACCATCAATAAATATCCGGTTTTCAAATTATTATCCAGGGTTGACGTGTTAACAATTGACACTGCCCATAAAAAAACCGCCTGAGACGTAATTATAGTCTGTTTAACTTCCTCATTTAATATGCATAAACTCCATGCCCACCCCGTTTAAATCTGTGCGGGGCCTGGGAGATTTATGTTTTGAGGTGGCTATCCAGGGGGCTGGCCAGGTATGCCAATATTTTCAGGCTACTTACCGGCAAGATAGAGCGCGAGCAATAACAATACGAACAGGATGCCCTGGGAACCGACACGTGAAAACATCAACAGGTGGTTATACTTTTCGTCAAATTCACCACCACGCCCCATAGCAATGATACCGATCAGGAGAGAGCCTACGGTTACAACAAAAGCTATGAATATAGTGATCGTGAGAATGTTCATGTGCCTGTATCACCTCAAGTGTGTGTCAATGCGCCTGTCCCGGCCGGTTTTTTTATACCGAGTGTGTGATTAATAAACCGATACTCCTGCGGTATCTGTTACAGATTATAGCATTCTCGAATCGGCTTTTTTGAGTAATCGGACTACTGAATGTCAGCATGGATGCGGAAACAATTGTACTAACTGATTGTCACAGTCAGGTACAATCCAGGGGATATTTGAATACTTCATTCGAGTCCGATGCATACAACTCACCGCTATCTGCAGGCAGAGCATCTGCGCAAGATTACGATATTCAGTTCGTTGAATGACACTGAACTGGCCAGGATCCTGAACGCGCCCGAAAACAGTATAGAAGAATACAAAAACAAGGATGTCATTTTTCATGAGGAAGAGATTGGTGATTGTATGTATATTATTCTTGAGGGCAGCGTTGATATTTTTGTTAAAGGCTCTCTGGATTATCGTGATGCCACTATTGCCACACTCCGGGCCGGTGATTATTTTGGTGAAAATGCCGTATTGATCGGTGACTCTGTACGGCGTACTGCCAGCGCCAGGGCAGAATCACCCGTAAAAGTTTTCAGGATTGTCAAAAAACCTGTCCTCAAGGCTATTAACAAGGGTACCGGCATTCATGAAATCACTGCCCGTTTTCCGCCGGATGAAGTCCGTGACACCATCATGAAAATACCTGTATTCAAGAGCCTCAAGTATGATGAATTGCTTGATATCAGGGACTGGGCTTCTATTGAAAACTATGGTGAGGGAGATTTCATTATTAACCAGGGTACGCCGACTGATGATATGTACATCATCATAGAAGGCTATGTTGAACTATCTGTCCTGAACAACGAGGGCAAGTCTGTATTTTTTGAAACACGCAAGGCGGTTGATTATCTTGGAGTGACACCATTATTACCAGGCCAGAGTGGCAAATATAACCTTTCTGTAAAGTCATGTTGTAAATCGCGGGTCATAAAAATACCAAAGGAATATTTTATGGCGGTATTAAATCGAGACAAAAAGATCGCCCATTATTTGAAGGAAATTTATATCGTAAAGAAAATGAAACTGGATAGGATACTGCACGGTAACCATCGTGAGATATAAGATTTGCCGGGGAAGCCGGTGCAAGCGCCGGGATTATACGATAGTGCACACAGCCCCGGCGGCAACATGGCCAGGCTAGAGTTGCCGTGCGATAAAAGGCATCAGTACCAGTGCAATTAACCCGACCAGCACAAGATCCGGGTCATATCCTATCGCCGACGCGGCTTCGTCGGATACATTGGCAGCAACGGCCATGATGGTAATCAGAACGATCAACGCCAGATTAAGATGTTGCATGAACCCGGCAAACACGATAGCGATGGTCGCTGCCATCAGAATACTGGAATCCACACCCAGTCTGGCCAGAAAGCCCTCCGGCATATTCAGGCCCGTGACGATTGCGATGATGAGAAACACCAGCAGGAATTTTTTCATTTTGATGACGACCTGATATTACTCAACCATAGGCCCTGTGAAAGTACCCTTGCCACCGGAATAAACCTGTGAGACAGCCGATCACGGAAATCCGACAAGCTGTCCGACGCGCAGTATACTCAAGTCTGAATGTCTATGCTCATTTCTTAATCCGAACCCGATGCCCGGAAGTCAAACCCGCCACCCTGTTGACCGGTGACAGACAGAGACTCCATCATGGATGGAGCCTGTTTCCCGATTACTGGTGCCGGAAAGAGGAATCGAACCTCCGACCTATGCATTACGAATGCACCGCTCTACCAACTGAGCTATTCCGGCAATTGGACACGACGAAGCGAGTGGAAAATGCACACGGGAGAATCATCATCAAACAGGATGGTTTTTCAGGTCTTGTTTCTGACCTTGATGATAATGGCTATACCGGACAGAACGGTGTTTTCCGGCAAATCAGAAAGATCGTCAAGTTGCAACGACCCGGCCTCGTAATCCATCAATTCACCCGTATCCTCATTGTAAAGATGAAAGTGATGGATAATGTTTGAATCATAAAATACCTTGCCCGAGTCAACGATAACCTGCCTGACCAGGCCCTTTTCGACGAACAGATTCAGCGTGTTGTACACTGTCGCCTTGGAAACCAGTTCATTATCCTGGTTGACGTTACATAAAATCTGATCGGCAGACAGGTGTTGTGGACAGGACAGGAGCGTCCTGCCGATCTCGATGCGCTGGGATGTCTGCTTGATGCCATGTTGCATGAGCAGCCCTTTTACTGAATTAACCGAGTTGTCGTGATTTTCCATATTTTACCTCCCCCATATTCTACATCCCCTGCCCGACTTTAGATTATATCCAATCTTCCGGCATTATGCATGTCAAATACCGATATTTTTTGCCTGAATCGACCGTCCTCGTACCGACAGGACATCCCGGCAAGTGAATGCGTCAACCGGCATAAATGATGCCCTGGACAATAGGATATCCACCAGCAACCGCGCCGAGCCCGGGGCCTGCAGAATCCCGTTACGAAAATGGCCGGTATTCAGATAGAGCCCCCCTATCCCCGGAACCTGACAGATGAGCGGGAGACCATCCGCCGTCGCCGGCCGGAGTCCGGCCCACTGGTGTACCAGTGGATAGGCTTCCAGGGCAGGGGAAAACCGGGGAATTATCGCAGCCAGCCGGTCGCGTGCCTCAGTTGTTGTCCGTTTGTCATAGCCGCTGTACTCAACCGTGCTGCCGATAAGCAGGTGGCCATCCAGTCGCGGGATTAGATAATAGCCGTCCCGCACTAACAACGTACGGATACAGGGGACAGGGGACTTGAGGCAGAGTATCTGGCCGCGTACCGGTTCCAGCGCAAGCGTATATCCCAGTTGCGCAAGCAACCCGGCGCTCCACGCCCCACCCGCAACGACTGCGGTTTCGGCGGCCAGGGGGCCCTGCACCGTTGCAATGGAATCAAACCGGCCCTGCCTGAGATGAATAGATAGCACCGCCGTATTTTCCAGGATACGGACACCCAGCCCTGCCAGTGACGATCTCATGGCCCGGATCAGGCGCGGCGTCCACACCTGGGCGATGGCCGGGATCCAGACGGCCTGCCTCGTCGTCGCCTCAAGCAGCGGTTCCATTGCCCTGATCCCGGCATGATCCAGGACCTCACAGCCCAGGTTTTCCCTCGCGGCCCATGACAATATGGCGTCCTGATCAGGGCTGTCGAGCAGCAGGAGCCCGGAACGCTGCCATCCGGTATCGATCCCGGTCTCTTTGAAAAGCTCGCCTGCGTAATGCTCATACATCTCCCTGCAGTATCTGGACAAGTCATTTACTATCGCAGGCTCCTGCCACGGGCAAAGCGAGGTAAGGATACCGCCGGCGGCCCAGGAACTTTCCATGCCAAGCTCACCGCGTTCGACAACGGTCACTTTCAGCCCGGCCAGGGCCAGTTCACGGGCAGTGGCCATGCCGATCAGACCGCCACCAATGACGATACAATCTGCCATTCAAGCGCGATGAAAAATGATTAACTGGTTCACAAAATTTTATTTATGATGACAGTGACAGGTACCATTTATCGGAAATCCGGTACCGTTCGTATGATTTTACTTAATTTTGCCCCCAAAACTGCTATAGGTATTATCAACATGAAAAAGAATACTGGATTTACCCTGATTGAACTGATGATCGTGGTAGCAATCGTCGGCATCCTCGCGATGGTAGCCTACCCGAGCTACACGAATTATACCAAGAAGGCCCGCCGTTCCGATGCGCAGCAGTTAATGCTGGATACCTCCAATCGGGAGGAACAATATATTCTCGATACGCGCACCTATACCAATGATTTCACCGCTATGAGCATAGCCAAGGAAGACTGGGATTGCACATCAACGGCTACTGAATGCTCGAATGCTTTTTATGTAGTCACGATTGTCGTTACAGCCACCCCCCCGGGTTATACCATCACAGCCGCCCCGGTAGCCGGCAGCGCCCAGGCAGGTGACGGTGACCTGACATTGACCAACACGGGTGCAAAAACATATGCGGGTGCGGCCGGCTGGTGAACACAAACGCCATGAAATATACATCATGAAACAACTCCTGTCCGCCATCTCAACAGTGAAAAGGAAGATCGTGCAAGTGTTCCCTGGCAGGGATGGTTTCCGCCGGGCATTCCGGCTTCCCGGTCAAGCCGGTTTTACGATTATCGAACTGATGATGACCCTGGCGGTCGCCGGGATACTGGCCGCCATGGCCGCACCCTCCATGCGCAACACCCTGCTGAACCAGAGGGTCAAGACGGCCGCCTCGGATGCCCACATCAGTTTCCTGCTGGCCCGCAGTGAGGCCATCAAGCGCAGCGTTGATATTGAAGTAGAGAGAAATACCAGCTGGAGCAATGGCTGGGATGTACAGATACCAGCCTCGACCATCCTCCGAACCCAGGACCCGCTGCCGGGCATGTCGGTAGACTGCAACACCGACGCCGATGCAAGCGCTGAAACCTGTCCGGCGAGTATTACCTACAAACGCACCGGGCGCCTGGACCAGAGTGACTCCCCATTTGAACTCCGGTTTTATGTTACGGGGAACAACCTCATTACCATGCGTTGCGTCTCACTCGGACTGAGCGGACAACCACATATTGACATGGACACCGACGGCAATACCGCGGACGGGTGTGACTGATGGCGATGCTGCAACAGAGAAAAACCAGCGCCGGCTTCTCCCTGATGGAGGTACTGATCACCATGCTGATCATCCTGATCGGTCTGCTCGGCATAGTGGCGCTGCAAGGCCAGGCCCAGGTCGCGGAACTGGAGGCCTATCAGCGCGCCCAGGCGCTGATCATGATGTCCGACATCGTCGACCGTTTGAATACCAATCGCTCCACGCTGAACTGTTTCCGCATCACCACCGATGCAACGGACGGGACCCCTTTCCTCGGGACCGCCGGGACCGGCCATCTTGGTACCCCCGCCTGCGCCGCCAGCACAACGGCTTATAATAATCTTGCCAACAGCGCCCTCACCGGCATCGACAACCTGCTGAAGGGAAATTTCGAGAGGATCAGCGGCGTCAGTGTCGGCGCCATGATCGGCGCCAGGGCCTGTATCAGCTATGACAATACTACAGAACTGGGCGGGGCCCCGGGCACCGGCCTGTACACGGTCATTGTGACCTGGCAGGGCATGTCGAACCTGAACGAACCCACACAGATGTGCGCCAAGGACCTGTATGGTACAGAGGCGCAACGCCGGGCCATCTCGACCACGCTGCGGATCGCTGATTTATTCTGAATTGATGACACCCTATGCAAAAAATACATCCTAAGCTGAACAAACAACCGGGAATGTCCCTGATTGAACTGCTGGTCGCCATCGCCATCGGCTCGATCCTGATGGTGGGTTTGCTCACGGTATTTTCCAATTCCAGCCGTTCCCATCGCGAACTGGAAAAATCCAGCCAGCTCATCGAGAACGGTCGCTATGCCATCGACCTGCTATATGAAGACCTGCGCCACTCCGGTTATTACGGCCATTTCTTTGATCTGGGGACGCCCCCTTCCACCCTGCCCAATCCCTGTGAAACCGGTAGTGCCGCCGATCTACTGGCAGCCACGGCCATGCCGATCCAGGGCTATAAGGCGGCCAGTCTCACGGCCCGGCCCGACATAACGAACACGAATACCTGTGAATCCGCCCTGCTCACGAGCGCCAACCTGAGCCCGGGTTCCGATCTGCTGATCCTGCGCCGGGCCGATACGGTCCTGTTCAGCGGCACCTCCGCGGACGGCGCCACCACGGTCGTCACAGGCACACCGACCACCGGCCAGGTGTATATCCAGAGTAACATGCGCAGTGCCGACATCCAGATCGGCGATGACGATGCCGGCGCCATCGACCCCACCGATACGGACGCCAAAACGGCGGACAATGTCGACCAGGACGACAGTAGTAAAAATCTGGAAAAGTACCCCAGTAAAACGGTCAATGTCTGGGCGGACATCCGTAAATACCACACGCATCTCTACTTCGTGGCGCCATGCGATATCGGCAGCGGTACCAATGGTGTCTGCCAGGCCGGCGGGCACAGTATCCCCACCCTGAAACGGCTGGAACTGACGGACAACGGCAGCGGCGCTACCGTGATGAAGATCGTGCCGCTGGTGGAAGGCATTGAATACCTGAAGCTGGAATACGGCATCGATGACAATCCAGGCACCGTAAACCTCGTCACCCGGGTCCAGGGCGATGGCATTCCCGACACCTACGTGACGGCGCCTACCCTTGCCCA
>MGXK01000045.1:23107-26858 GCA_001802375.1 Gammaproteobacteria bacterium RBG_16_51_14
AACGTAACCCAGGGGTATACGGACGACAAGTCCTATACCCTGGCCGGCCTGACCATACCGGCCAGCGGTAGCTTCGGTGACGGCTTCAAACGCCATGTTTTCAGCGCCGAGGTGCGCCCCGTGAACCTGTCCGGCCGAAGGGAGATCCCGCAATGAGAAATAGACAAGCCCAGACCGGGGCGACGCTGGTGGTGGCCATGATCATCCTGCTGATGATGACCCTGTTCGCTGTGTCCTCCATCAATATGAGTTCCGTGAATCTGAAGATCGTCGGTAACCTGCAGGCGCAAAAGGCGCTGGACGCCCGCGCCCAGGATGTGATCGAACAGATACTCAGTGACTCTTCCAAATTCAATGCGCCGCTGGGGACTACCGATCGGGAGTTTACCGAGGGCACCGTGGCCGTAGATATCCCGGTATGCATCGATAGCAAGGTCGCCACCGGCTATACCGCGGTGGCCTCCGACATCATCCCCCAGGACAATACCTGGGAGCTGGTGGCAACGATCACCGACAGCGATACCGGCGCCGTCACCACCCTGCACCAGGGCGTGGAGATGCGCATGCTGGCCGGCAACTGCCCCTAATTATCCAGGAGTTTATTTATGAAAAAGTCCGTACCCATGCAAAAAGATTTCAGGCCCCGGACCCTGATTGCCGCCCTCTTCGCCTGTCTCGTTGGCGCGCTGTTCTCCCCGGCGCTGCTGGCCGTCTTCGACCCGGTGAACGACGACACGGACATCTTCCTGGTCAACCCGAACATCGAATCGCAGCGCGCCAATGTCCTCCTCTACGTGGACAATACCGCCAACTGGAACACGGCGTTTGATAACGAGAAAAGCGCCCTGGTCAGCGTGGTACAGAACCTGACCGACCAGTTCAACCTGGGCCTGATGCTGTTCCCGGAAACCGGTGGTGATAACGACAGCGTGGATGGCGGCTATGTGCGCTTCGGCATCCGCCAGATGACCGGGGACAACAAGCCGGTACTCGCTAACATCGTTAATGGTTTCCATAAACTAAATGATGCGGGCAATAACAACACCCTTTCCGAGGGCATGATCGAGGTGTTCCGCTATTTCTCCGGCGGCCACTCGCGCGCCAGCCACGGCAAGGTCAAGACCGATTTTGCCGGCAATAATATTTTCAAGGCCTGTTCTTCCTGCGACGTCACCGAGCATCCGGCTACCGCCGCCGGCCTCGGCGATTACCCCTTGCCGGCCTCGCCGACCAGCAGTTCAAGTTACACCACGCCGATTGCCCATGCCTGCCAGAAAAACTTTCTCATCTATATCAGCAATGGCGCTGCCAACGAAAATGCCAATTCCCTGACCGAGGCAGAAAACGAGCTGGACAGCCTGGGCTACGACACCAACGACGTCATTAACTTGACCCCCGACGGCCAGGAGGGCAGCTGGATGGACGAGTTTGCCAAGTACCTGGCCAATGCCGATATCAACGGCGCCGATCCGGGCGAGCCGACCGTCTATACCTACGTGGTCGAGGTCGATCCGGGTGTCACAGGCCAGGGTCCGGCCATGACCGCCCTGATGCAGAGCGTCGCGGCCAACGGCAAGGGCAAGTATTTCGCCGTCTCCAGCGGCAACAACGGCCAGGCCATCGTCAATGCCCTGAACCAGATCTTCCAGGACATCCAGGCGGTCAACAGCGTGTTTGCCTCCACCACCCTGCCGGTCAGTGTGAACGTGCGCGGCACCAACCTGAACCAGGTCTACATCGGCGTGTTCCGCCCGGATGAGAAGAAATCACCGCGCTGGTTCGGCAACCTGAAGCTGTATGTCCTCGGTTTCAATGAGGCAACCAGTAAATTATTCCTGGCCGATGCCACCGGCAGCCCGGCGGAGAACCCGGAGACCGGTTTCATCAACCCCACCGCCAGCAGTTTCTGGACAGAAGACACAGAACCCGACTTCTGGGCCTTCCGGACGAGTGAACAGAACGGGGCCGGCGGCGCCTCCGACCTGCCCGATGGCGATCTGGTGGAAAAGGGCGGGATCGCAGAGATGCTGCGGAATGTCTATGCCAGCAGCCAGGCTACGCGTAACCTCTATACCTGCACCACGGGTACAACAGTCTGTAGCACCGGCAGTCAACTCTCGGACACCCCCTTTGACGTGGGTTTGCAAGACGACGGTATCACGCCGAAGAACGACGGCATCACGGCCGCCAATATGGGCCTCGGCACCCAATCGGTATCGACCCTGACCGGCTTTGCCGCCCAGACCATCACCAGTCTCACCGATACCAAGCAGGTCACCTCGCTTTCCGCCCCGGGTGCGGCGGGGAGCGTGGCAATCACGAGCCTGACCGGCACACCCAATAACGCCAAGACCGTCGACGTCTCCCTCAAGACCGCGGTCAGCAAACCGATCACCGCCCTCAGCAACGGCGCGGTCATCAAGTCCATCGCCGCCCTGGCACGGGCCGCAGGCGCCAGCAAGCTCCCGGTCACCGCGACCGTCAACGGCCATGGTTACAGCACCGGTCAACTGGTCCACATCGCCGGGGTGAGCGCGGCCGAATATAATGGCAGCTTCACCATCACGGTGACCGACAGCAATAACTTTACCTACAATACCGCATCCACCCCAACAGCGAATCCGACCATCACCAGCGCCACGGTCACCACTACCAGTTCCATCGTCACCGCCACCGCCACGGCGCACAGTTTTAACTCCGGTGATTCGGTCACGATCGCGGGGGTGGTTCCGACCAGTTACAACAGCGCCTACAACATTACGAAGATCAATAACGACAGTTTCTCCTTCACGACGGCCGCAGCGCTGGCCCCGATCACCGATATCAGCTCGGCGACGGCCACCGGCCCCAGCACCACCGCCACCGCCACCTTCAGTGCGAACCACGGTTTTGCCAATGGCAATCAGGTGATCATCAGCGGCGCCACGCCGGCCGGCTACAACGGCACCTTTACCATCACGGTGGGGGCCGACCTCACGAAATTCACCTACCCGGTCACCAGCGCCCTGGCCACCGCCACCCAAGCGGATCCCGTTACACCAGTCCCCATCACCGCCTCCCAGGGCACCCTGGTGACAGCGAATGCACCGCTGCACGGTTTTATCGGCACACCAACTGTGACCATCAGCGGCGCCGCGCCGTCCGGCTACAATGGCACCGTCACGATCACGGTGGGGGCCGATCCGAATTCCTTTACCTATACCAAACTCCAGGAACTGGGTGGGCCCGTGGTGCCGAACCCGGCCATCTTCGCCACTCCCAGCACCAGCTTCGGCACCACCGCGATTGCGGTGGCAACTAACCACGGGTTCAAGGACGGCGATTCGGTCATCATCGCCGGGGTCACCGATGCCGCGGACGGTAACCAGCCCGAAACCGACTATAACGGCCCCCATACCATTACCCGGGTCGATGCCGATACCTTTACCTTCCCCGCGCCCTGGCCGACCAACCCGTTGCCCCCGTTCGGCCTGTCCCCCGCCCCCGCCGGCACCATCACAGCACGGCTGGACACTGCGACGGTCACCGCCATCGCCACGGTGCCGGGCCACGGTTACAACGATAATGACAGCATCAAGATCGAGGGGGCCGTCGATGCCGTCGGTGTGGATACGGATGATTACAACGGCACCTTTACCATCGATGTGATCGACAACAACACATTCCGCTATCCGTTGCTGCTCGTCACACCCCAGGGCGATGCCAGCGGGGCCATGACCGCCAAGATCAGGACCACCACCGCCAGGGCCAG
>MGXK01000045.1:26935-27730 GCA_001802375.1 Gammaproteobacteria bacterium RBG_16_51_14
GGACGATCACCGTGGTGGATGCAGATAATTTCACCTATGACCTCACCGAAAACGGGCAGACCGCACAGGGCGATGCCGCCGGCACCATCGTTGCCACCTCCGGCAGTGGTTCTGACGGCGCCCTCGCCGACATCGTCAACTGGGTGCGCGGTGCGGACAATTTCGAGGATGAGAATGGTGACGGTGACGGTACCGACATCCGCTCCACCGTCCACGGGGACGTGCTGCATTCACGGCCCGCGGTGGTCAACTACAACCGCCACGGCAACGACGATGATGTCTATATCTTTTACGGCGCCAACGATGGCATCTTCCGCGCCGTCAAGGGCGGTTTTGCCCAGAGTGATGTCACCGAACCGGATCCGGGGCAGGAGGCCTGGGGCTTCATCCCCGTGGAATTTTTCAGCAGCCTCGAACGCCTGCGCGACAATGAACCCATCATCAGCAGCAGCAACAAGAAACCCTATTTCGCCGACGGCACCATCGGCGTGTACGTGGATGATGCGGGCGGAGAAGGGGAACTGATCGCCGCCGACGGCGACAAGGTCTGGCTGTATATCTCCATGCACCGTGGCGGCCGCTTCATCTACGCCCTCGATGTCAGCGACCCGTCCGATCCCAGGTTCCTGTGGAAGAAATCCAACAACGACCCGGGCTGGACCGAACTGGGACAAAACTGGTCCGCACCCAGGGTGACCAAACTCAGGGTGGACATTGACGGGGCAGGGGCAGATGACGAGGATGAAGACGTCGTCCTGGTCTTTGGCGCCGGCTACGACCCGGGGGTGGAAGACG
>MGXK01000045.1:27740-37669 GCA_001802375.1 Gammaproteobacteria bacterium RBG_16_51_14
AGACATTACCGCCGTCACGGAGGCAGGGGTGGAAGTCGATGCGGCTGAATACGAACGTAGCATGGGCCGCGGCATCTTCGTGGTGAACGCCGCCAATGGCAATATCATCTGGCAGGCGGGACCAGGCCGACAGCCCGGCGATACCGGGACCCACCCCTACGTCGAGGTGGCGGATATGGATTATGCGATCCCTTCCGATGTCGTGGTGATCACGGACCGGGCCGGATCCATCGGCAACCGCGCCTATGTCGGTGATACCGGCGGCAATATGTGGCGCGTGGACATGGCCGATGGCGACGTCAACAACTGGACGGTGACCAAGGTCGCCTCCATCGCCGACACCGGCACCATCCCCGGCGGCCTGCGTAAATTCCTGTTCCCACCGGATGTGGTCTATTCGGATGACGGCTACGACGCCATACTCATCGGCAGCGGCGACCGCGAGCATCCCTTCGATGACGTTGTGACCAACCGCTTCTATATGTTCAAGGACACCGGAACCAGCACCGAGGCCGAGATCGATACCACGATCGATGATACCAGCGGCACGACGACGGACAATACCAAGACACCCACCCTTGATGAGTCGGACCTTTTCGATGCCACCTCAAACTGCATCCAGGACGCATCGGCCTGTTCGGGGCTGGCGGATGAAGCCGACCAGACCACGGCGACGAGCGCCCTCAGCACCAAGGACGGCTGGTACATCACGCTGGGCGTCGGCGAGAAGGTGGTGGGCAACGCCGTTACCCTCAACAATGTGACCTTCTTCAACACGAACCAGCCCAGCGACGCCTCCCCCACCAGTTGTGACAGCGACCTCGGTACCGCGCGGCAATATAAAGTCAAATTCGACGACGCCACCGCCATCGCCGATCAGAACATCGACGGTTCCCTCGATGCCCTGGATCGTTCAGAGGTTCATCCCGGTGGCGGTTACCTGCCCTCCCCGGTGCCGGTAACGGTAGAGATCGATGGCGAGATACATGAAGGCGTTATCTCCGGCGTGAGCGTCGATGTCCCGCCGGGCTCATTACTGAATGCCAGGCTCAGGAAATTCTGGTTCAAGGAGATGGAGTAAGGGATACTATCTGGATGAATACAGGGTGGGGCAGGTTTTACAAGACGCCCCACCCTCCCTGTAACCGGTTTCCGGAGAATCGATCTGGAACGTCGGAAGGTGATCAATCGGTTCCCGCTTGCGCCCGGGATTAGAACCTATCTCAAAATTAGCGAGCGCCGGCAAGACAAGGCAAAAATGGGCGAAAAAGCGTAGTTTACACGAGAGTAAATGAGCATTTTGAGCCCTTTTTTAACGCCGTATTGGCAAGCACAGCAATTATTGAGATAGGTTCTAATTATTTGCACCACTCCTTAATCAAACCTTCCATTTCCGCCAGTTTCTGCTGCCGTTCCTCCTCCGTGAGCCGGATGCGGCTGCCATCAGGTTGTGCGATCAGGCCGCGTGGTCTCTGGTAGTTTGCCAGGTTGGCCTGCGCCCTTCTGCAATTCTCCTGCTGCAGGGCGAGATCCGCTTCGGCCTTGCCTTTTTCCTCGGCCTGCTTCAGGCGCCCCTCCCGCAGTTCATCCGCCTTCTTTTCCTGTGCCTCCAGTTGTTCCTGGGCAGCCTCCGTATCCACCTTCGGCGGCGGCTTGATCGTTTCCGCCTGGATATCGCCGGGGGGCGGACTCTGGGAATACACGATATTCCCCTCTGCGTCCGTCCACTTGAACATCTCGGCATAACCGGCAGGGACCATGAATAGCGAAATCACCAGCAGTGAAATCATCCGGTTGGCTTGAACAGGTAGTAATTGCGGCATCTCGATAAAACCTTTCGCAGTTTACGTGTATAATCCTAGTATACGGCTCAAATGAGCGGTTGTAATCTGTTGATTACGCATGATATATGATTTATAAAACACCCTGTAGTTCCATCAGCAGCAGGGTTATCATGGTGGTTTGACATCAGTAAACAGACTGAACCTATGCTATCAGGAGTTCTCGATGAAAAGACTGATCAATACACTGACGCTATTGTCCCTGAGTTTGTTCTGCATGCAGATCGCTGCCGCGGTGAAGGTAGTTGAATGTGAGGATGAGCAGGGTAATCGCACCTTTGAAAGTACCTGCCCGCCGGGCACTACCCTGGTCGATGAGAAAAAGATACCAACGGGAGACAAGGCCCCAGCCGGCGAGGAAGCAAGCGCCGGAACGGTAACAGGCGCTACTGTCAATCCAATACTGTATTACATCCCGGAATGTGGGCCCTGTGATGAGGTCAGGGAGTTTTTCCAGCTCCGGAAGATCCCGGTTACCGAAAAAAACGTAAATGAAAATCTGGAAGTACAGAATGAACTCAAGGAACTGAGAGGTTCACTGAAAGTACCTGCCACTGTCATTGGAGAAAAAGTGATCACCGGTTATAACCGCAGTGAACTGCTGGCTGCACTGGAGGCGGCAGGTTACCAGGAAGGAAGTGAAATAAAACAGCCGCCGGAGGAATCTGCTGCAAAGGAAGAACCCGCCGGCAAGCAGGACACGACCGGGACTACTGACTGAGCGCCGTATCTTCTTTTACCAGTTCCCTGGGCAATGAGAAGACCACGTTCTCCCGTTTCCCCTGTACTTCATTGACTGTCTTCCCGCCCCACTCCTTGAGTTTCTCAATCACTTCCCTTACCAGGATCTCGGGGGCGGAGGCGCCGGCAGTCAGGCCGATACACTGTTTTCCATGAATCCACTCACGCCTGATCTCGGAAGCATCATCGATGAGAAAGGACGGGATACCTGCCTTCTGCGAGATTTCCTTCAGACGGGTCGAATTTGAACTGTTCGGGGAACCGACGACCAGGATCAGGTCACATTTTGCCGTCAGTTTCTTGACGGCATCCTGCCTGTTCTGTGTGGCATAACAGATATCTTCCTTCTTGGGTCCGACGATCTCAGGAAAGCGTTCACGCAAGGCATTGATGATTTCCGCCGTGTCATCCATGGACAGGGTGGTCTGGGTAACAAAGGCCAGAAAATTCGGGTCCTTGACCTCAAGCCCTGCTACATCCTCGACACATTCAACCAAGTACATGCCGCCATTCCCATCACGCGTCTTGTATTGCCCCAGTGTCCCTTCCACTTCCGGATGCCCGGCATGGCCAATCAGGATACATTCCCGCTTCTCGGCCTGGTAACGACCGACTTCCATATGCACCTTGGTCACTAATGGACAGATCGCATCAAACACACGCAGATTCCGGCTGGCAGCCTCTTCCCTGACCTTCTTGGAAACGCCATGGGCACTGAAAATCACGGTTGAATCGTCCGGGACATTACTGAGTTCCTCAATAAAGACCGCCCCCTGATTGCGCAGTGAATTCACAACATATTTATTGTGAACCACCTCGTGGCGGACATAGACGGGGGCACCAAACAGCTCCAGTGCCCGTTCCACGATCTCGATGGCACGATCGACGCCGGCACAAAAGCCGCGGGGATTGGCGAGTATTATCTGCATATTTCAATATTGGTCAGTGGTCAGTGGTCAGTGGTCAGTGGTCAGTGGTCAGTGGTCACGATAGTCTCGCATTGCAGTCTGTGTCAATCATGCAGCCGTGAATTTCACCCGTTTATTTCTAGCCGGTGCGTGTGGAAACATCCCCGTCATCAAACCAGAAGGCATCAATGATCAGCATAATCGCCCCGATGGTGATGGCTGAATCCGCAATATTAAAGGCCGGCCAGTACCAGCCCCGGTAATAAACCTCGATAAAATCGATTACATAACCGAGAACGATTCGATCAAACAGATTACCGAACGCGCCGCCAAGGATCAGCGCAAGGGCCGCAGCCAGCCAGCGTTTTTCAGATGGCAATCCGATCATCCAGATAATGATGCCGGTTCCGATAACACTGCCGATACCGATAAACAGCCAGCGTTGCCAGCCCCCCGCCTGGCTGAGAAAACTGAAGGCGGCCCCGGTATTATGCATCAACGTCAGATTAAATCCGGTGATAATGGCCCTGGGTTCATGCAGTGCCAGATACTGGCTTGCCTGATACTTGGTAAGCTGATCCAGGATGATCACCAGTGCTGATAGCCAGAACCACTTCAATTTTATTACCCCCTATGTGCAGCTATGCGAAAATCCGTACTTCACCCTGTCCATCCACATTTTCGATACAACGTCCACACAGGCCCGGATGTTTTGTACTTCGCCCGACCTCCTCACGATGATGCCAGCAGCGTACGCACTTTGTATGCACCGATGCCCCGGCAAGCACTTTCAGTTGCAGTGCCTTCGTTTCCAGATCACACGGCTCCGCAGCATCCGGGGAATGATCGGTGATGATGACATTGGCACTGGAAGTAATCAGCACAAAACGGAGTTCGTCCTCCAGTCCCTTCAGGAGAATACCCAGTTCATGATTGCAATACAGCTGCACTTCCGCATCCAGTGAGGAACCGATTTCATTGTTTGCCCGTCTTTTTTCCAGGATCCTGTTTACCTCATCCCGGACTGCTATGACGATTTTCCATTTCTTCCGGTGATCATCCGTCAGCATGGGTTCAATACCGGCATACCAGTTTGCGAGAAATACCGAGGACTCGCGTGGCCCGGGGATATACTGCCAGATCTCCTCCGCAGTGAAGCTCAGTACCGGGGCCAGCAATCGCACCAGGGTCTCAATAATATGATACATGGCCGTTTGCGCGGAACGGCGCGGCAGTGAGCCGGCCTGCATGGTGTAGATCCGGTCCTTGATAATGTCCAGGTAAAAACTGCTCATCTCAACGGCGCAGAACTGGTGCAACTTCTGGTAAATCAGATGGAACTGATAATCAGCATAGGCCTTGAGGATTTCCCTCTGCATCAGGGCCACCTGATCCAGCGCCCACCGATCAAGTTCCAGCATCTGATCAAGGGAAACGCAGTGTTGACCGGGGTCGAAACCATCCAGGTTGGCGAGCAAATAGCGTGCGGTATTACGCAGTCGCCGGTAGGCATCCGCCATCCGTTTCAGGATCTCATCCGAGACACTCATTTCGTTGCGGTAGTCGGTTGCCGCTACCCACAGTCTCAGAATATCCGCACCCAGTGTCTTCATGACTTCCTGCGGGGCCACGACATTGCCGCGTGACTTGGACATTTTCATGCCCTGGGCATCCACGGTAAACCCGTGCGTCAATACACCCCGGTAAGGCGCCACGTTTTTCATGCCCACCGAGGTCAATAACGAGGACTGGAACCAGCCGCGGTGCTGATCGGATCCTTCCAGGTACAGATCGGCCGGAAATCGCAGTCGATCATCCGTCTCCAGCACACAACTGTGGGTGACACCGGAATCAAACCAGACATCCAGCGTATCCGTTATTTTTTCGTAATCCCCGGACTCCCTGCCGAGTAGCGCCTCCTTGTCCATATCAAACCAGGCATCGATCCCGTCCTGCTCAACACGAAGTGCAACCTGTTCAATCAGGTCCTGTGTGCGCGGATGGAGTTCCCCGGTGTTACCGTGTACAAACACGGTAATCGGCACACCCCACGTGCGTTGTCTTGAAATACACCAGTCCGGGCGTTCACTGATCATTCCCTCGATACGCTGCTGTCCCCAGTCCGGTGTCCATTGTACTTTTTTAATCTCTCGCAACGCATTTTCACGCAACTGGTGATTATCCATACTGATAAACCATTGTGGCGTCGCCCGAAAGATAACCGGTGTCTTGTGCCGCCAGCAATGGGGATAACTGTGGCGCATCGTCTCCTCGTATAACAGGTTGCCATTCTCCTTGATGACTTCAACCACATGCAGGTTGGCCGCAAACACATTTTCACCGGCAAACAGTTCTGTTCCGGGCAGGAAACAGCCGTCACCACCCACCGGATTTTCCACCGGCAACCCATACCGGCTGCCGACGACATAATCGTCCTGACCATGCCCGGGTGCGGTATGGACCGCCCCGGTCCCTGCCTCCAGGGTGACGTGTTGACCCAGGATGACCGGGACTGTACGCCGGTAAAAAGGATGCTGCAGTTTCAGCCCCTCCAGGGACTGCCCCCTGAAGGTCGCGATGATCCGGCCGTCGGCAATACCACACCGTTTCATAACTGTAGCCAGCAGGTCGCCCGCAATCAGAAACCGTTGCTGCCCCCTTGCTGTTTCACATTGCACCAGTTGATATTCAAAATCCGGATGCAGTGCGACTGCCTGGTTGGCCGGCAGCGTCCAGGGGGTCGTGGTCCAGATAATGATGGATATCCTGCCTTCACCCGTTTGGGTGACCGGGGTATCCGCACGGGACCACAACTGTTCCGGTTCCAATACCGGGAAACAGACATCGATCGCAAGCGATGTCTTGTCGTCGTATTCCACCTCGGCTTCGGCCAGGGCTGAGCCACAATCAATACACCAATGCACCGGCTTGTGGCCTTTTAACAGATGCCCGGCCCCAATCATCCTGCCCAGCGCCCGAATGATGTTGGCCTCGGTCCGGTAATCCATGGTGAGATAGGGACGCTCCCAGTCACCCAGTACACCAAGACGCTGGAAGTCCTGACGCTGCCTGTCCACATGCCTGCGGGCATAATCCCGGCACGCATTGCGAAATCCCCTCGCATCCACCTTGTGCCCCGGCTTGCCAATCTTTTTTTCCACCATCAATTCGATTGGCAGACCATGGCAGTCCCAGCCCGGTACGTAGGGGGCGTCATAGCCATCGAGACTGCGTGCCTTGACGATAATATCCTTCAGAATCTTGTTGACCGCATGACCGATATGGATATCCCCATTGGCATAGGGCGGTCCGTCATGCAGGATGAAGCTGGCCGCGCCTTTCCTGCGCGCACGGATCTGCTCATACAGGCCCGACTCCTGCCAGTGCCTGAGCATCTGCGGTTCACGCTGTACAAGATTGCCGCGCATGGGGAATCCTGTTTTCGGAAGATTCAGGGTACCCTTGTAATCTGTCATCTTGTTTTTATTTTTCCTGTTTTCTGTTCATACATTGTTGCTGGCGGAGAAATAATTTCTTACCTCCTGCACATCATTCGCAATCTGTAACTGCAACGCGGCTTTTGAATCAAACATCGCATCACCACGGATTTTTTTCAACAATTCCACCCGCATATGCCGACCGTAAATATCACCGTCAAAATCCAGTATGTAAACCTCCAGTACGGTGTGCTCACCATGAAATACCGGGCGCGTACCAATATATACTGCAGAATACAGGCCCTGCTCCCCGATACCATAGGCCCTTGCAGCAAATATGCCGGAAACCGGTGTCGTCATCCGATGCAGTTCGATATTGGCCGTAGGAAATCCCAGGGTCTTGCCCCGCTTTGTCCCATGCACAATCCGGCCACTGATGCTGTACGGCCTTCCCAACAAGCTGCCTGCCCGGTTGAAGTCATCCTGTTCCAGGGCTTCCCTGATCAAGGTACTGCTGACCCGCTCACCATCCACACATAAGGACGCGGTGGGATAAACGGCAAATCCGAAGGTCTTGCCCAATGATTGCAGGGTTTTGAAATTACCGGTTCGACCTTTGCCAAAACGGAAATCATCGCCCACAACCAGCGAATGTACAGCCAGTCCCTTGAGCAATAACTCCTCGACAAACTGATTGGGTGTATACGCAGCCATTTTCTCATCAAAGCGCAGGCAAATCAGGTAATCAATCCCCAGTACCATGAATTGTTCAATCTTTTCACGCAGACTGGTCAGACGCGCAGGCACCTGCCCCCGTAAAAAATGTTCAATCGGTTGCGGTTCAAAGATCAACACCACCGTCGGGAGGGCATGTCTGGCGGCAAGTTCCCTGAGCTGGGTAATCACGGCCTGATGGCCACGATGTACACCATCAAAATTACCCACCGTCGCAACACACGCCTTGTATTGCTGCTTGCGATTGATCAGTCCCCGAATGAATTTCATCCGTTATCCTATATTGCACACAGAGGCGGTAATATCTAAGGTGTTGCAATGATTGGTCAATTCAAAACGTGGGATTATATCCATCAGATTTGTGCTGTCATATCGCGCCACGGCATCCGCATTGCCCACAGGGCGATAAAATAACAGGCTGTCCCTGCCAGTATCCACAAGGCAAGCTGAACAACACGATCCGCCACACCCCATGCCAGCCATTGGGCGAAGTCAGCGACCGCATAGTCCAGGAGCAGGCACATCAGCAGGCTGGCAATGGTTATCTTTGTTATAAAGCCGCACCATCCTGCCTCAGGGTGATATACCTTCTGCCTTCTCAGCAATCCATACAGTAGCCCGACCTGGATAAAAGCAGCCAGCGACGTCGCGAGGGCCAGACCGGCATGGGCAAGCGGAACCACCAGCAACAGATTCAGTACAATGTTGGAAACCAGTGCAATCGCGCCTACCTTGACCGGGGTCTTGGTGTCCTGCCTGGAGAAAAAACCGGGGGCCAATACCTTGATTAGCAAAAATGCAGGCAACCCACAGGCAAAGGCAATCAGGCTTCGACTCGCCATTGTTACATCATGTGCAGTAAATTCTTCATACTGAAACAAGGTCGTCAGCAAGGGTTTGGCCAGCAGGATCAGACCGAGTGCAGCGGGTATCCCGATCAACAATATCCAGCGCAGGGCCCAGTCCAGCGTACGGGAAAAAGAGGCCGCTGACTGCTGTGCATGCTTCTCGGACAGGCTGGGCAGTACCACTGTGCCGATGGCGACACCGAAAACACCGATGGGGAACTCGAGCAGACGATCGGAATAATAAAGCCAGGAGATACTGCCCGTGATCAAAAAGGAAGCGATCAGGGTATCCACCAGTAGATTGATTTGCACAATGGATACGGCAAACAAGGCGGGCAACATCAGCTTGAGGATACGTTTCACCCCCTCCCTGTCCCTGTCAAGGCACGGCTGCGGAAGCATCCTGATGCGAAACAGAAACGGGAACTGGAACAGCAACTGCATAATCCCGGCAATCAGGACCCCCCAGGCCAGCGCCTTTACAGGTTCATCCATCAAAGGCGCAAGCCACAGGCCGGCAGCGATGAGGGACAGATTTAATAAAACCGGCGTTAATGCAGGGACCACAAACTGCTTGTAGGTATTGAGGATGCCACCGGCAAAGGCGGTGAGCGAGATAAACAGGATATAGGGAAAGGTGATCCGCAGCATATCACTGGCCAAGGCATGTTTGCCCTCGTCCGCAACAAACCCGGGGGCAAATACCATGATCAGTAGCGGTGCAGCGAGTATACCGATCACCGTAATGGCAAACAAAACCAACCCCAGTGTTGCGGCTGTATGATCGATCAGGGCCTTGACCTCTTGCTGGCTTCTCTGTTCCCGGTATTCTGACAGTACCGGGACAAACGCCTGGGAAAATCCCCCTTCCGCAAATAACCGTCGTAAAAAATTCGGAATGCGGAAGGCCACAATGAACACATCCATGCCCAGTCCCGCGCCGAACAAACGCGCGATGACGACATCACGGATCAGACCGAACACCCGCGAAATCATGGTCATCGCACCCACCGTGAAAGTTGATTTAAGCAGATGCAGACTCAATGCAATATTCCTTTTTGAAAAAACAACTCAGGAAAGGCCCCTATCTATTTGTATGTAATGATAAATATGGATATTCCGCAGAGCATACCATAACTTGCGCCAAGGATTGACAAATCGAGCCAATATCCGCATAGTTACGCGCCTTTAGCAGACTCGTTCAGGAGCAAGCAGTGGCCAATATAGCATCAGCAAAAAAGCGCGCGCGCCAGGCCGTGAAAAAGCGGCTGCAAAATGCCAGTCAGCGGTCCATGCTGCGCACCCACGTAAGAAAAGTACTCAATGCTATCGAGGCAAAGGACAAGGCTGCTGCGACAGAGGCCTACCAGGCCGCCGTCCCGGTTATCGACCGCATGGTAAACAAGGGTCATATCCACA
>MGXK01000046.1:0-5149 GCA_001802375.1 Gammaproteobacteria bacterium RBG_16_51_14
GGATCGCCTGATTCCTTTTGAAATTAAACTGCATACTACTCCAGGGAAAAGAGATGCCAAAACCTTGTATTCCTGTATGGAGGATCTTGGAATCAATAGTGCGTACCTGATTTACCCCGGGCAGGAGGATTATTCACTTGGTGATGGAGTTACTGCACTGGCGGCGGAAAAATTGCTTGGTGATCCGAAGCGATTGAGCAAGTTGTAGTGAAGAGAAGGGATTGCCGTGCGGGACAAAGCAGTTCATCAAGAACTTGGAGAGGAAGGTTGGACCATCATTTCAATATCATCCTTTGGTGTGTCCGAAAAACAAGATCACCAGGAATAAGGGTAGAGTCCCTTTTTCGCTGAATATTAAGGAATTCATAGCTGAAGCTTGGGCTGAATACAGAAACGCTGGCAATCCCAGGTAAATAGCAAGAGTTGTTGGAACGTTTATAAAAGATCGTTATCGGGAGAAATTCAGATGAGTGGAAAAGAGAAAAAAGTTAATTTGCCTCCAGTGCCTGAAGAGCCCAGAACATCATCATTCTATGGTTCAGAGGAAGTCACAAAGGAAATGGAGGAAATTCTTGAAGAAGATAATAATAACAAAGAGGACGATAAGTGAAGCAATCCAATGTCAAATCTTTCTGGCTGCCCGCGCAACATGTTCCCCACACGTGAGGGGATGAACCGGGATGGGAACCGCATAGCCTATTGGTCTAACCCTGGGGGTTCACTCCAGCCCTGGGTCAATTTTCAGTGCAAATTAACACAGTAGGATAATCAGGCAATTAGCCGTTACCAGAGCTAATTCAGGGAAAATGGGTTTGACGTTCACCATATCAAGTATTACATTAAAGTAAGAAATTAACATTTAGGTAAGAATTATGGCAACAGTGATTACAAGCAAGGGCCAGGTCACCATTCCCAAAGCGCTGCGAGACAAGTTGAAACTGCATGCCGGCGACCGGTTGGATTTCATCGTAGAATCCGACGGCACGGCGCGTCTCGTACCCGTTACGGCCTCCATTAAGGAATTGAAAGGGCTTGTGCCAAAGCCAAAGCGAAAACTCAGCCTGGAAGATATGGAGAACGCCATCGCCAAAGGAGCATCAAAGACATGATCGGACTGGATACCAATGTCCTGGTGCGCTACATCGTGCGTGATGATTCAAAACAGGCCTCAGCGGCAACACGTTTGATTGAAAACCAATGTACGGAAGAAACGCCTGGCTTTGTCTCACAACTTGTACTGGCGGAGCTTTTCTGGGTGTTATCCCGAGGCTATGAATATCCAAAAGCTGTTCTGGTAACGGTTTTTACAAAGTTGTTAAGTGCCATGGAGTTACAGGTTGAAACAACAGAGGATGCATGGACCGCGCTGCGCGCATATGAAGCGGGAACGGCGGAATTTGCAGATTATCTGATTGGTCAGTGTGGGCGTACGCATGGTTGCGAGACGACTGTAACATTCGACAAAAAAGCAGCGAAATCAAACTTGCACACCTTGGTTACCGTGTAGGAGCAGGACTGCAAACCAATTTGTTTTAATCGTTTCCGCAGCAAGCGCGAACATAACCTGACACACCTGATTATTTCTGGCGGTTCACATTCGACTGTATTCAGAGTCAGGTCTTTCATTGACACATTGATGCTGGTTGTGTTGTTGTGTTTTGGTTACAAAAACAGGGGCCGGATTCTGCGAGAATTATTATCACGTATCTCCGTCTCTGTGGGCTTTCTGAAGCAAGGCCATCTGCGACCAACATCTCGACACGGTTGAGCCCGTTTTTGGTAATCATAGCAACAACAGGGTCGGGATGGTTAAAAAATAAATCACTCCGGCACCTTTAACACGTCATTCCGTACAGGGATTGTACGAGATGCGGGCTTGTTGGGTCGGACCAGGCTGCCTGATTGATTGTGTTACTATCCCGGTCTGAATCTTTGCAACACCAGATCCGGGAGGACACGATAATGCTTTTGATTGCCGGTCAACAGAGTGAGACCATTCACGGTTGCCGTGGCGCCGATTAAGGCGTCAGCCAGCCTGAGCGAATGGCTCAGAAAATATTGCTCGACGTATGAAACGGCTTTGCCGGAGATTTCTTCACCAATGGGCAGTATGGGCGTATCCCAGTTTTTAAGTGTTGCGCGCAACACCCGGACTTCTTCCTTATTGCGCATGCCCTGCAGCAATTCCATATAGGTCACAACTGAAATGGCAAAACGATCAAGCTTATGCAAGGCATTAGCCGCCCGGGAATTGCCACGCATGTACCAGACGATGACATCGGTATCGACCAGTGTCATATCCGGCCACTCCGCAGCGTATCGATAAATGCATCGACATCCTGTACGGATTTATTTTCCTTCCAGATGCCGAACAGTTCCCCATTCTGTATGTTCCTGGTGATTTTCTTGTCAACAGGCACAATACGGGCACAAGGCCTGCCGCGTTTTGAGACAATAACTTCTTCTCCGCGCTCCACGGCATCCAGGATCCGTTTCGTATCCATCCGCAGTGATTTGGCTGTGGTTTTCATGCTTGCTCATTTCTTTAAAAAAGAACTTTAAAATATATACTTCATATGCGAATTGTCAATGCTGTAGAGTCTCTTTATGGAGTGCGCCACACTGTAGACGGTTTATACACAGCGACATAAATATTTGCTCATATCCACACTGCCTGTCATTCCGGCCCCGGATCGATGTCCGGGGTGACGGACCCGATATCTATCTGTATTGGTGGATTTCACATACGTTCATTCCACCCTTACATACTCCGTCTTTATCAAAATAAAATTTCTCAATCGAGGTCGCGCCCCGCGTGGGCGCGTGGATTGAAACCCAGTGGTTCCCGATTGCTTACATAATGTTCCTCCACACGCGTGGGGATGAACCGGTGGATATTGTTTTATTGCACACCAGATATGCTCCTGGCGCTGGAGTTGGCGGTGCGGCATGATATCAGCGCCTATGATGCACAATTTATCGCTTTGGCCGAATCTCTTGATGTGCCCTTGATTTCTGAAGACCATCGCTTGCGTGAACGCTGTCCCGAACGGGTTTTCAGCATGTCGGAATATATCAGGAAATAACCACTACCGGCCGGCCCGCCTTGAGCGCACGGATGTTGTTCAAACCGGGCCAGCAACGCAAACCCGTTCATTTTCACCGCTTCCGCAATAAACGCGGTTTGACAAAACCCCACACCGACACCCAAGGCAATTTCCGGCGCTTGACTTTCGACAAACCGGTACAAGACCCTCTCGCCTTCGGTTTCGTCTGCCATTATCTATCTGTGCATGTCCGCCGCAGACAGGTGGCTTGTGAATATTAATACCGGAGTAAAATTATTTGGGGCGAATTGAATTACCTCATGAATGCAATCCCGTCTACAGCAAGAGCGGGTTTGCTTTTTCATGCGCTAAAGCACACTCGTATATGCTCGAGATGACTTGTCTAGTCGTTGCTGTATGCTTGCAAAATGCTATCATTTCGCTAGTATTCTGATTAAACACGATATGGAGAAATTTAATGGTCGGGCTTGTTATTAAAAATCTGCCGGAAGAATTACATCGAAAACTCAAGGAACGCGCGGCGCGTTACCATCGCAGTATGACGAAGGAAGTAATTGCACAGTTGGAAAAGGCGCTGGCTACCCCCGGGGACCAGCCCGAATACCGCTCACCACCCGAACCGTTGAAGGTTGGATTTAAACCGGATGACGAGTGGGTTTATCGGGCAATTCGCGAGGGGCGCGAGTGATTGTTGTTGATACGAACATCGTTTGTTATCTGCTCTTGGAACGTGACAAAACCGGTCAGGCGCAATCCTTGTTCGCCACGGATAATGATTGGGTATTGCCGTTGCTATGGCGGCACGAGTTCCTGAATGTATTGGCGAATTAAGTCCGCCACGCGGGCGTAGAGTTAGCTGCAATGAAGACAGCGTGGTATAGAGGCGTCGAATATTTTCAATTGTCGGAACGGCAACCAGATATGCTCCTGGCGCTGGAGTTGGCGGTGCGGCATGATATCAGCGCCTATGATGCACAATTTATCGCTTTGGCCGAATCTCTTGATGTGCCCTTGATTTCTGAAGACCATCGCTTGCGTGAACGCTGTCCCGAACGGGTTTTCAGCATGTCGGAATATATCAGGAAATAACCACAACCGGCCGGCCCGCCTTGAGCGCACGGATGTTGTTCAAACCGGGCCCTGAACACAAAGAAGAGATGCCCAAGGCACGGCCATTCGAAGATACACGCCGGGAACTCGGTGCGCCCGGCGAAGACCCATTGGCTTGAAATATCTTCTCGTCAATCACATCAGCCACGGCCTGTTTATGCGTATGCGTCATTTGAGATTTTCTTCCGTGTACAGCGACAATTCAATCAACCGTTCCAGTAATTGTTCGGCCGCCACCCCCGGAAAATTCTTCAGCACCAGTTCCTTGGCATAGAGTCTCGCAATGTAACGCAATTTGAGTGCCTTGCTCTTTGAGCAGTAAACAAAGTCGCGGTGGCCATTATTAATCACCACCACATTCTGTTCGCTGTCGAACCGCGCACGCCAGAGTTGTCCGGAGGCGCGTTCGAAGGTATAACCGGGCAATCCTTTGCGACTCACGGCCGGTTCACGGGACTCAGGGAGCAGGGAGTCCGTCACCGTGATCAAGGCCTCGGCGATGCAGACGATATCCTGCTGGGTTACCGTGACATTCACCATGACCAGACCTGGTTCGGCGGGGGCGGTGTAAACGGCGATCTCACTGCCGTCGTTTTCCAGTGCCCCACCACCTTCGCTGATGTGCCACACGAAGTGCAGTCCGTCTTCCACGGTGCGCCTGTTTTTGTCCCGGCACACGGCGCGGAGGCTGCGCGTCTGCCCCACCGGGAGTACGCTGGAGGCAGGCGCAATACGGACGTTGTGCAGGGCGCCGGCAAATTCAAAAAATTGTTTTTGTAGTGTTTGCGTTATTTCACCGCCGCCCCCGCTGTCCGGTTCATTGCTGGTGGCGGAAGCCGTTATACCTGACACACCGTGATTGCCGCCCGTTCCGGCGCGATCGTGCACCTCCAGCCAGTCATATTCCTCCGCGGGCAGTATGAGCATCGCCTCACGAAAGGCCTTGTGCAAGGTACGCAGCATCTCACGGC
>MGXK01000046.1:5178-7820 GCA_001802375.1 Gammaproteobacteria bacterium RBG_16_51_14
TCTTCCACCCGATCATTCAGCGCGGTCTCCAGCGGCACAAGCGCATCGGCCAGGGCGACAAGACGATCGTCATGCACCAGACCCGTGCGGGTGGCCGGGGTAAGATTGAGAAACGGCGCATCGAGTATGCCTTGCAGCAGACCTTCGCTCCAGGGCGGGCGCTGGAACACGGGCAGCTCCGTGATATTTGCCAGTACACGGGTGCCGTGACGATACAGGCCCACATGGTTATCAGGCGCCTCCCCAGACAGATACAGTTCGGCGTAAACCTCGCCATGCACTGTTTCCACGGCCGGCAGTTGATGGAGCAGGTCGCCGCTGTATTGACGCGGTTCCACCCTGAATTCCTTGCGTGCCACCCGGTCAACAATGGTGATATGCACCGCGGACTGGCGGATCCGCTCGCGTAACTCGGAGGCGAGATACCACTGCATCTTCTCTCCGCTGAGTTGTTTCAGACCGGGCAATAACGGCATAATCTTCAGCCGCGTACCGGCCTCTGCAAATAACGCGCGGCGTGGCTGCACGGAATAGCCGGGATCGCCCTTGCGCATGTGCATGGTGTAGGTTTTGCCATCGTTGCCGGAGCAGGTCAGGCTCAGGTTTTCGCCCACTGTCCAGAAGCTGAGCAGGCCGATGCCAAATTCTCCTTGCAGGCCCCGCACGCCATCGGTCCTCAACCGCCGCTTGATGGAGTCGCAGATATGGGTGGCCACATAGCGGAAATCTGGCAGGCCGGCATCATCTCTGGGTATGCCCGCGCCGTCATCGGTGATTTGTAGATAATGTTCATTCAGTTCCCGTCCGCGGATAATAGCGACCGTGTGCGCGCCGGCGTCGATGCTGTTTTCCACGAACTCGGCAATGGCCTTGAGCGGATTACTCTGTGACAGCGCGATGATGCGGATGGCATTCCAGTCATCACCAATACGCAATTTGCCGCTCTGGCTGGGAGTCTGCTTTACACGTGCCATGAGATCAACGGTACATTCCCGGCACCGCCCGCAGGGGGTTTTTCACGGCGGACATTTCCTCTGAGGTTAAGTTGATGTCATCTTATACCACACTGCTGCCAGAAATTAATCAGGGTACGTTTCCGGTGGCGAACCCTGATCAGCTTCTGGCAAAAAACAGACCATACCCAAGCTGTACCGGAACCCATATCAACAGGGGTTTCCCTGGAATTTCCCCCGGTTTCAATCGGACACAAGAAAACCATGATCTTGAGGTAGAATAACCACTGCATCCAGTTCAATTGTGTGCCTTTACTTGTGAGGTCAGTCTGCCCAGTGGGAAAGGTTCATCGAAATTCATTACAACCCGGTTACCGCCTGCACTGGTATGAGATCAGGAAGGTCCTCGGCCAGGGTGGGTTCGGGATCACCTATCTCGCGCATGACACGAATCTTGACAAGGATGTTGCCATCAAGGAATACCTGCCGATGGAACTCGCTGTTCGCGAAGGTGATTTTTCCGTGCATCCACTGACGGAAGACCGTGGCAGACAATACCAATGGGGTCTTGAACGGTTTGTTGCAGAGGCACGCACACTTTCCCGGTTTGAACATCCGAATATCGTGCGGGTACACGCGGTATTTGAAGAAAATAATACCGGTTATATGGTGATGTCCTATGAAGAAGGACAAAGCCTGCAGGAAATGCTTTCCGGCAGGCGGACCCTGGAAGAATCGGCACTTCTGAAAATCCTGATCCCGGTACTGGGCGGACTTGAGTTGGTGCATCAGGCGGGTTTTATTCACCGGGACATCAAGCCGGATAACATCTTCATCCGTAAGGACGGGAGTCCGGTGCTCCTGGATTTCGGCTCGGCCCGGCAGGCCCTCGGTGAGCAAACCAAAACGCTGACCAGCCTGGTCTCCCCTGGTTATGCACCCTTTGAACAATATTATTCCAGGAGTGATGAGCAGGGACCATGGACCGACATTTATGGTCTTGGCGCGACCTTATACCGTGCCATCGCCGGGGTTGCACCTCTGGATGCAGTCGATAGAAGCAAATCGATTGTCGAAGGCCATAAAGATATCTTTGTCCCGGCAACGGAGATCGGCAAGGGGAAATACTCGCATCGTTTTTTAACCGCGATCGATCATGCGTTAAAATTCAAGAGACGGGATCGACCGCAAAGCATCCGGGAGTGGCAACAGGAATTCGGGGCGGCTGATGACCTTGCCGAGATCCAGCGCATCAAAAAACTGGAAAACCAACGCACCCGTCCCGGGACAAGACCGGTCAGGCAACATCGGCCGGGGCACCACCCTTTATCAGTCCTCCTGTTGCTAGTCCTGATCACGGTCGCTGTGATTTATTACCAGCGGGATGAAATAACCCTGCTGTTGGCAGGGAACAGGCAAGAGCAACCTTCGGAGATGAAAATGGTTGGGCAACAGGGCGCACAACCTGCCGTCCTGGATCAACCACCGCCTGAAGAAACGCTCATCAAGGAGAGACAACAGGAGATTACACAATTGATCGATCAGGCGGAGGCTGCTTTTAATGCAGGTAATTACCTGGATCCGCCTGGCGGCAATGCCCTTGAATTGTATCTTCGAGTGCTTGAGGTTGCCCCTGACAACCCCATGGCAGTGGCGGGGAAACAAAAAATATTCCATCACTTCCTGAAC
>MGXK01000046.1:7880-8334 GCA_001802375.1 Gammaproteobacteria bacterium RBG_16_51_14
ATATCATTGCGCCTGATTCCAGGGAAGTAAAATTAATGAGATTAACGATCGACGAGAAGAGGGCGGAAGCGCAGAAGCTTGCATTGGACACGGAACGAAAGCGACAGCAGGAAGAAAGCAAAAGGCTCGAGGAGGAGCAACGTCTGGCTGAACAAAGGAGAATCGAGCAGGCAAAAATGGCTGAACTTGAAAAACAAAAACAGGAAGAGGCAGAACAGGAACAGCAGTACCTGGCAGAGGAGCGAAGAAAAGCAGAAGAAGCCAGACTGGCCCAACTGGAGCAACAGCGTAAGGAAGAGGAGGCAAGGACAAAGGCTGAACAGGAGCAGCTGCGTCTGGCTGAGGAGGACAGAAAGGCAGAACAGGCAAGGGCGAAGGCAGAACGGGAAAAGAAGGAACAATATGATTTGCTTATCACAGAAGCCGGGCAAGCCCTGAATAACAAGGATTATGA
>MGXK01000046.1:8373-8529 GCA_001802375.1 Gammaproteobacteria bacterium RBG_16_51_14
GGACGACAGCAAGGCATCGGAGGGACTCAGGCTGATTGAGGATTTGAACAAGGTATGCAAGGGAGTGATCGGTTTATGGGACTGGTTTCATGGTGGTACTACCAGGTTTCATGCGGATGGAACCATGGATGGGTCGTTTCTGATCTTCTCGGATAC
>MGXK01000046.1:8540-13971 GCA_001802375.1 Gammaproteobacteria bacterium RBG_16_51_14
AATGCATGGATCCGGAGGCAAGAAGATTTATTCTGCGATGGAAAAATGGTGGCTGGATCGATGAACTTGTGCTGTCGGAGGATGGCGGGAAACTGGAAGGAAAAAACCAGTTTGGCGCGGGCGTATCCGGTACAAAATCAAAAAACCAGCCGCCGTGATCAGTGGTCACACGTTACAACAGGGCCTTTACACGGGAAAAGATTTGGTTTGATCCCCTTGATTAGTTCGTTGCAGGTTGTTGGTGGTGGGTGGTAGGTTTTTAACAACTGACTACGGACAACTGCCAACTGACTGTGGTCAGCGGACCACTGCCAGCATCAATGTGTCATTGCAAGACCCCATTTACGCGTCATCCTTTCAAAGCTTCAATGAACTCTTCGGGCGAGATGTCGGCCTGACGGAGAACGCCGGCCAAGGTGCCGATTTTGACTTCTTTGTGCATCGGCACAACGCAGCCCTTGGACTCGCGTTTCATGATGACGTGGCTACCGGACTGTCGCACCTTGAAAAAACCAAGTCGTTCCAGCGCGCGCTGCACCTCCGTCCCGGAGACATGCGGCAGTTTAGGCATGTACCGGCGCGGGGATGGTAAACATAGTGATTACTGGATGGCCGGTTGTGGGCAGTGGAAACTCAGAAAGGTACAGAGCCGTTGCTTCAGTCAGGTTGGCAATGGCCTCCTCTACCGTTTCGCCTTGCGTCGTGGTGCCTGTCTCCGGATTGAGGGCTACGAATCCGCCTTCTTCGGCGTGTGTGAGGACAGCGGTTAGCTCCATGAGAGTGCTCCTAGGTAAATCGACTTTGATTCTAGCTCGAACCCAGCTTTGATGCCTAACTATATTTTAATGGACAGTTTGTCCGACAAGGGCTTATAGGCGGATTCGGTGGCAGGTAGTCTTCACTGGGACCATAATAGGGCCGGAGTGAAGTGATTAAAAATTAATTACTCCGGCCACTTACCCCAAAAAAACCAGCCGCCTTGATTTGTAACGATTGCCAGCGGTTGCTCGAATGACTTTTTATGCTGCCGCTTTCTTTTTGACCACCAAGTCAACATTACAATTTAGAATATGAAGGAGTTCAATCAATTGATTTATGGATTTGCTCGTATTGGCAGGATCCAGTAAACGATAGAGCTGCGGTACTGACGTATTAAGTCGCTTGGCTACTTGGCGGCGACTTAGCGCACTATTCTTGATACGTCGTTGAGCTTCCACAGATAATTTGTAAGTAAGTAGTTCCGCCAGATACTTCGGATCCTCGTGATATTCGAGCACTTGTTCAATGTGAACAGTTCCTTCCTTTCCGGATTCCAGGATATAAGTGAAAGCCTCGTTTCCCAGCTCTTTATCTACAAAGACATCTTCAATACGATCATCCGTACTTGGCCTGGGATCAGTCTCCGAATAGGGAAACGAGTAGACAACGCCGGAACGGAGGGCCACGGTGAACTCACGTTTCCGGTTATTCGATGTAACATTCTGGATTTTCATAATTTGCCTTCACTCTCTAATTCTTCAATAAGCTGCAATAGGTTCCGGTTAGTCTTTCCCTCCATAGGCTGCCAATCCTCCAGATCCCATTTCACTACTAAGAAAGGTCTGAATAATTCCCTCCTGGAATTTTCAGACCACGACAAAATCGCCTGGAGCGATTTTGAACAGTGCGTAAGCACTGGCCCGAAGGGCGCATACCATGGAGGGTATGCGTAAAAGCAAAAATGCGATTGTTGCTTTTCTCACATTTTCAATAGCTTAATAGCTATTGAAAATGGCGCTGAGAATGGTCACCTTTCCATGTCAAGAAAACGTAGTTTCCACGGCGCTGCTTTCCCATTTGTTAATGTTACCATATATGGTAACATATGCAAGTTTTTTCAGGCAGCATAACGTGGAGCCAAGCAAATCATATAATAGGGCCGGAGTGGGAAAAATAAATCATTCAGGCCTCTTTTCTCATCCCAGAGATTGGTGCCGGGTCTTGAATATTTGCATATATCTTTACTTGCTAAATATTCACTCAATCTTTAAATTCAAGATTCAAGACCTGGTACCGTATGTTATCTCGCTGACGACGTATATAGGTATTCATAAAAACCCGCCATAAAGACGGGGCTATCTAGAAACGTAATTACAACTCATATCTTGAAAGACTCATGTAATAAACATCTCTTCTCATAATTTAATTATTATGTAATGTATGAAATGTATTAATATTGATAGACTTATTCCTAAACTGGTCGGAAAACAAGCTTACAGCTATGATCAAGCATTATCTAAACACAAAAATCCGGACAACACCTTGATTATGGTCATCAGGATAATATGAAAAACGACACATACTTTTCCGAAAACATAAGTATCGATCAGCAAGAATTGAAAGGATTTTCTCGCAGTATTGCCGAGCTCGAATGGCTGCTGATTATTCTGGTCTTATTGTATTTCTTTACTCCGGCCATGGTCGCAGAGAGCCAACCGCAAGTCGTTGTCGGGATGATCTTCTATACCGCCTTTTTCATGACATTCCGTTACGCCAATTATTTCCGGCAGGAAACACGCTGGAAGTTGGCACTTGAAACATGGGCAATGATCGCCTTCATTACCTTGGTCCTTTGGTACACCGGCAAGATCTTCAGCCCGTTGCTTAATCTCTACCTGCTGGTCATCATAACCGCCGCTCTAACTCTGGGGAAGCTCATTACATTATTAGAGTTTGCCTTGATCGCCGCTTGTTATCTTTACATGGGATATCCAGTCTATGCAGACCGTTTATACTCTTTGGCAACCTTCAGCGATCTCATGGCAAAATTCACCCCGTTTCTGCTGGTTGCATACTTGACCACCATGCTGTCATCTGATCTCCACTATGCAAAAAGAATGTTCCAGAGGCTTTCTGAAACCGATGAGATGACAGGTCTTCTGAATCGGCGGGGGTTCAAGGCGGTCCTTGAAAGGAATGCAAGGATATCGGAGAGATACTTACGTTCTTATTCAGTGCTGATGATTGACGCGGATAATCTCAAGCAGGTGAACGACAAATTCGGGCATGAATCCGGGGACCGGCTGATTAAGATGGTGTGTAATACGATCAAGGATTGCATGCGGGCCGCCGATGTATTAGCCCGTTACGGGGGCGATGAGTTCATTGCGCTTTTGCCTGAAACGAATTGTGAGCAATCCAAGGAGATAGGCGAAAGGGCCCGGGTTGCCGTGGCAAAGGCTTCTTTAAGCATACAACATGAACGTGTTTCGTGTACGGTCAGCATTGGCATTGCCAGCTTTCCGGAAGATGGGGAAAACGCTCAAGCACTCCTTGATAAAGCGGATAACGCGCTCTATCAAAGCAAATCTCACGGCGGCAATAGGGTTACGCTTAGTTCGGAGATATAGGAAAGTATGAAATAGCATTGGAATCCAAACGTTGTCAAAAAATATGGTAAAGGCTTGCTTAAAAACATAAACCCCGCACATGGCTGGACTGGATGGGATATTATGATAGCTACTATCAGGTTTTGGCTTCTAATGTTTCTTTATTAAATCGTATTAACTCAGACTTGATTCGATAGATAGTGTTCAATCGCAAAGTTCTGGAAACGGCCCAAATCAGTCATTCGATACAATCGTAGTAGATTGAAAAAAACAGTGGTCTGTCCCTTATATATAGGTATCAAAAAAACCAGCCTCCGTTATAAAAGAGCCTTTAAAAGGTATTGGCAAAGACTTGATCTGACATACTGTGTCCGATGGGGGACTGCCGTAAACGACCCGGAGCGGTCATTCAGGTAATTGCTGTAGTTTGGATAAAAATCGTGGCCTGCCCCTGAGAGATCCAGAATTATTTACAGGTCCTTAAATCACTCCGGCCCCTTTTGTTGTATCGGCTGGGGCGTATTGTTATGGGGCTTTAGATTTTGGATAGAATTTAACATTTTTCAACCCTTTGAAATCCGCGTCTTGAGTCCATATTGTCGCGCCATACTTCTGAGCCGTGGCATAAACAATACTGTCCGCCAAAGGCAACTTATATTCAATGCCATAATAGGCAGCGTCTACTGATAGTTCACTATCCAGGGCTATAACCTTCCCCTGTTCCATATGAGCGATTGCCAGGAGAGCTGAATCTTCCCCCCTCTGACGCAGAATATTTTTAAAAACTTCAGTAATGGTGATACTGGGAATCAATAGCTCTCCAATCGCCTCTATCGGTTTCGCAAAAGAACCTGAATTCCCGTCTCCGGCGAAATAGGATAGCCATCCTGAAGAATCAACGACATTCATACCCTGTCGTTTTCGCGTATAACATCCGTATTAAGGCCTTTCAAAAAACCTTTCATCTTCTTCATGGGTTGTATTGGAATGAGTTCGATCCGATTTTGATAAGTTAAAACCTGAATCTTCTGGCCGGAAACTATCCCCATTGACTCACGTATTTCTTTGGGAATAACGACCTGATATTTCGGTGAAACAGTTACGGCAGTCATGAGTAACACTCCATCGATACGAATATGGTATTACGATAGTAATATCGATATGGGTTGTCAAGTCACATAACATTCGCAATAAGCCGCGCGGGCACTGAGTATGATTTTAAACGGCTGACTGTCACCACGCCGGTATTGATTGCGTAGTTATGTGCGACTTTGCCAATGGATCGGATCCCGGCTTGCGTGCATAACCGCTAAAACTACGATGTAAGAACGTTCAATACGAAAGTAGATTCCAAACGGAAATCTGGACATCAACGCCCTTCGTATATTTCTATGTACCATGGGATACATGAGCGGTTGTTCCGCAATTAACTGGAACGTAGATAGCCCCTTGTCCAAAAATTCTTGTCCAAGCCCTGAGCATTGCTGTTCATACCAAGTAGCCGCAACGGCTAAGTCTTGATCCGCCTCTTCCCTGAGTCGGACCATGCGTTTCATAGCCGTTTACGAATGTCCGCGATGACATCCTCAGCAGGACGCCCTGGATCGCCGCTAACTTCGTAGGAATCAAGACGCCGATCCAGTTCAGCCGCCTGTTCCGGTGTAAGGGGCAACGCATTCTGATCTGAAGCTATACTGTCCCACAGCTCCTCGACTAAACGCATTCGTTCACCCACAGGCAATTTTCTAAGGTTGGTATTCATACTCAAATAATACCCCCGACCGGGAATTGTTGCAAAAGCACATAACGACCTGTAATAGGGCCGGAGTGGTTATAAATAAATCACTCCGACCCCTTACCCACACTATGGTGAACCGCCGTAAACGACCCGAAGCAGTCATTCAGTATAATACTAAGCATGGCTGTCCATTATGTTGAGGTCAGTGGTTCGATTCCGTTCATGGCAACCAGCAATCAACAAACATAGAAAACAAAAAGCCCGCTTTGATATTATCGTAGCGGGCTTTAATGGTTGATAATAAAAAGCGCAGTTTACTGCGTCT
>MGXK01000047.1 GCA_001802375.1 Gammaproteobacteria bacterium RBG_16_51_14
GGGTGATGATGGCGAGGGCGACGGCAAGCACACGCACCCGGATATTAATGTAGTCCGCCCGCGAACCACTGAAGTCCCGCGAATGCGATTTGATGGTCAGGAGATCATCAGGGGATAATTCCTGCAGCCATACTTTCCAGTCCTTGATAGTGGACTCATATACGTCTCCAGTCGCTGGTTGAGGGGGGGTCTTCATGTCCTCCTGGGGTGTGTATATTTTCATAGTTATTATTATCTTTGCATGTGAACCGGACTGTCCGCTGTGCTTACCGCTGATCTGGTTTACCGTTCTGCATAGGGTACTTCCACGATATCATCAAGGACATGTAATCCAATAGTGTTTTTCCAGATATCTGTTACGGTCACAGTCATGATAACTTCTCTGCATGGATGTTGACAGAAAAGCGGCTATGGTAGCCTGGTTCGGGCGCAGTGACTGCCGTATTTCCCGGCAGGAAGTGGGTGCGATTTTGGCTGGGGGACTAGGATTCGAACCTAGACTGACGGAGTCAGAGTCCGTAGTCCTACCATTAGACGATCCCCCAGAAGGATGCGCGAAGTGTAATGTGATCTGCGGGGCTTGAAAAGCAGTTGAACCGGGCAGATATTTGATTGATACCCGCTTCAGTGGTGATAAAAAAGCTTGCCCGGTATGGTCGCTGTTTTCATCAACGCACCGGGTAAGGTACGGAGATATCAGCGCTTGCTGTATTGTGGGCGCTTGCGTGCCTTGTGCAGACCGACTTTCTTGCGTTCTACCTCACGCGCATCACGGGTGACAAAACCGGCCTGACGTAATGGTTTACGGAGGGTTTCATCGTATTCGATAAGCGCACGCGTGATGGCATGGCGAATTGCCCCCGCTTGTCCGGATATGCCGCCGCCACGGACCGTGGCATTGATATCAAAATTTCCTGCCATCTCCACACAGTCCAGGGGCTGCTGAACAATCATACGCCCGGTCTCCCGGCCAAAGTATTTTTCCAGGCTGCGATGGTTAATCACAATATTACCTGCCCCGCGCTTCATGAATACCCGCGCCGTGGAACTCTTGCGTCTGCCCGTGCTGTAATAGATTTGTTCTGACATAGACTATATTTCCAATACCTTGGGTTGCTGTGCAGTGTGTTTATGATCTGATCCAGGATAGACCCGCAGTTTTCTGAACATTTCTCGCCCCAGCGGGCCTTTTGGCAACATGCCTTTGACTGCTTTTTCTATGATGCGCTCCGGTCTTGTCTTGATCAGTTTTTCGAAAGTAATGGATTTGATTCCGCCCGGGTAACCGGAATGCCGGTAGTAAACCTTGTCGGAGGCCTTGTTGCCGGTGACCCTGACGTCTTTTGCATTGATTACTACGATATAATCGCCGTTATCGATATGTGGCGTGTATTCCGGTTTGTGTTTACCGCGCAGGCGACTGGCAATCCGGGTTGCGAGTCTGCCCAGGGTCTTGCCGGCGGCATCCACAATGTACCAGTCGCGTTTGATTTCGGCGGATTTTGTGCTAACAGTCGTCATTTTACGTATTTGAACCTGAGGGCCCTGAAAAAGGAGGGGAATGGTACGGATTAGCTGCGCAGCTGTCAATATAAGACGTATCCGGCGTTACCGCCAGGTCCCCCTGGCGGTCATGTCCTTACAAAGCAAGGGTAATCGGATATTCTGGGGGCTGGTTTGGATCAATTCCACACGATGGAGAAATTACAGATGTTGGAAAGGGAGTATACGGCTGCTGATGAATTTGTCGTCAGGCTAGACCGTTTCATCAGAATACTTCTGGATAATCCTGACCAGTCACAGCGTCCCTACCCGGCCGATGGCGTTGCAGGTACGCCGTTGACCTGTGCCGAGCGTTATCACTCCGCAGCCTTGATGCGGGTCAACCATGCCGGCGAGGTCTCCGCCCAGGCCCTTTATAAGGCACAGGCACTGACCGCACGGGATAAGGAAGTGCGGAAGACCATGCGGCGATCTGCATTCGAGGAGACCGACCATCTGTCCTGGTGCAAGACCCGGCTGGCTGAGCTGGGTGGGCACACCAGTTATCTGTGCCCGTTCTGGTTTACGGGGTCTTTCGCCATTGGGGTAGCCGCCGGCATGATCGGGGACAAATGGAATCTTGGCTTCGTCGTCGAGACGGAACATCTGGTGATCAGGCATCTTGAAAACCATCTGCAGCAACTCCCCGTACCGGACCTGCGGAGCCGGGCTATTCTCGAGCAGATGCAAGAGGACGAGACGCACCATGCAACGCTGGCGCTGCACGCGGGTGCAGCCGGCTTGCCGGAGCCGGTCAGACAGATCATGCGATTTACCTCTCGGATCATGACGACCACGGCTTACTGGATATGATGTCACGTATTTGTTGGATCGTGGCTGTCCCGGTTGCCCGGGGATGGAGATTGGGATATCCGTGCCTCGGCATGTGCAGCATGGGTTGCGGGCAAAGATGGCTGATCCTTTCGGGGGTGACAACCCCTCTTGAAAAATAGTATGCCGGCCCCATGTTATGGATTAACTGAAATGAATGAAGGAGGTGTATTATGACACTGGTACGCTACGAACCCTGGAACTTTCTGGACAGATTCCAGCGTGAATTAAATCAGTTAAATCTGGGTTCAGATGTTGGTGAAAATGATAGTTCCAATGTGGTTACCAGCCACTGGCGGCCTGCGGTGGACATCAAGGAAGAGGCGGATCGGTTTGTAATCCATGCCGATCTGCCCGGTGTCGATCCCAAGGATATCGATATCACCATGGAAGGCGGGATGCTGACCATCAAGGGGGAAAGGAAAAGTGAAAAACGCGAGGAAACAGAAGGTTACAAACGCGTTGAACGGGTCAGCGGTACCTTCTACCGGCGTTTCAGTCTGCCGGATACGGCGGATGCCGATCGTATTGAGGCTAAAGGAAAAAATGGTGTGCTGGAGGTAATTTTACCCAAGCAGGAAAAGGTACAGCCGCGCAAGATTACCGTGAAAAACTGATGCTTTGCAACGGGAAAAGCGGGGGATTTTCCCCCGCTTTTTTTTGTATTATTCACCGGCAGAATACCTGCCACTGAACTTTTTATACATTGTCCTTCACTAAGGGGTAACCCGTAACAGTACACTTTACAAGAGAGACTGCATGAATAAATCAATTACCGGTCTTGCTGCAATCATCCCCTGGTGCCTGCTCCTTTTGCAGGTCCCGGTGGCCAGCGCCGCACTGCCTGTCATGCTGGAAGGACAGGAAATGCCCAGCCTTGCGCCCATGCTGGAGAAGGTGACACCGGCCGTGGTCAATATCGCCACGGAAGGCCGCATCGAACTCCGGCAGAATCCCCTGTTTGATGATCCGTTTTTCAGGCGGTTTTTTAATGTCCCGAATCAACCCATTGAGCGAAAGACCCAGAGCCTTGGATCGGGTGTCATCGTGGATGCAAAACGCGGGCTGGTGCTGACCAATAATCATGTCATTGCCAATGCCGTACAAATCACCGTGACCCTGCGTGACGGCCGGCACCCGGCCGCCGAGCTGGTGGGGACGGATCCGGAAACCGATATTGCGCTCATTAAGATCCCGGTGGACGGACTGACCAAGCTTGAGACAGCGGACTCGGATCAGTTGCGGGTGGGTGATTTTGTCGTCGCCATCGGTAATCCGTTTGGCCTGGGGCAGACCGTCACCTCCGGTATCATCAGCGCGCTCAGCCGCAGCGGGCTCGGCATTGAGGGCTATGAGGATTTTATTCAAACCGATGCCTCCATCAATCCGGGTAATTCCGGCGGGGCGTTGGTCAATCTCCGTGGTGAACTCGTGGGCATCAACACGGCTATTTTTTCCCAGAGTGGTGGCAATATTGGTATCGGTTTTGCCATCCCGATCAACCTTGCCCTGCAGGTCATGGAGCAGTTACTTGATTCGGGCGAGGTGAAGCGTGGCTTCCTTGGGGTGGTGGCGCAGGACCTGAATCCGGATCTGGCGGAGGCATTCGGCCTGGCGGGACAACAGGGTGCAATCGTTGCAGAGGTGATGGCGGATTCACCGGCGAGTGAAGCCGGACTGATGCCGGGGGATATCGTTGTTTCCATCAATGGCAGGCCGGTCAGCAATGCCAATGAGGTGCGTAACCGGATCGGTTTATTACCCGTCGGTGAGAAGATGCAGTTTGATATCCTTCGCAATGGCAAGCAAAAAACACTGACGGTGGTTGTGTCCGAAGGCAAGACCAGCGACAGGGCCCCAAGCGCGGTGAACAAACGCCTGGAAGGGGTCACCGTCGGTAATATTGAACAGGACAGTCCCGTCTACGGAAAGGTCGAGGGTGTCATTGTCGTCAATGTGGAAAGAGGCAGTATTGCCTGGCGCAATGGTCTGCGACGTGGCGATATCATTACCTCGGTCAACAGGCTGCAAGTGAAGAGCCTGGACGATTTTCTCGATGCGGTGAACAAGAAAGAAGAGGCATTACTGCTGCGCATCCTGCGCGGAAATGCAGCGGCATTTCTGGTAATAAAGTGATTACGCCTTGTCGATACAGGATAATTTGCATTTCTGCACCGCATCGGTAAGCAAACGTACTGTCTGCATGCGGGGAAATGTATTGCGGCAGGCAATGGCAATATCACGATAAGGCACAGGACTTACGAACGGTCGATACGCCAGCAATCCTTTCAGCCTGGTTTTCGTATCGATTGAGGTACAGGGCATTACGGTAACACCGACACCTGCTGCAACCATCTGCCGGATAGTCTCGAGCGAGCTGCCTTCCAGGGTTTTCTGGATATCCAGGCTGGAGAAGGTCTCATTCCTGCAGGCCGGGCAGACATCCATTACCTGATCCCGGAAGCAATTACCCGCCTTCAGCAGCAGCAGGGTTTCCTCCAGAAGGTCGCTGACTTTAATGTGCTTTTTCCTGGTCAAGGGATGATCTACCGGCATTGCGACCATAAATGGTTCCCTGTAAAGAAGGGTCGTGGCGATTCCGGTCTCTGCAAAAGGCAGGGAAATAATGATGATATCGATTTCCCCGTGTTTCAGCCTGGTCTTCAAATCCGCAGTAAAGCCTTCTTCAATGATCAATGAAATCCGGGGTGCGAGCCTGTGAATAACCGGAATAAGATCCGGCAACAGATAGGGGCCTACGGTATAAATCACACCAACACGGATTTCACCCGTAAGCGGATCCTTGCCTTCCCTGGCAATCAGTTTGATGGCCTCTGCCTGCTCAAGTACACGTTGTGCCTGTTCAATGATGGTCTTGCCGAGGGCAGTGACGGTGACTTCATGCTGGCGCCGCTCAAACAGGATCACCCCCAGTTCATCTTCCAGTTTTTTGATGGCGATACTCAGCGTTGGCTGACTGACAAAACAGGCGGATGCTGCCTTGCCAAAGTGTTGTTCACGTGCAACGGCAACCACATAGCGTAGTTCAGTCAGTGTCATAAAATAAACCGGGAGATTCTGTCAGGTAAAACCGGAGCCACATATTATCCGGCCTGTTATGACTCATATTGTCCGCAGGGGATATCAATCCGAAAATTTATATCTGTGCTGTGTCAGGAACAGAGTGATCTATGGGGGAGCAGGCAAAACCAGGTCCTGCCAGGGAATCATTCAGCTGCGATCGCCAGTTCATCACTCCAGTAACCGGACTTTTGACCGATGGTGCCGCTGGACAGGATCATTTCCAGCAAGGCGATGTCTACGTATTGCTTGCTGAAGGCATTGCCTGAGATGACAGAAAAACTGTGACCGGGTTCCCCAAGCTGATCCAGGACAAGGGAGGCTCTGCTGAAGTCATTATCGAGTGTGAATTGATGGGTCGTTATGATGGTCTTGAGACCGGCAGCCAGCGCAGAACGGTTGCCGTTGGTGGTGTCTTCAATGGCCAGACAAAATTCGGGCTGTAATCCAAGTCCTGCCAGTGCAAATTGATAGGCAGCAGGTGCGGGTTTTTTGTCAGCGACAACGTCACAGGTGACGATGGGATCAAACAGGGATATCGACTCCTGCCCCAGCGTGTTGATTAACAGGGTTTCCACATTGGAGATCGATGAACTGGTTGCAATCGCGAGCCTGATATGGTTGCGGACAGCTTCATTTAACAGTCTTTCGATACCACTGCGCAACGTGATGTGTTCGCTCTTCAGCATGTCCCGGTAGATCCCGGACTTGCGTTGGTGGATACGCTGGGCAAACGTACGCGGATTGTTTATCGGGACACCGGGTGCCGGACCGGTTTCCAGACAGGCCCTGATGCGTTCCTTGCCTCCGGATATGGCCAGTAAACGTATGTAGTCTTTTTTAGACCATTCCCAATCCAGGTTGAATTCCCGGAAGGCGGCATTGAAGGCTTGCCGATGGATCTCTTCCGTATCGGCCAGGGTTCCATCTACATCAAAAATGATGCCTTTGAGGGTCATGGCAATTTGTCCCGCCGGTGGCATAAAGTCATTAAATATACGTGCAGGACATCCTGCTACTGATTGATTATCTTTGGAAAAATCCTGATGCGTTGCAATACTAGGTTAATTCGTCATGATCGTCCACTGCTAATGTGACCGGTGTCACCTTATCAAGTTCAACACGTTCGATCTTCTCAAAACGCGAACTGATCTTCCTGGCCGAGGTATTGACATTATTCACATCCTCATGCGCCTGCCTGATATGTTTGGCCAGGTCATCCATGCGCTCCTGAAATCGCCCAAAATCCCCGGCCAGATAGCCCAGATGTTCCTGGATGATATGAACCTGCTCCCGGGTTGCCGCGTCCTTCAGCACGGCCCTGGCCATGTTCAATGTGGCCCATAGCGTGGTTGGAGAAACGATCCAGACGCGTGCTGCGTGGGCCCTTTCCACCACCTCGGGGTGGTGTGCCTGGATTTCAGCGAACACGGACTCGGCCGGGATAAACATGACGGCACCATCGGAGGTGGTGCCCTGGATGATATATTTGTCAGCGATATCCCGGATATGCCTGATGACATCCTGTTTGAACTGTTTCCCTGATGAATTGCGTTCTGATTCAGGCAGGGATAGATCCGTCATCCGGCGATAGGATTCCAGCGGGAATTTGGAATCAATCGCAAGCATACCGGTGGGTTCGGGCAGGAATAATACACAATCGGCAATCTTGCCGTTGGGCAGGGTGTATTGCAGGCCGTAATTGCCTTCCGGCAGGATATTCCTGATGAGTGTATTCAGTTGCACCTCACCGAATGCCCCGCGTGATCGCTTGTCATCGAGGATCGCCTGCAGGCTCACGACATTGGTGGAGAGTTCGGTGATCTTTTTCTGTGCTTCATCGATCAGTGCCAGTCTTTTCAGGACATCGGTAAAGGTCTCCGTCGTCTTTTTAAAACCCTCGGCCAGCCGCTTTTCTACCTGGCCACTGATCTCCTGCAGGCGTTGATCTGTTTTCTGGGTAAGTGCATCCATACGTTTGCCCAGGTCATCCGTGTTTCGCGTCAGGGTTTCCCCTGTCTGTTTCTGAACATGGGTCATCCCGTTTTGCAGGGTTTCGGTCAGGGTCTTGATGGCCTCCCCCTGGCGCTGTTCAAAACGCCGGCTGTGATCAGAAAGGAGGGTGCGCAATTCCTCCCTCAACTCGGCAAATGCCCCGGTCAGACGTTCACGCAAGTGGCTTGCCGCCTCTGTCTGTACCTGCTTCAGATCAGCGATGCGTTGTTCCAGCACATCAACGCGTTTTGCGTAGTCTTCCAGACGTGTTTCGAAACGGGTAAAGGCATCATGATCACGGATGATCTTCGGGATCTGTAGCACCGTCCAGACAGAGAGCAGTAACAGTACGAGCAGTATGAAGTCGGCCAGAATCGGGATCAGCATGATGGTTCCTGCCTGTTGGTTCCGTAATATTCTGGGATTATCGCCTCAGGAAGGCAATCCAGCGATAGATATTAAGCAGACTGGCCAGCGAGGCAGCAACATAGGTAAATGCAGCCGCCATCAATATTTGCCTGGCGATCGGGATGGCAGAGGAGGGAATGTAATCGCCCTGGATCAGGATCGGTAATGCACGATGAAAGCTGGCGTCCCATTCAACCGGAAGGGTAATCAGGTGCACGATCACCGGCAGTATCAGGATCGTGATACCTGCGATAAACATGAGTAGACCCACCGCCGGTAGTCGCACCAGAACGGCCACGAGGGGAAAAATAACCAGGACAAATGAAGCGATTTTTTCAGCTACCGCTGCCATCAATGCCAGCTTCCAGCGCAAGTATAAAGGCTGGTAATGCATTTTATGTTGTAACGCGTGGCCGACTTCATGGGCGGTAATGACCATCGACGTGAGGGATTTCCCGGTAAAATAGTCGGGGGAAAGCCTGACGGTCCGTGTCTTGGGGTCATAATGGTCATTCCCCGGTGCTGTTGCCTCAACACCAACGTCATTTAATTCGAAGCGATTGAGGAGATGTCGCGCCAGTTCGCCTCCCGTCCCGGGTATTTCGGCTATAGGTGTGTTGTAGCGTTGCATGACATGGCGGATCCAGACCTGGGGCCCGAACAGGAGCAGGAACAATAACAGGGTGGTCAAGACTGCCAGCATAGGGATGACATGATACTATGTCAGCGTCCTGGCTGGGTGGTAGGGACTGGCGTTTTCAGTTTGATGAAGTACCCATCCATGATGGGTTATCGGTGGCCGGGCAGGGGGGATCATCTGCATGCTGGATTACGTCGCCGGGCCGAAATCCCCTGATTTACGGTGTATTCCAGGAAAAACAGGCGGGAATGGGGTCCATTTATCCGGATTTCTGATCGTACACTGCTTTCATCATGGCCATTGTTTCATTACCATTACCATTATCATAAGGAAGCTAAACGACAACCGGCAACGAAGCTCAGGGAAGTTATATAACAACGATAAAGGGGAGAAAAGATGGCCAACTATTCAACTGAACAAATCCGGAATATCGCCCTGGTCGGGCATGGTGGTGCGGGTAAAACCATGCTGGTGGAGGCTTTGTTACATAAATCCGGGACAATCAGTACTATGGGTGCCATTGAAAAAGGCACCACCGTCTGTGACTTTGACCCGCAGGAAAAACAGCACCTGCATTCACTGGAAAGTGCGATTGCCAGTATGGATTATCAAGGCAGCCATATCAATTTGATAGATACGCCCGGGTATCCGGATTTTCTGGGCAGGGCACTTGCCGTGCTGCCGGCGGTTGAGACCTGTGCTGTGGTAATCAATGCCCAGACGGGTATTGAAATAGTCACCCGCAAGATGATGGAGACAGCAAAGGATCGGGGACTGGATCGCATGATCATCATCAACAAGATTGATACAGAACAGACCGACATGTCTGGCTTGATCAGCCAGATAAAAGAAATATTCGGGAACGAATGCCTGCCCATAAACCTGCCATCCAGTCATGGTCAGGCTGTCGTCGATTGTTTTTTCCAGGCGTCCGGCGGGGATACCGATTTTTCCTCGGTCAGGGAGGCACATACCCAGATCATCGATCAGATCATAGAACTGGATGAAGGACTGATGGAAATCTATCTCGAACAGGGTGAGGAGATCAGTCCTGAACAACTGCATGATCCGTTCGAGCGCGCCCTGAAGGAAGGCCATCTGGTCCCGGTCTGCTTTGTGTCGGCCTTGACGGGCGCAGGCATTGATGAATTGCTGAATATCTTTGTCCGTCTGATGCCGAACCCCACGGAGGGTAATCCACCACAGTTTTACAAGGGCGAAGGGGAAACGGCAGTACCGATTGAAATAGAGACTGATCCGGCCAAACACGCCCTTGCCCATGTATTCAAGGTCAATATCGACCCCTTCGTAGGCAGGTTAGGGGTGTTCCGGATCCATCAGGGAACGATCACCAAGGACAGCCAGTTATTTATTGGCGATAGCCGTAAACCTTTCAAGGTCGGACACCTGTTGAAACTGCAGGGTAAAGAGCACATTGAAATCAAGGAGGGGATCCCTGGTGATATCTGCGCCGTTGCCAAGGTCGACGATATTTTTTTCGATGCTGTGTTACATGATTCACACGATGAAGATAATATTCATCTGCGATCAATTGAGTTTCCGGCACCTATGTACGGGCTTGCGATTGAGACAAAAAGCCGGGGTGATGAGCAGAAGATATCCGATGCCTTGCATAAACTGGTAGCAGAAGACCAGAGCTTTGCCGTGGAACACCATGCGACATTGAATGAGACGGTCATCCGCGGGATCGGTGAACTGCATTTGCGACTGATACTGGAAAGATTGAAGGATCGCTACCATGTGGATGTCGATACACGCCCGCCCCGGATTGCCTATCAGGAAACGGTTACCGCCATGGCCGAGGGGCATCACCGGCATAAAAAACAAACGGGCGGTGCCGGTCAGTTCGGTGAGGTTTTCCTGAGGGTAGAACCATTACCACGAGGCAGCGGGTTTGAATTTGTTGATGATGTTGTGGGTGGTGTGATTCCCAGACAATTCATCCCCGCCGTTGAGAAGGGTATCCAGCAGGCCCTGAAGGGAGGGGCGATCGCCGGTTATCCACTGCATGACATCCGGGTCAGTGTGTATGACGGAAAATACCATTCCGTTGATTCTAAGGAAATCGCCTTCACCACCGCAGGGAAAAAGGCGTTCATTGATGCCATCAAAAAGGCAAAGCCGGTTGTGCTCGAACCTATCGTGGAAATTGTAGTTACCATACCGAATACATCCATGGGTGATATCACCTCAGACCTGTCCGGAAGACGTGGTCGAATCAGCAATACGGTATCCATGGCCGGCGGCATGACGTCCATTTCAGGTCTGGTGCCGTTGAGTGAACTGGATTCCTATCAGTCACACCTGAAATCCATCACCGGCGGGATAGGTACCTATGCCATTTCCCTGAGCCACTATGACGCGGTACCGGCAAGGACACAGCAGGAACTGATGGCTGCCTACAAGCCGGCCATAGAGGAGGATTAACAAGAACCTGTCTCAAAATTAGCGAGCGCTGGCGAGACAAGGCAAAAATGGGCGACAAAATCGCCGGGAGCGATTTTGAACAGATTTAGCTGGCCCGAAGGGCGGAGGGCAGGAAGCCCGGAGTAGAAAGCGCACGCCTACATGGATGTAGGTGTTAGAGCGACGCAGGAAGCCAAAGCCGAGTTTACACGGGAGTAAATGAGCATTTTGAGCCCTTTTTTAACGCCGTATCGGGCAAGCACAGCAATTTTGAGACAGGTTCTAGATACGCTGGACAATCGATTTGGCGGGTAGCAAGACAGGGAAGTAGCTGTCTGCTACCCTGTATTCAACTATTGTCCGCCAACCAGGTAGGTATCTTGTCATTGCCGAGATGAATTGAATTACCCTGCGCTTGCGCACAGGGTTTTGTCCCGCTATAAAACAGGATAATCGGGTTTTAATTACAACAGGTTATATAAATAGAAATATTTATTCCTTTTCTATATATGTAAATCTTGCTATCTATATCTGCCCAATCAGACAGTTACAGGTGATCAGTGGATGTACCAGTACGATAAATATGACCAGACCCTGGTGGATGAACGGGTCGCCCAGTTTCGCGATCAGACACGGCGTTTCCTCGCCGGTGAATTGAGCGAGGATGAATTCCGGCCCTTGCGTTTGATGAATGGCCTGTATCTCCAGCGCTACGCCCCCATGCTGCGGGTCTCCATCCCGTACGGTTTGTTATCATCCACCCAGTTGCGCATGCTGGCCCATATCGCGCGTACCTATGACAAGGGCTCGGGCCATTTCAGTACCCGGCAGAATATCCAATACAACTGGCCCAGACTGGAAGATGCCCCGGAGATCCTGGCGGAACTGGCCACGGTACAGATGCATGCCATCCAGACCAGTGGTAACTGCATCCGTAATATCACCTCGGATCAGTTTGCCGGTATCGCCAGGGACGAGTTGGAAGACCCGCGTCCGTATTGCGAGATTATCCGCCAGTGGTCGACCCTGCACCCGGAATTCAGCTACCTGCCCAGAAAGTTCAAGATCGCGGTCAGCGGGGCCAGCCATGATCGGGCAGCCGTGCAGGTGCATGATATCGGCCTGTATCTGGTCAGGAATGAGCAGGGGGAAACCGGATTCCGGGTATTGGCCGGTGGTGGTCTGGGCCGTACCCCTTATATCGGCAGCCAGATCCGCGATTTTCTGGAGAAGCAACACCTGCTCTCCTACCTGGAGGCCATTGTGCGCATCTATAATCGCTACGGTCGCCGTGATAACAAATACAAGGCCCGGATCAAGATCCTGGTGCATAGCCTCGGCGCGGAAAAATTCCGGGACAAGGTGGAGGCAGAGTGGGCACACATCAGGGATTCATCCCTGCTGCTTGAACAGAAAGAAATTGACCGGGTCCGGGCATTCTTCACTGCTCCGGCCTATGACCCGGCTGCCGGTATGGACACAAGCTTTGCCGATCAATACAAGACCAGTCCCGCCTTCACCACCTGGGTCAACCGCAATGTAAAGGGGCACAAGGCAGCGGGTTATCGTGCGGTTGTGGTGTCCCTGAAGGCGCCGGCAAATCCGCCCGGGGATGCGTCCCATAAGCAGATGGACGTGATCGCCGATCTTGCTGACCGTTACAGTCACAGCGAGGTCATCGTGACCCACGATCAGAACCTGGTGCTGCCCCATGTGAAACAGGCGGATCTGTATGCCGTGTGGCAGGTGCTCCGTGAAAATGAACTGGCAACGCCGAATATCGGTTTGTTGACCGACATCATCTGTTGTCCCGGCCTGGATTACTGTTCCCTTGCCGAGGCAGGCTCCATCCCCATCGCCAGGGAGATCAATCGAAGATTTGATGACCTGGATTATCTGCACGATATCGGGGACATAAAAATAAAGATGTCCGGTTGTGTCAATGCCTGTGGTCACCACCATGTCGGACATATCGGGATCCTGGGTGTCGACAAGAAGGGGCGTGAGGTGTATCAATTGACCCTGGGGGGATCGGCAGAAAATGATGCCTGCATCGGGGATAGACTCGGGCCAGCCATCGACAAGGATGACGTAGTGGATGCGATTGGAAAAATACTGGATGTCTATGTCGAATACCGGCAGGAAGCAGAACGCTTCATCGATACCTATCGGCGCATTGGCATAGAGCCGTTCAAGGAGAGGGTTTATGCGAGTAAAACGGCGGTACAACCAAAGGTGGCCAGCTATGCGGGTCATTAAAGACAACCGTCTCATTGATGATCGCTGGCAGCGGATTGCCCGGATGGATGATGATCACGCCCTGCCGGCAGGGGATGTGATCGTCCCCTTCCATTACTGGCAGGCTCATCGGGAGGCATTGTTAACCAGAGGTTCAAATATCGGCGTTTGCATCAATGGTGATATTGAAACAGAAGAGCTCGCCGGGGACCTGGACCATTTCCCCCTGATCGCACTGGAATTTCCTGCCTTTACTGACGGGCGTTGCTATTCCCATGCAAGATTGCTGCGGGATCGGTATGGCTACCGGGGTGAATTACGCGCCGTCGGTGATGTATTGCGGGATCAACTGTTTTTCATGCGACGCTGCGGGATTGATTCATTCGAATTGCGCAACGATAAGGATATCGAAGATGCCCTGCGCGCATTTTCGGAGATCACGGTCCGCTATCAGGCGGCAGCGGATACGGCCGGCCCCCTCTATCGAAATCGATAAAAAAATATTAGTCATTTGTCATTGGTCAATAGTCCTTAGTCCTCAGTCCTAAGTCCTCAGTCCTCGCTTCTCAGTCCTAAGGTTTCCCGCCGATGAATCAATTTTCTCTCTTTACCACCCGGCGCTTTGCCCCGCTTTTTTTTACCCAGTTCCTGGGGGCGTTGAATGACAATATCTATAAAAATGCACTGGTGATCCTGATCGCCTTTACACTGGCCGAGATGACGAAGCAGAACAGCAGCCTGCTGGTCATCCTGGCCGCCGGGGTCTTTATCCTGCCGTTCTTTCTGTTTTCGGCCACTGCCGGGCAACTGGCGGACAAGTACGAAAAATCCCTTTTGATCCGGCGTATCAAGCTGGCCGAGATCGTCATCATGTCGCTGGGGGCGGTCGGTTTTTATTTCTTGAGTCCGTATCTGTTGATGGTTGTCCTGTTTCTGATGGGGGCGCAGTCTGCGCTGTTTGGTCCGCTGAAATATGGCATCCTGCCACAACATCTGCAAACGGAAGAGCTGACCGGGGGTAATGGGGTAATCCAGATGGGGACCTATCTGGCGATCCTGCTGGGCACCATGCTGGGCGGTGTCCTGATCGCAATCAAATCAACCGGGCCGCTGCTCGTTTCAGGTACCGTGATCGGGGTTGCCATCCTCGGCTGGTATGCCAGCTGTTCTATTCCCCGGGCGGCCGCACCGGACCCGGACCTGCGCCTCAGCTGGAATTTCCCGCAGCAGATATCCCGTGTAATTGGTTATGCATGGGAAGACAAATCCGTGTTTATGGCGGTATTCGCCATCTCCTGGTTCTGGTTTGTCGGGGCTACCTACCTGTCCCTGGTTCCCACATTGACACGGGATGTGCTCGGCGGCAACGAACATGTGGCAACGCTGCTGTTGACAACATTTTCCATCGGTATCGGCAGCGGTTCCCTGCTCTGTGAGAAATTCTCACGGGGTCGCATCGAACCCGGTCTCGTGCCCATGGGGGCGCTGGGCCTAAGCCTTTTTTCCCTGGACCTCTGGTTTGCCAGCCTGGCCATCCCGCCAACAACCGGGATTAGCGCAGCTCAATTCCTGCAACAGACGGTCTACTGGCGGGTATTGATCGATCTGGTACTGATCGGTTTTTCCGGCGGATTGTATATCGTGCCACTGTACGCCATGGTCCAGAACCGTTCCGAGGCCCGGCACCGGGCCCGGATCCTGGCGGCAAATAATATCCTGAATGCCCTGTTCATGGTGGGCTCCGCGTTAATGACCATGCTCCTGCTGAAGATCGGCCTTTCCATCACCGCCCTGTTCCTCACCCTCGCCGTGTTGAATACAGTCGTTGTGTCCTGTGTCTTTCTACGCGAGCCTGAATATATCCTGCGCTTTCGCGTCTGGGCCAGACTGCTCATGTAGTCCGGCGCCAGCGAAAAATCCTGAGGCGAAGGCAAACAAGTTCAACGGCGATAAGCTGTTTTTGTTAGAATCGTGGTGAATAAAAAAACTCATGTAATCCGGCGCTGTGTTGGGACAGGGCACAATGCCATGGCAAAATAGCAGAAAATAAATAATCACATTTTTACTTTTCCCGGTCTGAAAATTCCGTGGGGTTGTTCAGACTTCCCGTGCTTTATTGAAAACAAGGTGGTTTATGGTTCACAACGCGTTCATTCATCTCATTTTACAATTTGCTGTCATGCTGTCGTTCGCCCTGGTTTGCGGCCAGATCATGCGTCGCTTTGACCAGCCTGCCGTCCTGGGTGAGCTACTCGGCGGGATTTTATTGGGTCCGACGGTTTTTGGCACACTGGCCCCCGGGTCTTTCAACTGGTTTTTCCCGACGGACGAATCACTCTCCCTGGCACGCAATTCAGTCATCAATTTGGGCATGTTATTTTTTCTGTTTGTGGCCGGACTGGAAGTCAAGCTTGCCCACATTAACCGCAGGAGAAAACAAATCGTTCTTACCAGTTTTCTTGGCTGGCTCTTCCCTATGGTGCTGGGCATTGCCGCCGTGCAACTGTTCCCCGGGGTGTGGGGTGCAGCGGCGAGTAAAAGTGGCTGGGCCTTTGGTATTTTTGTAGGTACTGCGTTATCCATCTCGGCCCTCCCCGTGATTGCCCGGATACTGATGGACCTGGGGTTAATCCAGAAAGAACTTGGCAGTATTGTCATGACCGCCGCCACCGTGAACGATGTGATAGGCTGGCTGCTGTTCGCGATTATCCTGAAGGTGTTTATCCCTGGCGATCCCCCGACCGCAGATATTTCCAGTGCGGGGCTCTGGACCAACGTGGGATTGTTGATCGGCTTTACCGTGGTCGTCCTTCTTGCAGGCCGTACGATAGGTCATCCTGTATTACGTTGGGTGAAGACCGAACTTTCCTGGCCAAGCGCGTTTATCAGCCTGACCATGGTAGTCATCCTGGTCGTCGCCGCCGTCACGGAATTTCTTGGGATCCATGCGATCTTCGGGGCGTACCTGGTGGGGATAGCCCTGGGACAGAACCTGGAACCGGGAGAGGGAAACAACGCGCACGATGCCATCTATCAATTTGCCATCAGTTTCTTTGCCCCGCTTTATTTTGTTTCCATCGGCTTGCGGGCAAATTTTGCAAGCGACTTTCACCTGCCCCTGGTGTTACTGGTCCTGGTGATCGCCTGTATCGGGAAAATCGGCGGGGCGAGTCTGGGTGCGTGGCTGGGCGGGATGAAGCGACGGCAGGCATTGGCGGTCGGCTTTGGCATGAATGCCCGTGGCGCCATGGAAATCATCTTGGCAACCGTTGCTCTGGAAAGTGGTTTGATCGATCAACCGATCTTCGTTGCCCTGGTGGTGATGGCATTCGTGACATCCATGCTCAGCGGGCCGATGATGAAGCGGTTGATGGATCAAAGCGATCCGTAGTCAGTTGTTGGTTGTTAACCACCCGCCACACACAACCTGCAACGAGCGAAGCTGTCCGTTGCCCGTGGTCAGTTGAAAGTTGTTAACAACCCGCCACATACAACCTGCAACGAACGAAGCTGTCAGTTGTCCGTAGTCAGTTGTTAACAACTTACCACCTGCAACCAGCAACGAGCGAAGTTGTCCGTAGACAGTTGCCAGTTGTTAACCACACGCTACACACAACCTGCAACAAGCATCTTTATAATAGCCAGGGCCTTTTTTGAAAGGATATCGAGCCCTTCAAGGCGATCAAAACTTTCTTTTACTGCATTTGTAAATTTGGTCCCGTTAACCCTGCCTGCCGCTTCCATGGCAGTCTCAATGTCCCATGGACGGTCGGTGGCCAGGATCTCGAATATACATCCGGCCTGTTTCAAATCCTTGCTGGCCTTGATCTGTTGACTCACACCACGTTGACGGGCAACCACAAGTTTATGAATGGCAAAGCGCCCTGGATTCGGAACATGGACCTTTATACCTGAACCGCCAACCACGACAGCCTCCACAGCACCTTCGATGAGGTAATCCAGAAATCGTAATGGTGTGGCATGAGACTTTATAGACGGGATCAATACGGGTTTTGAATTTGTTGCACCCCTCATTGGTGTCAGGATGTCGACCTTGTATTCCCGGCCCCTCATTATGAATGAAGTGGAAGGTGCTTTTCTGTCCAGCGCCGGCACTTCCAGAAAGTCCAACTCTGATTTGGTGATGATCTGTTTCA
>MGXK01000048.1 GCA_001802375.1 Gammaproteobacteria bacterium RBG_16_51_14
CTTGTATCTTAAATGATGGAGTGAATCTTGCTCTCATTCTGTCTACTTCTATGTAAAATTAGAGGCGACAACTATCCTGACACAGGGGCAATATAGATGAATGGTGTTAATGGAACAAGCCCAAGTCTTCAGGCGAAGCTTCCGCTCCATGCTCACGCCCCTTGCCTAAATCCCTTCAGGCAATATCCGGTAAGGGGAATTTGATTCGCACCATCCCTGGCGCGTACCCTACGGGCGTACTAAAGTACGCCCAATTTCACTCCCGGCGAAATTGTGACTGTGATGGGGCCAGTCGATGTCTTTCCGGGGCAGGCCCTGACCGTAGTGCTCTAAAGCGGTATTCGCGCGGGCCGGCCGGGCACGATGTGGAATGGTCGGATAATTGCGCTGAGAGATGGGAATGACACTTTTTAGTTTTCAACCACGCGCATATCCAAATGCTTGCCAAGGGCTTGCAGTGCTGCGGCGATGCCGTCAATGCGCGTTGTATGCCGCACATTGGTTAATCGGTTAACCTCCTGTGGCGTGGTATGGAGGCGACGTGCAAGCTCAGCGGGGCGCACATTCTGCGCGATCATTTCGTTGAGCAGCAGAATCTTCGCTGACAAGCTGGCCGGAAGTTCGATAACGTGCTGGCCTCGTTTGGCCTTCGATGGTTTGGGCACGGCGCGCTTGTCTTCAAAGTAGAAGTCCAGTGCGGATTCCAGCGCATCTTTGGCGGCAGCCAAGGCTTCATCCTCGGTTTCGCCTTGGGTGATGGCTTCGGGGATGTCGGTGAAGGTGACAACGAATCCACCGTCTTTTTTGTCCGGGATGAGGGTGACAGGGTACATAAACATGGTGCTCTCCTTACTTCAATCCAGGTTGTTTCTTGATGCCTTCGACCGTGCCCGTCTTGAGGTCGGAGTTGTGCATCGGTAGAACAGACTGTTTGCCGTTCAAGTACACTTTCAGGTGCGAGCCTTTTCCAGCTTTAAAGGTCGCTCCCCGTTGCGTCAGCCAGCGTTTGAATTCTTTGCTGTTCACGGCGCCACTATAAACAATATTGTTTATATCGTCAACTCGATTCGACGTATACAGCCAGTTCATTTCACAGACAATCATCCACGTCTACCGCGCAGACCTGAGAGACTACGAAGTGGTTTGTGGGCAGCAATCCCGACCGCAAACAATAGGGGACTGACCCTGCGGGATCCCCACGAAATTGTATAGAAAGCCGATCAAAAACAGCATCTTGAAATAAATAAAAACGCAGGGGACCGGCTGGGTGCGACGAAAGGGGAAATCCGTTATCTCTACCGCCTGTTTCCGCAAGGCCCGGTGCGGCAGGCCGCACGCATCGGGGGACTGCCCAAACCCCCGTCCTGTATCTGATGATGCAATGGCCCATTTGCAGCGAAGAATAATTTTTCGCTATGGAACCAATATGGACAATCTATTTTACCGCAGCGGTGTGTTCGACTAGCATATAGAGTACAACAGAATAATTCACGAAGGAGATAAAACATGAAGATCGATATCGGAATCGATAAAAAGCAAAGAGAGAAAATAGCAGATGGCTTGTCACACCTGCTGGCAGACAGCTATACCCTGTATCTCAAGACACATAATTTTCACTGGAATGTCACCGGACCGATGTTCACAACCCTGCACCTCCTGTTTGAACAACATTATCTTGAACTGGCAACGGCAGTGGATGTAATTGCTGAACGGATACGGGCATTGGGTATTGTCGCACCCGGTTCCTACAAGCAATTCCAGCAACTCACGTCCATAGAAGAGGAAACCGGAACGCCTGCTGCGGAAGAGATGATCCGACAACTGATCATCGGACAGGAGACCGTCGTCAGGACGGCCCGGTCTGTCTTTCCGGACGTTGATAAGGCCCATGATGAACCGACGGCTGATCTCCTGACACAGCGGATGCAGATACATGAAAAAAATGCCTGGATGCTGCGCAGCCTGATTGAAAGGTAATGAGTGATCATAATAGTCTGGAATCTTGTCAGGTCCAGACTGTTTGCCCGGTTGCCTGAACCAGGGCGACCCTGACTGGTTCAGGGTTACCGTGGCACAGGGAAGCACCGCCATTGTCAATAGCGGAACTCCGTTGGAAATGCGGGAAAAACAAAACCCGCACTATTGCATTTGCGCATACCCTCCATGGTATGCGCCCTTCTGGCCAGTGCTTGCACACTGTTCAAAATCGTTGACGAATAACTTCCCTGTGATTCGCCTTACCGGCATCCCTTCGGGATGTCCAATTTCATTCCCGATGAAATTGTCCCGGCGATTTTGTCGTGGTCAGAAAATTCCGGGGCGGGGTTGTTCACGGGGCTTATCACCCGCATCTCAATTCCGCAGCGAGGACAGTGCATGCCGGCATTGACTGGAATGGTGTCATTGTTTTCACAACAAAATGAAAATTTTATGTCAGACAGGTGCCGGCCCGAGCAGTTTTCTGGCGGCATTAAAATCGGTCTTGCCGCTGCCAAGTTTCGGAATTGATTCCACGGCAACAACTTCCGCCGGTATCAGCAATGGATTGCACGCCGAGTCCAGCAACGCGGTTCCAATCGCAGCAGACTCGATCTGTTCTGCAATAATCAATACGATCTTTTCACCTTTCTTTTCATCTGCAACATTGACTGCGACGAGTTCAAGTTCCGGTTTCTTCAAGGCATTACGCACCGCCTCTTCAACAGCTGTCAGGCTGATCATCTCGCCGCCGAGTTTCGCAAAGCGAGAATAGCGGTCCACAATGGTCAGAAAACCGTCTTCATCGAGATGGCCTTTGTCCCCGGTCTTGTACCAGCGGCGGCCGTCTATCTCAACAATTACCTGGCCGGTTTTAACCGGATCATTGAGATAACCGAGCATGATTTGCGTCCCGCCAATCAGGATCAACCCGTCTTCACCGGTCGGTAATTCTTTCATGGTGACAGGATCCACTATCCTGAAACTGGTCCCGGGCAACGGCATGCCTACTGTGCCCGGCTTGGTGCCCTGTTGTATGCTCCAGTAATTGACATCGATACAGTCCGGTATGTTTACACTCGCAACCGGTGTTGTTTCCGTCGCGCCATAGCCCTCATAAATTTCCTTGTTGAATTTAAGCTTGAATGCTTCTCTTACATCCTGGTTTAATTTTTCGGCACCGGCAACCACAATGCGCAATGATTCAAGCATCAACGGATGCACACGGTTGTTTCTGGTAAAGAGTCTGAGGAAGGTGGAGGTGGCACAAAAGATCGTCGCCCGGTATTTGGCAATGGCTTTGGCGATATTTACTACATCGGTGGGATCAGGGTGGCAGATGAACGGCACACCTTCCACCAGTGGCATGAAGGTGGTGACGGTAAGACCAAAGGCATGGAACAGGGGGAGGGTGGCCATAACAATATCCTGATTGTCCGTATTCAGTACATCGGAAACCTGTTTCAGATTGGCCATGATATTACGATGACTCAACATGACACCTTTGGGATTGCCTTCACTGCCGCTGGAGAACAGGATTGTTGCCGGGGATTCTATGTCAACCTTTTTACCGTAACATTTCTGCAGGATCCAGGTGGGCAGGAGTCTGGTTTGCAGGTGTGTGTATAACTGTGCCAGCTGGCTGATTTTCGCTTTCAAATCTTCCATGTAATAGACATTCACGCCGGCGAAAACTTCATTGAACTGAAATCCTTTCTTTTCCAGTCTTTCCAGAAATTTTGTCGAGGTATAGATGCTTTTGATGCCTGCACTATCGACCGCTGACCGCAATGCTTCCCTGCCGGCCGTGTAATTCAGATTGACGGTGGTTTTGCCATGCATCAATACGGCCATATTGGCGATCACTCCGGCGCTGCTGACAGGCAGGAGCAGGCCTATGTTCTGTTCCGGGCTGTATTTTATGATAAACCTGGAAAAGCAGATAACTGCAGTCAGTAATATGCCGGAGGAGAGTGGGTCGCCTGTTGCATCTGCAACTGCAAGATCGGCCGGTGTCCGTCTGGCCGTAGCCATCCACGCCAGGTGAACAGGTGGCAAGGTACTGGTATAGATATCCCAGGAGTCGATGGATAATTCAAAGATATATTTTTTGACTTCCTCTGCAGTCGCATCAACCGGCAAAGTTTTACCGAAGGCGACAATAATGTCCCGCTTGCTGCCGGTGCTGTGCAGGGTTTTCAGTTTTTCACTGGATCGTGAGAACCAGCTGCCCCACAAGCCACGGATATAAAATGGCAGGACAGCGGCATTTGCGCCTGCAGCAGCTTTTTCAAAACCATGCTGGAATTCAGCCAGATTTCCGGTGCGACTGATCGTTCCCTCCGGGAACAGGCACACGACCTCACCCTCGTTCAGATATCCAGTGACCTTTTCCAGCGCCGATTTGGAAGCGCCGCCGGAGATCGGGATCACTCCAAAAATATCGAGGAACCATTTCAGATACCAGCGCTCATAGATATTCCTGATCATAACGAAATGAATGTGCCGCGGCGTCGCCATCTGCACGATGGCCCAGTCTATCCAGCTGATGTGATTGCCCAGCATCAGTACACCGCCGCGCTCCGGCATGTTATTGAAACCGAGCACCTGCAGCCGGTATTTCCGGCCGATGACGAACCTTACGATCAGCCGGATCAGCGATTGCGGCAATTTGTAGACGGTATATATGGTGCCGCCCATGGCAACTACGGTCAGAATAATGAACAAGCCGGTACTGCTGACACCGCTGAGGGCAAAGACCACCGTCAGGCAGAGGAAACCCAGCATGGAGATGTTCTGGATAAAATTATTTCCGGCGAGTATGCGGCCGGATTCATTTTCTCTGGCGTGGAACTGGATCAGGGCGTTCAACGGGATGATCAGGATGCCGCCAAAGATACCCCAGGCGATAAAGTTCAATGCGAGCAGAAATGCATGATCCAGTAGAGGTAATAACAATAATGTGATCACGATTCCCATTGAACCGATCGGGACAAGACCGGTCTCGATATAAGTTCTGGAGAAATTGCCGGCGATCAATGAACCCATGATGATACCGATACCGGCACATGCCATCAGTCCCTGGATGATTACTGTATCTGTGATACCTAATGTTTCCTTGGCGAATGCCGGAAACGCTGCCAGTACTACCTGTGAAATCGCCCAGAATACTGAAAGACCGATAATGGATAAAAAAATGATTTCGCGGCTGAAGACCACCTTCACATTATCCTTGAGATATTTGCCGGTCAGATATTCCCGCCCGTTGAAGTGCAGGTTTCTGTCTGTTTCCAGTTTTTGCGGCAAGGTATAGGCCAGTATAAGCTCGATGAGGGAAACAACGACCAGGCTCCATCCGACAGGTGCGATAATTTGCAGGATTTCTGATTTGTTCCGGTAATCCATGCCATTCAGGAGCCCTTCAAAGAATATTGAGTAAACAAAAATACCGGCCAGTATGGCAACCGTGGTAACTGCCTGAACCACACCATTCGCCGAGGCAATCTTTTCCTTGCCAACGAGTTCCTTGATATAGCCGTATTTGGCCGGGGAATAGATTGCACCCGCCGCAGCCAGCAGAAAGGTCATGGCGAATGCCGCCCAGAACATGCCGAGATAATAGAACAGGGTAATAAGGCCGGTGAACAAGACATCAAACCAGGCGCTGATGCGCATGATCCGGTTTTTTGGATATTTGTCCGAGAGGTAACCTGATGGTGAAAACAACAGGATAAAAGGCAGGAGTATCAGGGCATTGACGACGGCCGTCAGAATAATCTGTGCCTGGCCGTCATAGGTCTTGAAAATGGTGTTCTGGATAATGATCTTGTGGCCAAGATCAACAAACGCATTAAAGAAAACAATAATTATGTAAGGTAAAAATCCCTTTATATTGATCAATTTTCCCATGGCCATCACTCCATGGCTGCTTTTGTATTGACTATATCATAATTCAGTTTACCCACCGTTTATACTGCATGCGGTATGGCTGGGCGCATTCCATCCTGTGTTTGATAAAGTCTTCGTGATATTCGCTGAAATTACCGTCAAGGAACACCGCTTTGCTGACAAAAGAATACGGCAAACATTAACAGGATTGGTATTGGAAACACCGTCATTGCGATCGTGGCGAAGCAATCTTGCCTCTATATAATGCAGAAACAAGCCGATGTTGTTCATGAATAATATGCACAATGCGCTGCAATGCAGGGTAATCCCCATGGTTTGATTCGAATATTTTTTTTACTTCAGTGGCGGCATCACTTATATGTTCTGTGGTTTTAAGCAGTAAATTCAGAAGATAACGCGAGCCGATGTCACAATTCTTCGCCAGAGTTTCCCAGTTTTTCCTGGTGATATGACCGGGATCAGAGTTACCTCCTATGCCAAATGCCAATTGAGTGCTGATTCTGTTAATCACCCGGGTGCAAACAAGATCATAAAACGGTGCCAGCCGTATTTCTTCATTTCCCTTATACAAAAGAGAAAGATTTTTCACATGCCCGTCTGAATTTCCAGCAATGTAATTAAAAATCAGCCACTTTAACAGGCATTCCGCATCGGTAACCGGATCACTGGAGTTATCCCGGACAAGCTGGTAACAATCAGGGAAGGATGGCCCCTGTACATTTTCATATTTATTGTTGTAGCTGTAGCCCAGTGCCTGACAGAAATCTTCCTGATGTAACCGGATGATTTCGCCTTCGTTATTTTCAAGCCGGTCATAGCGTTTTATGACCGTAAAGTAATGTTTGTCCAGACGGCGCAGATCAATTTCAACCGCAGGCAAACCAACATTCGCAGCAAGCAAAGTGGTATAGGTTTCGTAGGCAGGAATATTACTGTAGTCAGGAATTTCGAATTTCAGAATATGGCTGGTAGGTGCTTCACGAACAGGGAGGTAATACCTGCCTCTTTTGATTAAAACGGGGCATTTATTCTGTACGCCCGCCAGCGAGAACCTTGGACGCCTGTTTTTCGGGTCTTTCGAGATCAGTATCTGGCCACGGCGGCGGATCAGTTGGATCAGATTTTCTTCATCAAGTTTCCTGTAGTTGTTGTTTTTATCAGGTTCACGTTCGGCCGGAAGCAGGGAAAGCGCACCGGCACATTCCCCGCCAATGGCGCGTAACAAATCAAAATCGGTATTGGGAATTTTCAGATCGCGTACGATTTGATCCCGCACACCGGCTTCCGGCAGCAAATTCGCAAAAAACCGGTGGGCTATTCCGCCTTCTTCCGCGGGATAGTCATTTTCCTGAAGCGGGAGCTGCAATGAAACAGCAAATTTCCCCGGCGTCAACCAGTCTTCATCATAGCGGAAGCCGATAAGTCCCTGCCGGTTGCGCCATAGTTGCCCCACCAGTTGATCGCCATACCAGACATTTAATGAATCGGTATCGGTCATTGGCTATATCCTAGCTTCGCGATGGCCTTGATTTATCCTGGATTCGCGCTTCCCGACGGTTACATCCAGTCCGAGGACATTTAATACTTTCAGGATCTTTCCGATCTCGGCTGTATCTTTTCCGCGCTCAAATTCGGACAGGAACCTGGTGCTGACATTGCTCAACCCGGAGACAGTCTCCAAGGTGATTCCCCTTGCTTTCCGCCAGGCGCGCACAAACCTGCCGAGATCTCCGGTTGATTTTATTCGTGCTGATTCAGGTACTTCGTTCAGATCCTGCTGCATCGGCGTCACCACATGAGTATTTTACCGTACGGTAAAAATAATGATTTTTTACCCTGAAATCAACCAATTTTTACCGTACGGTAAAATTATGTATCAATTTTGATTAAATCCCATGATTTTTTACCGTACGGTAAAATAATGCCGCGATCGTTGTGGAAAGGCCAATATCATGCCGGCCTGGTGCAGACCGAGCATTATCTGCTCGCCTACTACCGCTATATTGAACTTAATCCCGTGCACGCCGGGATGACCGATGACCCTGCTGGCTACCGCTGGAGCAGTTATTCCTGCTATAGGCACGCACGGGCAACGGGAGTTTTTACTGACCCCGAACCCCTCTGTTCACGGAGTTTATCACTGGTCCAGGTTTACAGTCTGTCCCGGTAGTGGGAATAATCAAACCGTTTCAATAAACGGAGTTTCCTGTCCCGGTCCAGCAGATACACCGAAGGCAGGTTAATGCCATTGAACATATTGGCCTTGACCAGCATATAGGCCCCGATGTTCTCGATGAGTATCCTGCTCCCGACGGCCAGCCGGGTATCAAACCGGTAATCCCCCAGCAGGTCGCCACTCAAACAACTGCTGCCTGCCAGCCGGTACTCATACGCACCGGACTCAGTGGCCTGCATGACGACGGGCCTGTATTGATATTCGAAGATCTCCGGCAGGTGATTAATCGAGGTATCCAGTATGGCAATGGTCTTGCCATCGCTCTCAAACAGATCGAGCACCGAGGCGACGAGAAAACCGGCGCGGTTGACGATCGCCTTGCCCGGTTCAAAAAAAATCGTCAGCCCATATTGATCATGCAGGCGATTGACGATGGCGGCCAGCATCCTGATATGCGCCTCGTTCTCAAGAAAATATCCGCCGCCGAGATTAATCCAGGACATTTCCGGCAGGTAATCACCCAGGGCATCGCAAATTTTTGTTACCGTCCAATCCAGCTCGGCGAATTCCCGGGATTCACAATTATTGTGAAAGTGGAAACCGCTGATCCCCTGCAACGATGCCGGTGACTGTTTGTGCCTGTCGTGGAGGACCTCCAGGGAGACACCCAGTTTTGACCAGGGCCGGCAGGGGTTATAGCGATCATCCTCGACAAAGGATAATCCCGGGTTGACACGTAGCCCGCAGCGCATACGATCCCGCACCGCCGGCCTGTTCCTCTCCCATTGCGGCAGGGAATTAAAGCTCAGGTAATCACATTGTTCCGCAATCTTCAGCATCTCGTCCGGCCGTATCCCCGGACTGACCATATGGACACTGCCCCGCCCTCCCAGGGTTTCGCGCGCGAGCCTGCTTTCAAACAAGGAACTCGTTGAAAAACCATCGACGTGGGGGGCTATCGTCTCCAGCAGGCCCGCCACGGAGACCGCCTTTACAGAATAAAGTATATGACAGGCCGCTGCCTTGCGGAGTCCCGATAATAAATCCAGGGTGCCCAGGATTGCACGTTCATCATAGATATAGGACGGGGTCATCAGTCCGCTGTCCGCATAGACAGCAAGGGCGATGTCGTTCAGTCGTTGTTCCTTTGTCATCAGTAGTAATCGTTTCCTGTTATCCGGCTCGTTGACGCAGCCATTCCGTGACGAATGATTCGATACAACAGGCGATATCTATCATGTCATCAGCCAGGCCTTGAAGGGATATACCCAAGACAAGATCAATGTAGTTTGCTGATGGAGCAGGCCCTGCAACGACAGCCGATGGAAAGAGGCAACTCCTGGAAAACACCCGGACCGCTCATCGATAAAACCGGGAAGATATCTGGAAACCAGGGAGTATAAAAGGCGCCAGTTGCTTCAGTGCCTCCATGTAAACATCCCGCTTGAAGGCAACCACTTCGCTGACCGGGTACCAGAAATCCACCCAGCGCCAGCAGTCGAATTCCGGTTTCAATGATTTCTGCAGATCGAGATGACTCTCATCGGCCAGCAGCCCCAACATATACCAGATCTGTTTCTGTCCGATACACACCGGGTGTGTGTCATAGCGGATAAAACGCTCGGGTAACCAGTAACGCAGCCAGTCCTGTGTACAGCCCATGATTTCAACATCCCCCGGCGACAACCCCACCTCCTCCCTGAGTTCCCGGTACATGGCCTTCTCCGGGAGCTCATTTTTCCTTATCCCGCCCTGTGGAAACTGCCAGGCATCCATACCCACACGCCGCCCCCAGAACAATTTGCCCTGCGGGTTGATCAGAACAATACCGACATTGGCGCGAAAACCGTCCGAATCAATCACGAAAAAAACCCTGTTTCCAATTTTGCAGTGAATTTTCCACAAATTGGCCCCTTGCCGCAAATCCGCATCACGGTCATTGTCCTGTACAATACCACGCCTTTAGACTACGCGGTTTCTGGAAAGTGTGAAAAGCAACGTGAAAATAGCCTTGTTTGACCTCGACAATACCCTGATCGGCGGGGACAGCGATTATCTCTGGGGCAAGTTCCTGTGTAAAAACGGTCACGTCGATGCCAGATTCCACATGGATGAGCACCAGCGCTTTTATGATGCCTATCGGGCGGGGACCCTGGATGTCCACGAGTTTCTCAGATTCCAGCTTGCCCCCCTTGCCGAAAATGAGGCGAAAACCCTGGAGGCATGGCGGAGTCGTTACTTCGCTGAAATCATCGAACCGCTCATACTGCCGAAGGCCTGTGCCCTCCTTGACGAGCATCGCCAACAGGATCATGTTTTACTGATCATTACGGCAACGAACCGTTTTCTGACCGGACCGATTGCCAGTGCCTTCGGGGTGCAGCACCTGATCGCCAGTGAACCCGAGATAATCGATGGCCGCTACACCGGCCAGGTTTCAGGAACGCCGTCCTATGGCGATGGCAAGGTGATCCGCTACCACGCCTGGCTTGAGGAAAATAATCTGCACGCTGAGGAAAGCTGGTTTTACAGCGACTCGCATAATGACCTCCCCCTGCTGGAAGAGGTTAGCCATCCCGTTGCGGTCGATCCGGATATGATCCTGCGGAAAGAGGCCGAGACACGCGGCTGGCCGATCATCAGCCTGCGCTGAGAATAAAATACGAAAAGGGACACTTGACCCAGGGAACCGGGGCAGGAAATCAGGTGATGATAGAAGGCAATATGCTATCAATCGACATCGACCCTGAGTGATCCCTGACCTTCGGCTCCGAATACGAATACCAAGTACCAGGACTTTCATCTATGAAGTAACACACCTTGCCCGGTACATACGCTTGGGTTCAGCGGCGGGCCGAGCGCGTAGCG
>MGXK01000049.1:0-519 GCA_001802375.1 Gammaproteobacteria bacterium RBG_16_51_14
CTAATCTTCTGTCTCAAGCCTGTCTTTCCCCCAGACAGGCACAGCCAGGACCTGATGAATAAAATACTGCGCGACGGGTACCCCAAACAATAATCCCCAGATATCAAACAAATAATATCCGGTGAGAAGAATGATCAAAACGATAACTGGATTTAAATTGAATTGCTTGCCATATATCAGGGGATTCGGAAAATATGCCTCAATAATATGAATTAAAATCACGATTACCAGTGCCCCCAAAGCTACATGCAGACCACCGTAGTTAAACGCAACCATCAAAACAGGTGTAGTGGAAATGAATACACCCAATACAGGTATAAAGCTGCATACGAACACAATGAGCGAAAGAACTGCAATCGAGTGAATGAATAATAACAGAAGTCCACATACAGTCAGTATGGTATTCACCAATGCAATCACAGCCTGTGCCTGGATTCCTCGACCCACTACATAACCAAAACGCGCTACCGGGCTCGCTGCCTCCAGATAAAAATCACGCAGGCGTGATTTACTCAGACT
>MGXK01000049.1:528-5424 GCA_001802375.1 Gammaproteobacteria bacterium RBG_16_51_14
CAGTCTGAGTCTTGCAAAATCCTTTCTCCTGACTGGAGTAGGGGAAATGCACAGGTGTTGTGTTTACATCGATTAAATATCAATACAGCAGTACAGTGCCTGACAACATTATTGCCCGGTCAGATCTCGACTTGTGTGCCAAGCTCGATAACACGGTTGGCGGGCAGATTGAAAAAATTCACCGCGCTGCCTGAATTGCGCGCCAGCACGGCAAACAGGCGCTCGCGCCACGGCGCCATGCCCTCCTTGTGGATACTGGGTATCACTGTCTCGCGGCTCAGGAAAAACGAGGTCGCGAGTAACTGGAAGTCCATGCCATGTGCCTTGCATAACTCCAGTGCCTGCACGATATCCGGCTGATCCTTGAAGCCGAAATAGAAGATCATCCGGTAACATTCATTGCCGAGCGGTTCGATGGTTACCCTCTCCCCGGCCGGCACCCATGGCACATCCCGTACCACTATCGTGACGAACACTACGCGTTCGTGCAGCACCTTGTTATGTGCGAGGTTATGAAGCAGCGCATGTGGTACCGCACCCGGTGTCGAGGTCAGAAACACCGCAGTACCGGAGACACGGATCGGAGGGGATTCAAACAGCGATGCGAGAAACGCCTCCAGCGGGACAGAGGACTTCACCAGTCCCCTGAGCAGCAGTTCACGCCCGCGCAGCCACGAATTCATGATCACGAACACTACGACACCGATAAACATCGGAAACCAGCCGCCATCCGCCAACTTGTGCAGATTGGACGAGAAGAACGACAGATCCACGACAGTAAAGAAACCCGTAACAGCAAGGGCCACCACCAGATGGTAGCTCCAGATGTAACGGATCACGAAGAAGGTAAGAAATGTGTCTACCAGCATTGTACCCGCCACCGTTATGCCGTATGCCGAGGCAAGGTTTGATGAGGAGCCGAATCCAATTACGGCGGCGAGTACTGCGGCAAGCAATATCCAGTTAAGGGTTGGCAGATAGACCTGGCCGATCTCCCTGGCGGAGGTGTGAAAGATGTTCTGGCGTGGCAGATAACCGAGCTGGATCGCCTGGCTGGTGATAGAGTAGGCACCCGAGATCGTCGCCTGCGAGGCGATCACGGTTGCTGCAGTAGCGAGGGCGATCATCGGGTATAACGCCCAGCCCGGGTAGGAGTGATAGAAGGGATTGGCAGCTGCCAGCGGGTTCATGATAAGCACTGCTCCCTGACCGAAATAATTGAGTACCAGCGCCGGCAGCACCAGGGTGAACCAGGCGATGCGCACCGGACGCTTGCCGAAGTGCCCCATGTCGGCATACAGCGCCTCGGCGCCGGTCACCGCGAGAAATATGGAACCGAGTACCAGAAACGACGCAAACCCGTGGCCGGTCACGAACCCGAGCGCATGCACTGGATTGATCGCCTGCAATACGGTCGTATTTTGTGTGATGTTGTAGACCCCGCCTGCCCCTAGGGTAAGGAACCAGACCGCAGAGACCGGGCCAAACAGGCTGCCGACGACCGCTGTCCCGAAGCGCTGGAAGGTGAACAGTACAAACAACACGATAACTGCGATCGGGATCACGTAGGGCTTGAATGCCGAAGTACCCACCTCAAGCCCCTCGACCGCAGAGAGTACCGAGATGGCCGGGGTGAGTACAGCGTCACCAAAGAACAGCGACGCACCAAATATTCCTACGATAATAATCAACGGCCGTATGTGTGATTGGGGTTTAACCGCAGAGGTTGCGAGCGCAAGCAATGCCATGATACCACCCTCACCCTTGTTGCTTGCATTCATGATCAGCGTGACATACTTGACTGTCACAACCAGCATCAGTGACCAGAAGATAGTGGAGAGGGCACCGAGAATGTTGATGGTGTTGAGGGGGATCCCATGACCGGGAGCGAACGTTTCCTTGACTGCGTACAGGGGGCTGGTTCCGATATCTCCAAACACTACCCCGATCGCAAGCAATGTAAGTGCGGCGGTTGAGGATCGTTGCGTGGCCTCAGCGCTGTTGTTTTCTGCACGCAAGTCTATTGCCTCCACAGGATTGCTAGGTGGGTGAAATATTTTTCATGTTTGCGGCATCTATTGCTCCATATCTTGTGCAGCAACTGATGTCGATAGCGTTTCTTCATTTGTTTCACAGGTATGTATGATGCTTTCTGTTTATGGACAATTTGCCGGGATCCTATATTTACCAGATTCACCTATCATCGTGGAAGGACAATTTTATTGGATAGTAAGGATTTCATTACATTGACAAATCGTTGCATGTCCTGCTCCGTGATCGCTCCCATGCAGGAAATACGAAAAAGGGATCTGGCAAGGCCCCCCTGGCCTGCATAGATGACAAAACCCGCTTCCTTTAATTTATCGTGCAGTGTTTCATAGCTCATGCCATCAGGTAAATGAAAGGCATTAAGGACACACGAGCATTCCTCTCTCGCCATCAATGGTTGAATGCCCAGCGTCTGTAAGCCGTCGCGCACGATATCCATGCGTCGCCAGTAGGTTTGATGCCGTGTTTGCCATCCGCCCTCTTCTTCATGTTCCAGCAATGCCTCAGCAAGGGCATACAGAGTTTGTACAGACTGGGTGTAGGGAGTGCCATTCGCATCCTGGTTTTTCAGATAGGTGGGGAGGTCGAGATACAAGGTCCGATGACAGGTTGTATTACTTTTCCCCAACGCGTCGCGGCGGACGATAACAAAGGAGGTCCCGGGGACGCCATGCAAACATTTGTTCGCGGTTGCGGCACAGGCGCTGATATTCCAGTTGGTGAAGTTGAAGGCCTCGGCGCCAAAGCTGCTGACACCGTCAACCAGCAGCTGGATTTCATAGCTGCGGCACAGCCTGGCAATTACTGCCAGATCGTTGAGTCGGCCCGTGGTTGTCTCGTGATGCACAACCGCAACATGCGTTATGTTGTTTATGGATTGCAATATTTCCATCAGCCGGTCTGTCTGTATCTTTTCTCCCCAGTCGTGGTGCAGGCTGACATGCTCCATCCGGTGTATCCTGGCAATCTCTGACAATCTTTCCCCGTAAACACCGTTTTCAATAATCAGTACCTTTCCATCTTCCGGGACTAGACTCGTTAGCATGGACTCCATTGCTGCCGTACCGGAGCCGGTCAGAAGGATGGCGGCCCATTCATCTTCCGGCAGAGCATAGATCTCAAGCAGGCGGCGCCGGATTGAATTCTGTAACAGTGCAAATTCAGGCTCCCGGTGGCAGAGGTCTGGTTGCAGCAAGGCCTGGCGTACACGTTCACTGAGATTGACGGGGCCAGGGTTGAGCAGGATGGACATCGAATTTCAGAAATGCGAACCGATCTGTTGCATGGCACGCCGTAGTACGGCTGCGGGGGTGATATCAGGGCGGGGTAATTTTTCGATGGTCCCGGCCCGGATTTTCAGATGACCGAAGCGGGGACCTCCTGTGGTTTTTACGGCAAACAATTCGTCGATGAGATTAATGTCATCACCTTCAAAGGCGGCGGCGTAACCACAGGCCGCGGCGATATCGGCAAAGGCAACATTGGCAGACACGGTTGCCTGTGATCCGGTTGAATCATGGACTTCATTGTCCAGAAGGATATGGGTGAGGTTTGTCCCGGCGTAACTGCCGATGGTGGCAAAATTTCCCATACGCATCAGCGCAGCACCATCGCCATCAATGATAATTACGTGCAGATCGGGACGGGCCAGGGCCAGCCCAAGTCCGAATGAAGAGGCGCAACCCATCGATCCAACCATATAGATGTGATTTGGCCTGTCTGCTATTGCAAACAGTTCACGTCCCGTATACCCGGTTGTGGCAATCAGGACTGTTCCGGACCCGGGCGTCAGGTTAATAATTCTTTGCAGGACAGCATATCTTGCGGGGCGGCCGCGGCCCTGTGCATTGTGAAAACGGTTACGCAAGGTTGATCGGGGGCTGGCATCGCCCGTCGTCCCGCCTTGTAACGAATGGGGCGCCACTGTTCCTTTTTCCATTATGAAGGCATAGGGGCGTTGTTCATGCTGCATGTAAACGCAGGCACGCTGCAGGGCAGGTGTAATCTGTTGATTGTCAGCAGGGAATACCTCCCATGGCACCTGCATGATATCGAGCATTTTTCCGGTTATTTTACCCATGAGTTCGTGCTGTGGTTCGTCTTTCAGGCCGGGTGCACCACGGTGAGTCGTTATCATCAGCAGGGGTATGCGGAATACATGGATGAGCGAGGTAAGCGGGTTGACAGCATTTCCCAGGCCCGAGTTCTGCATCATTACAACCGAACGTTCCCCGCCAATGGCAGCACCTGCCGCAGTGGCCAGTGCATCGCCTTCATTGGCCGATGCAACATAATTCAGTGTTTCATCATTGATAACATAATTGATGAATGGCGTCAGGAAAGAACAAGGGACTGCTGTAAAGCGCTTAAAGCCCAGTTCACGCGCCGCTTCTACAAATTCCTGTGCCTGGATCAATGGTTTACTCTGGTACTGCCTAGCTTATTTTAGTGAAATCACCGGCCCGTTCGATATCATTCAGGGAATTGACATCCAGCCAGTGGCCATTGATGTAATGCACGTGTACTGGTTTGCCCTGATCGACCAGGTGATTCAGCAGATCCGGAATGGCCAGGTTATGGAAATCACTTCGCTGCTGCAGGGTTTGCAGCGCGTTTTCAATCCAGCTACTACCCTCATTTCTGACATAGATCATGCCTATCCAGCGACCTGATGGGTTCTTGTCGTTGCTTTCCCCCCGCGTAGAGATATGCCGGAGCATTACATCCTGTGCAAACAGGGATCGATCGTCATTACTGCTGCAATAGGCAAAATCGGAAGAACCACCGTTCGTGATATTGTTAAATGAAGAATCCACGACGGCAACAATCTGCCCATCACTCTCGAGC
>MGXK01000049.1:5484-12261 GCA_001802375.1 Gammaproteobacteria bacterium RBG_16_51_14
ATGAAAGGCACTTCTGGCACAGGCAAGTGAAGCGAGTTCCCCGGTGTTTTCATAGTTCTCGTTATGGCAGATATCGACACCGCCAATATCAATCGTTTCCGCCTTGTATCCGGCGACAACGGTCGTTTTGTTGATGGACTGTTTCTTGAATTCATCGACGAGTCTTCGTAATAATGGTTTCCCGCCGATGGAAAGCATTACTTTAGGCTTGTTATGGGTGAGTTCATGTAATTCACTGCCACGACTTGCTGCCAGGACAATCGCATGTGTTTCTGATTGTGCCTGGGTCAGATAGCGTTCCTGTGCGCGGCTTAACTCATCTGCGCCCTGCAGGTGGAAGATATGTTGAACTGTTGCAACCCGGTCTTCAATATTGGTTACCGATCCGGATTGCCTGATTTCCCTGCTGATGCTTTCCATTGCTGCGACAGAGGCACGTATCATGTGATTGGCCCAGATCACAAGATTGATACCGGCTTTACGGAAGACATCTGCAGGGGTGCTGTAATATTTGGTTGGTACAATGACAAGTGGAGAGCGGCCTGACCACTCCTTCGCAAAAGCCAGTATCTCACCCGGCCTCGACTGCTTGCTATGAATCAGAATTCCGTCAGCACCAGATGCGTGATATGCCTCTGCCCGGCGCAATGCTTCAGACAGCCCCCATCCTGCAATCAGGGCTTCGACACGTGCGATGATGCAGAAATCCGGGTCATTCTGGCTATCCTTGCCCGCCTTGATTTTACCGCAGAACTCATCGATATCGGCCAGTGGCTGTTTTTCACTGTCAATGAAGCTGTTTATTTTCGGAAATTGCTTGTCTTCTATACATACACCTGCGATGTCACGTTGTTCCAGTTTCATGACCAGGCGTCGCATATTGTTGAAGTTACCATAACCGGTATCACCATCAAGCAGGATAGGGATATTGGTGATATCCGACATGAATTCGAGCATATCGACAACCTGGGTCCAGCTTGCTTCGTTGCTGTCACGTACACCGAATTGTGCTGAAATGGCCAGGCCACTGGCCCAGATCCCCTTGAAGCCTGCCTGTTCGACAATACGGGCAGAGATGCCGTTATGCGCTTCCAGAATAAAATCCAGCTCAGGCGATTCGAGCAGGGTGCGCAGTTGCATGCTTTTGGTTATTTTACTCATTGCGGAATCAGGCACTCACCATTTTTGAAAGACGGGGCAGGATATCCTGTGTGGCGCGATCAATATCTTCCGGGAAATCAATTTCAATCCATGGCAGGCCGGTTACATCTTCATATGCAAACGAATCCGGTTGCTCCAGCAGCAGATCACGAATGACTTCTTCATAAGGTTCATCCAGTCGCTCCGTGTCAATATAATGCTGGGTCTGTCGAGCCAGGATACCGGCGATTTCACCTGAAAAACGAAAAAATCCGACAGATTCCCCCTGTTGATCAAACTGGACTTCCTGAGCTACATTTTTCCGGAATTCAACCAGTCTGCCATTACTAATACATAGTTTAACCGGCTCATCTCCTGCCTCGAAATTCCTGTCCAGCAGAAAGCAGTTCCGGTGTGCTGTATTTACCAGGGTTCCAATAATTTTATGATCATACAGGACATCGGCATCCATCAACAGAATGCCATCACCTGATGTGAGAAATGCCTGTGCCGACCACAAGCTGACTACACTGCCCTGTTGATAGCGTACATTATAGACGAGTTGACTACTGAGAGACAGGTTGGGCAATGCCTGTGCTATTTGTCCTGATTCATAGCCGGTGATAATACAGACCTCGCAAATATCATAGTATTCCAGTATGGCAAGATGACGCTGCAGCAAGCTGACACCATCAAAGCTGAGCAGGCATTTTGGTTTTTGATACGATGCCGGACCCAGACGTTTACCGATCCCGGCTGCAAGAATAATCGCTTTCATTTAATCAGATATTTTTCAGCATTTTGTTTCTGTCAATTTAATCCAGGCAAACAGCAGAGATGTCCCTGTCCATCGAATTCAATAAAGATTGAATCAACTGAATTTATTTATAATTTGTGACAAATCCAATACAAAGACGCTATTATGCCTTCCTGCTTTGCAGTAAAATTGGGACGGTAATTATCTGATTTATTTATGGAAAAAACAAAACTGAACTTGATCAGGCTGCACGCGCGACGATGACTGTACCGGAAAAATTAGGCAAATACGAGATTTATAAGGAAATTGGCCGCGGCAGCATGGGTGTTGTCTACGAAGGCTATGATCCATTCACAGACAGGAACGTTGCCATAAAGGTCGCCCTGTCTGAAGCGCTAAAGGACAAGGAAACCGGGCATCGGTACCGCAAGATGTTCTTCAACGAGGCACATACGGCAGGGATGTTGAGACATCCTAATATCCTGGAGATTCTGGACGCCGGTATTGATAATAATATCTGTTATATTGTGACGGAACTGATCGAAGGTGCCGGCACATTAAAACCCTATTGTACACCCGACAATCTTCTTCCCTATGATCAGGTAGTCAAGATTATTTTCAAGTGTGCAAAGGCACTTGATTACGCTCATCGTAATGGTGTCATCCATCGCGATATCAAACCCACCAATCTCCTGATATCAAAAGACATGGAGATCAAGATCGGTGATTTCAGTATCGCCCATTTGATGAATTCAGATGCATCGGATACGTTACCGATGGGTTTTGTAGGGTCGCCAAGGTATATGTCACCTGAACAGGTTCAGGAGGACACAATTACCAACCAGACTGATCTGTTTTCGCTGGGTGTCGTCCTGTACGAAATGCTGACGGGGAAACATCCGTTTTATGCCGAGAGTTTTTCGCGTTTAATATACAAGATTATCAATGAAAAACCACCCCCGCTGCGGGAATACCGGAAAGATGTTCCCGAGATCCTGGAAAAGATTGTTTTTCATGCCTTGCAGAAGGATTCGAAAAAGCGCTACAAGATGGGATTGAATATGGCTGCGGATCTCAGCCTTGCATTTGATTATCTGGAGGCCCCTGAACAGGACATCTCCATTCAGGAAAAATTCAATTCTGTCAAGGGTCTGAGCTTTTTCAGTGAATTTTCGGAAGCAGAGATATGGGAAATTATTCGTGCCTGTATCTGGCAGGATTATGTGACAGGAGATGAGATTATCGTTGAAGGTAAAATTGATGATTCATTCTTTATCATTCTATCGGGTGAAGTTGAGGTGTATAAGGAAGGGGTTCTGATAGGGACACTGGGTACGGGGGATTGTTTTGGTGAAATGGGTTATCTGTCAAAAACCGAACGTACAGCAACGATTATTGCAAAAGGCAATGTCAGCCTTATGAAAATCAATTCCACATCAATCGATCAGGTTTCTGTTCACTGTCAATTGCGCTTCAGCCGTATTTTTCTTCATACCATGGTCAAACGTCTGTCAATAACAACAGCAATGCTGATTTCAAAGAAAGATTAGGGAAGGTCTGAATAATTCCATATCCCAACAGGGGCTACCAAGGGCCTGGAATTTTCAGACCATGACAAAATCGCCTGGACAATTTCATCGGGAATGAAATTGGACATCCCGAAGGGATGCCGGGAAGGCGAATTACAGGGAGGTTATTCGTCAACGATTTTGAACAGTGTGCAAGCACTGGCCCGAAGGGCGCATACCATGGAGGGTATGCGTAAAGGCAGAAATGCGATAATTGAACGCGGAACAAAACCTCGTGCACAAGCGCAGGGAGATTCAATTTCTGTCTTTATACAAGGCTATCAGATTTTTTGTTGACGTATCCAGCGCCGGGTCCGGTTTTTCTGCATTGAATGAATCAAGAATTTTCCCGGCAAGTTTTTTCCCCAGTTCAACACCCCACTGGTCAAATGAATTGATGCCCCAGATGTTTCCCTGCACAAATGCTCTATGTTCATACATTGCAAGCAGGGCACCCAGTACTTTCGGGGTTAATTTATTATAGAAAATCGACGTGCTCGGCCTGTTACCGGGGAAATCAAGATAAGGGTTGCTCTGGTTGTGTTCACCCTGCATAAGCGCCTGGCCCTGTGCAATACAATTGGCCAGTAACAGTTTGTGATGATGATCATTGCTGGTGCGTGGAGTCAAGGGAGCCAGAAAATCGACAGGAACCAGACGTGTCCCCTGGTGCAGCAGCTGAAAGAATGCATGTTGTGAATTGGTACCGACTGAACCCCATATTACCGGAGAAGTCTGATGATCAGTCCTGCCCCCATGGATCGATATGTTTTTCCCGTTACTCTCCATGAATAATTGGCCAAGATATTCAGGCAACAATGACAATGACTGATCATATGGAATAAAGGCGTGCGTTTCTGTATTAAAGAAATTGTTATACCAGATATCCAGCAGTGCCAGGATAACGGGTATATTCCTGTCCATTGGCTGGTTGCGAAAGTGCTGATCCATTTCATATGCACCGGTCAATATTTCCTGAAACCGCTCAAACCCTGTCGCAAGGGCGATAGGTAAGCCAACGGCAGACCACAGGGAATAGCGGCCGCCAACCCAGTCCCAGATAGTAAAGTACCTGTCTTCTGCTACCCCGAAAGCCAGCGCAGCAGGTTTATTTGCGGATATGCCAATGAAATGCCGGCTGATGTCAGTGCAGCCATTATCAAGTAACCATTTCCTGGCTGTTTCACCATTTGTTTTTGTTTCCAGGGTGTTAAATGACTTTGACGCGATGATAAAAAGCGTTGATTCAGGATCAGAATCGGACAAGGCAGTCTGGATGTCAGCAAAATCAATATTGGCAACGAACCGTACTCGTATATCAGGCAGCAGGTAATCCCGCAATGCATCAACAACCAGCCGTGGACCAAGATCGGAACCGCCGATCCCGATATGCACTACATTATCAAGCGGCTTGCCATTTGCCCCGCAAATCTCCTTATTATGGAAAGCGTTGGCAAATGACTGCATATGCATCAATTCTTTACTGACAAGTTCTGTGATGTTTACATGGTCAACATAGATTGGTGAATTATCATGACTGCGCAGTGCAGTATGCAGGGCAGCACGGTTTTCAGTGCAATTAATTTTTCCGCCTGTAAACAGTTGTTCTATAGAAGCCTTCAGGGAATGTGATTCAGCAAGTTTGAATAAAAGATTGAGGGTTCCCCTGGTAATCCGGTTTTTTGAAAAATCGACATAAATATCGCCTGTTTCAAGTGAAAATGCATCAGCCCGTTCCGGATCTGTCCGGAAAAGATCGCGCATGCTGAGGTCAGCGATTGTGCTGTAATGCTGTCTTAGTTCCTCCCAGACACATTTTGAATCAGTGGCGGGATCGGATGGCATCTCCGTTACCCGTATCAGAAGAAGCTGAAAATTTCCGTGGAAAAAGCACTACAACCCCGAGCGGGCAACGAAATGCTGATATATTTCTGCCAGTTCTTCAGGCGTAAAACTGATAATGACGATTTCCTGTCCGGGATAAATCAAATCAGGGTTGCGTCCCATTTTTCCGTTTTCATAGTTATAGACATATGATTTTGATGTTTTATCTGAAATCATCCTGCCGAGAAAGGAACTTGAATGATTCGCCAGGCGTTCATCGGCATCAACCGGAATGGCAACCTGGTATTTTTTTATTTCCTCATGCCGTCGTATGGCAATGCCACTGGCAAAATTCCTGACAAGACTGTTGTGAACAATGCCCCAGATCCCCTGTTTGTCATCCCTGCCCACGTTTTTGACATAGAAGACACTGGCATCTGTAACGTCAGTTTCACCCATCAACAACTCATCCACTGTGGTTGATTTCAGCTTATAGGGTTTTTTGATAATCTTGATTGGTTTGTTTTTGTCGGTGGACTGATCATCAAGAATCTCTTTAACTGTGGTAACTTCAAACTGTTCAACCTGTTTGACAACGGAAACCGAAGATTTGGATGACTCCGGATACTTTTCAAGCAGTTCGCCAACGGTCAATTCCCTGATCTGCCCTGCCTCCAGGATTTTCACCTTGCTGTCCAGGTTACCTCCTGCCTCGGCCAGGATCTGTGCAGGTGTTTTTATCTCGATCTGTTCCTGTTCCCGGACCAGGGTGACAGGGGCATCCGGTGACAATCCCTCATCAGCAATCAATTCGGCAGGGGTTGTGATTTCAATTTCCTGACCGGAAGAAAGCGAGATTGACTGGTCGCCGGCAACAAAATCATCAGCGGTTTTAACATCGATCTGGGCTTTCTTCCCGGATGTTATTTCACTTATATATGTCTCGGCTTCCTTTCTGAGGACAGGGCCGGCCACCATTTGTGCAGTCTCATCCGCCGTAATTGTTTCTGATTCCGCCACCAGAGACTGCTCGGGTGTCTCCTCCTGAAGGAGGAGATAACCTGTCAGGGTCAGGATCACCAGGATGGCGATCGCAAGTAACAGCCTTTTCATTTATACCGTGTCGGTTATATAGTGGTTCAGCTGCTCGATTATAAATTCCTTTTCCTTAAGTATCGTTTTTACAACGTCCATTATGGATAATATGCCGGTCACCCCATTGGCATCGACAACAGGTAAATGGCGTATATGATGTTCAGACATAATCCTCAGGCATTCATCGGCTGTGTTATCAGGACTGACCGTCTTGACGTTACCGGTCATGATTTCAGAGACACGCGTCGTGCTTGATGAACGGTTATTCAGAATAACCTTTCGGGTGTAATCCCGTTCGGAAATAATCCCCTTGAGATTGCTATTTGCCATGACCAGGAGTGCCCCAACCTTGACTTCATCCATTAATCTGATGGCATCAATGACAAGGGTGTC
>MGXK01000049.1:12717-22653 GCA_001802375.1 Gammaproteobacteria bacterium RBG_16_51_14
GGTAGCGATCAAGGTTGCGCTTTCCGATGAACTCAACGATCCGGAAACCGGCGCCCGCTTCCGTAAAATGTTTTTCAATGAGGCTCACACGGCCGGTAGCCTTACCCATCCAAATATCATTCATATTTATGATGCAGGTGTGGATAGTGATACCTGCTACATTGTTATGGAGTTTATTGAAGGTGGCAATACGCTTCAATCTTACTCAACAGCAGAAACCCTGTTGCCGATTGAGAAGGTAGTCGAGATCATGTTCAAATGCGCCACCGCGCTGGATTATGCACATCGCCAGGGTGTGGTGCACCGTGATATCAAGCCCTCCAATATCCTGGTCACGAAAACCCAGGATATCAAAATCGGTGACTTCAGCATCGCCCAGATCAGAAAAGCGGATGCCGCCGACGAGACCCAGCCGGTCGGAATGATGGGATCACCCCGCTATATGTCTCCGGAGCAGCTTACGGAAGATTTTGTAACGAACCAGACAGATCTGTTCTCACTGGGTGTGGTCATGTATGAATTGTTGACCGGAAAATCGCCGTTCGAGGCAAAAAATTTCTCCCGTCTGGTTACAAAAATCCTGAATGAAGACCCGCCACCGATGCGGGATTACCGGGCCGATATCCCGGACGTGCTTTCCGATATTGTGACCAGGGCGATGCAAAAAAAAACAAGCGAGCGTTACCAGACGGGGCTGGAACTGGCTTCCGATCTCAGCAAGGCCTTTGAGTATCTGGAGAGGCCAAAGGAGGATATCTCGACCCAGGAGAAATTCAATTCGGTCAAGCAGCTGGAGTTCTTTCAGGGCTTCCCGGATACTGAAATCTGGGAGATCATGCGGGCCAGTTCATGGCAGGATTACGAGGACGGTGAAGATATTATTGTAGAAGGTGAACTTGATGATTGTTTCTATATTATCGTAACCGGCAAAGTCGGGGTCATGAAAAACAACGCCATCATACGTACCTTGAATCAAGGCGACTGTTTTGGCGAGATGGGGTATCTGGCTAAAACCGAAAGGACGGCCTCAATCAAATCAAAAGGTCATACGGCCCTGTTGAAAATCAATGCCACAGTCATATCCCAGGTATCCCTTAACTGTCAGGTTCGGTTCCTTAAGGTTTTCCTGCGGACACTGATACAAAGGCTTTCCATGACCACGCAAATGATTTCCAAGGATACCTGAAGATTTACAGCTACCGTTTGTTGCAGTACAGCATCAAGATGGTATCTTTTCTATCTGCCGATCTCCCAAACTTTTGCAGTCCAGGTATAGATCATCTATTCTCTGAGACTCATTGAAAACACGATAATAAAAAATCAATCTCCGTATCTTCTGATTTTGAAGGATATGCCGGACATGGAAATGTTCGCAGTTGGATCGGAATGGGGGGAGTTATGTTAGAGAAGTCTCAGCAGGTTCCGGCAGTTACCCGTGATTCCTTTTGTAACCACCTGCCGGCCATTCTCATTTTTTCCGTTATCTCGGCAAACGTACCTGCCGTTGACTTTCAACAGGGTGATCTCGTCGGCAGTTTCGATACAACGGTTACCTACGGGCAGTTACACCGCGCCACGTCCGTAGACAGGAGTATTGTGGCGATCTCCAATGCCGGTTCCATTGGTCCAACGGGGACAATTGCTTTTCCGGTGGCGGGAGGCATAAGGGGTAGTGCATTTTCAGCGAATTTTGATGACGGTAATAGCAACTTTCAGAGTGGTTTTGTCAGTAGTCTGCTTAAATTTACATCAGAGCTGGATCTCGCTTATCGCAATGTCGGCACATTTGTCCGGTTTTCCGGTTTCAAGGATCAAAAATATCAGGATGGCCTGGATCGGGATCCAGAACTGACGAGCGGTGCAGAACGCCTGGTGGCGGATAATATCAACCTTCTTGACGCCTATGCCTGGGGTTCATTCAATATCGGCACGATGCCGTTGAATATCCGTGTCGGTGAGCAGGTCATCAACTGGGGAGAAAGTACCTTTATTCAGAACGGCATCAATGTGATTAATCCTTTTGATGTCAGCAAACTGCGTGTGCCGGGTGCTGAACTGAAAGAGGCATTGAAACCCGTTGGTGCCGTGTGGGGATCGTTGGGGGTGTCGGACAATGTTTCTCTTGAGCTCTACTATCAGTATGACTGGGAAGAAACCGAACTGGAACCGCTAGGATCCTATTTCAGCACGAATGATTTCGCCGCCCCGGGGGGCAGCAGGGTGCAGCTGGGTTCCGGCCGTGTCTCCGATCGTGGCTCGTTCAATTTTGCGACGCTGGCATTCGACCCGGACTTTATGGCGGTTAACAGGGGATCAACTGTTCGTGCAGGACAGGGCGGTGAATTTGGCGCAGCCCTGAGAGTTTTCATCCCGGCGCTCAACAACACGGAATTGGGCCTGTATTTTGTTAATTACCACAGCCGGACACCGGTCGTCAGCGCCACTACCGGTTCAGCAGCAGGGGTCGGGTCAGGTGCTGCAGCAGCTGGCGCCACCGTCGGCAATGCCGTTATTCTTGGTTTGCTTGGTTTCCCGGCAGCTACCATACCCACCCTCGCGGCATCATCGGCGATTGATGCCTATGCCGATACCGCAAATTATTTCACGGAATACCGGGAAGACATCCATTTACTGGGTTTGAGTTTCAATACGGAAATCGGCCAGACAGGGATTGCATTACAGGGGGAATACTCATTCCGGGAAGATGTACCGTTACAGGTTGATGATACCGAGATACTGGCAGCGGCGCTTACACCATTGACCCCGGTTATTGGTTTTACACCTTCCAGTCAGCTGGGTGCTTTCGCGACCGATACCGTTGTCCCGGGGTTTATTGATCGCAATGTCAGTCAGGTGCAGATGACAGCGACCAAGGTTTTTGGTCCAGGCCTCAAGGCGGATCAGGCGACATTAGTCGGCGAATTTGCGGTAACCCATGTTCATGGTATGCCCGGCAAGAGTGAACTGCGGCTTGAGGCCCCGGGCACCTTTGTTGGCGGTGGCGCAGCACTGACTGCTCAGGGGCTGCAACCGACAACGGAAGGTGCCGACAGTTTCGCAGATGCCACGTCCTGGGGTTATCAAATCCGGGGCAGGCTGGATTATTTGAATGCATTGGGCTCACTTAACATCTCACCCCATTTTGCCTGGCGGCATGATGTCGGAGGAATTGCACCGGCCGGACTTTCAGGTTTCCGTGAAGAAGCAAAGGCGCTTACACTCGGTGTCGGGGCGAGCTATCAAAACGAGTGGACAGCCGATTTCAGCTATACATCCTTTTCCGGTGCCGGCAGCCATAATTTGTTAAATGACCGGGATTTTTTTGCCTTTAGCCTTGCCTATTCCTTCTAGTTGCAGGGGGAGACAATAAAGATGAAAAACAGAATACATTTAGTCCTCATACCGGCCGCATTGTTATTTTTTATAGTGAATAACCTGTGGGCTGAACTGCCTGCAGACCAGATTGCACGGTTGGGTGCAGACTTGACGCCTCTCGGCGGGGAAATGGCAGGTAATGCTGACGGGACCATCCCGGCCTGGGACGGGGGACTGACCCAGCCTCCTTCCGGTTATACCACAGGACAGCATTACATCGATCCGTTTTCCAGTGATCCGATCCTGTTTACGATAACATCAGGCAACATGGGACAGTATGCGGACAAGCTGGGTGAAGGGCACAAGGCCCTGTTAAAGGCCTATCCTGATACCTACCGGATGAATGTTTACATGACCCGGCGTTCGGCCGCGGCACCTCAGAGGATTTACGATGCCACAAAACAGGCTGCGGCGACTGCAAAATTAACGACTGATGGGAATGGTGTTCTGGATGCCATTATTGGCACACCCTTTCCAATCCCCGCCACCGGACTGGAGGTGATCTGGAATCACCTTTTGCGCTGGCGTGCGGATTATGCGGAACGCTCGATTGAACAAGCCGCACCAACAAGGAGTGGTGACTATACGTTGGTCCATTTTTCCGATCAATTCAATATCCTGTATACACAGCAAGATATGACGCCTGAAAAAATGGGGAATATCATCCTCTATTTCAAGCAGGAGGTCACAGCACCTGCACGCCTGGCTGGCGGGATCCTTCTGGTGCACGAAACACTGAATCAAAACAGGGAAAAACGCGCGGCCTGGCTCTATAACCCGGGGCAGAGACGCGTCCGTCGTGCCCCCAATGTCGCGTTTGATAATCCCGGCACCGCATCCGATGGTATGCGCACCAATGATCAGTTCGATATGTTCAACGGCAGTCCGGAACGCTATGACTGGAAGCTGGCAGGCAAGAAGGAGATTTATGTCCCCTATAACAGCTACAAGCTGGCAAGCCCGTCCCTGAAATACAAGGACATCCTGACGCCATTACATATTAATCAGGAATATCCAAGGTATGAAATGCACCGGGTCTGGGTTGTTGAGGCAAGCCTGAAACCGGGTGCAAGCCATATCTACAAACGCAGGACGTTTTATGTAGATGAAGATTCATGGCAGATCCTGCTGGTTGATCAATATGACAACCGTGATCAACTGTGGCGGATATCGGAAGGCTTTGCCATGAATTACTATAATGTGCCAAATCTCTGGACAAAACTTGAAGTACATACCGATCTGCAGGCTGGTCGATATCTTGCAATCGGGATGGATAACGAAAGTATACCCTATAATTTTAATGTGAAGTTTTCAGATTCTGAATTCACACCAGCGGCCCTGCGCAGGGAAGGCAGACGCTGATGACAGAATCACCTGCATCTTGATTTAATATGAAAGGCCTGGATGAGACATCATTTCATTCAGGTCCTTTCCGTTAATCATTCTGTAGCAACTGTGGCGTATCTGATAAACAATTTTCTGTATCGGTCTGGTCCGGTTGCACAGTTTTTCGTGTCATTGTGCCTTATCTTTCTCACTTGTATCGCAAACAGCCAGCAGAGTGATACCGATGGTTTTTCCGTTATTGCACCACTGGCATCAAGATCACTTTTACTTGATGGAATTGTGAAGGGCGGAAAATTTGTTGTGGTCGGTGAAAGGGGCCATATCCTTCTGTCCGGCGATGGATACGACTGGAGACAGGTGGAGGTACCGACACAATCAACCCTGACCGGGGTCTGTTTCATTGATGGCAATCTGGGTTGGGCTGTCGGCCATGATGCGGTCATTCTTAAAACAACGAATGGGGGGCAACACTGGGATAAAGTTCATTATGAACCGGAAGCAGAAGCACCCTTGCTGGATGTCTGGTTCGGGGATGAACATCATGGTATTGCAATTGGTGCCTATGGTAATTACCTGGTCAGTCATGATGGAGGTGCTACCTGGATCAGAAGCGAACTCAATGTTCTTGACGAAGGCGATCCGGACGAGGGAGACACTGAAGATACCCCCGATAAGGATGAATTTACGGGTGAATATCAACTGCATCTGAACGCTATCGCACAGTCTGATGCCGGTCAGCTATACATTGTGGCGGAAGCGGGGCGGATCTATCGTTCAGATAATTCCGGTGAATCCTGGAGTGAGATGCCATCTCCTTATATTGGTTCACTGTTCGGCGTCCTGCCGCTGAGCGGAAATACCGTTTTTGTGTATGGCCTGCGCGGCCATCTGTACCGTTCTGATGATGCGGGATTGACGTGGCAGAAAATGGAAACAGGTACAATGGAGATGTTGACGGATGGTATCCGGTTATCTGACGGCAAGATTGTCATCGCGGGTATGGGTGGGGCACTTCTGGTCAGTCCTGACAATGGAGCAAGTTTTGCCTTGATTCAGCAGTCGAATCGTACCGGTTATGCTGCCGTCATGGAAGAAGACACGCAAAATCTGCTGATGGTTGGTGATGGAGGGATAAATCATATCAAGCTGATCGGTACTTATTGATAGTTAATTTCCATGCGGAGTTCACATATCACATCACTCCTTGAAAATGTCCTGTTTGGTTACCGCGGGCCTATTGTCACACTGTTTTTCACAGTCACATTGTTCATGTTCTGCTCGGCTCTGCAACTTCGCGTTGATGCAGGGTTCAGTAAACTTTTACCCTTGCACCATGAATACATGAAAACATTTATTGAATACAGGGAAGAATTCGGTGGCGCCAACCGGATACTGGTAGCGTTGATTGCCAGGAATGGCAATATGTTTACACCCGGATTTTTCAATGCCCTGAAAATGGCGACTGATGAAGTGTTTTTTATTCCCGGTATTGACAGGGCCCAGGTCCATTCACTGTTTACACCCAATGTCCGCTTTACCGAGGTTGTTGAAGACGGGATCTCCGGAGGAAATGTCATACCCGATGATTTTCAGCCGACACCGGCAGGTCTTTCCAGGGTGCGTGAAAATATCATCAAGGCGGGGATACTGGGAAGGCTGGTGGCCAATGATTTTTCCGGCGCCCTTATCAGCGCACAACTTCTTGAATTTAATCCCGCTACCGGCGAGCCACTTGATTATGTTGCAGTGGCCAACCAGCTTGAAGAGAGGATAAGAAAAAAATATGGTGGTGATAATGTTGATCTCGCGATCGATTATCACATCATCGGCTTTGCCAAGGTTATTGGTGATATAACAGATGGGGCGAAGCGGGTAGTTCTTTTTTTTGGCATCACATTCCTTATCACGACACTGCTGGTTGTCTATTACGCCCAGTCATTCAGGATAGCATTGATTCCCGTAGGCTGTTCTCTCGTGGCCGTGATCTGGCAGCTTGGATTGTTGCCACTGCTTGGTTTTGGCATCGATCCAATGTCTATCCTTGTACCATTCCTGATCTTTGCCATCGGTGTCAGCCATGGCGTGCAAATGATCAGTTCCCTCAGGATGGAGGTCTTTGCAGGTTCGGATTGCGAAACGGCCTGCCGGAAGACTTTCCGCCGTTTACTGGTGCCGGGAGCTCTCGCGCTGGCCAGTGATGCCATCGGCTTTATCACGATCCTGTTGATCAGGATTGAAATCATTCAGGAAATGGCAATCACTGCGAGCCTGGGCATCGCCGTAATTATATTGACGAACCTGTTTCTGCTGCCGGTCCTGTTTTCCGGTCTGAAGCTGGATAAATCCTACCATGCAAAACTCATCAATCGTGCCAACCGTATGTTACCCCTGTGGGGGAAGTTGTCCGTTGTTACCAGTCCCGGTACCGCCGCAACAGTCATTGGAATTTCCGTTTTTTTATTCATCGGAGGATTCTGGAAAAGTCTTGATGTCAAGATTGGTGATCTGCATCGCGGTGTACCGGAATTGCATGGTGACTCACAGTACAACAGGGATACTGAAATCATTACCAGCCACTTTGCAATCGGAGTTGATGTTATTTCAGTCATTGTGGAGACCCATCCGGAAGGGTGCATTGATCACCAGGTGATGGACAAGATTGATCAATTCGAATGGTATATACGGAATGTGGAAGGGGTGCAGTCAGTGATTGCATTGCCAACGGTTGCCAAAGTCATCCATTCCGGCTGGAATGAAGGCAGTCTGAAATGGCGCGTATTACCGCGCAATCAGTCCGTTCTGACACAGGCAGTGTCCAATATTCCAACCTCTTCCGGACTGCTTAACAGTGACTGCAGTGTCATGCCGGTACTTATTTATACCACCGATCACATGGCCGAAACGATTCAGAAAATCATAGGAAAAGTAAAGGATTTCCGGCACGGGCATGAAACCGAAAACCTCAGATTTCGTCTCGCCACCGGGAACGTTGGTGTGATGGCAGCTACCAATGAGGAAGTCAAGGCTGAGCAGTTCCCGATCCTGATCTATGTGTTCACAACCATTATTGTACTTTGCCTGATTACCTTCCGGTCAGTCAAAGGGACATTGTGTATCCTGCTGCCGCTGGTACTGGTATCCATTCTGGCCTACGCACTGATGGCGGTCCTCGAGATCGGGTTGAAGGTGGACACCCTGCCTGTTGTGGCACTGGGGGTTGGCATCGGTGTCGACTATGGTATTTATATCTACAGCCGACTGACTGATAACCTTGGAAGAGGAATGTCACTTACAAAAGCGTACCAGAATACACTTGAAACAACCGGTTTTGGCGTTGTGTTTACCGGTATCACCCTGGCCGTTGGCGTGATGAGTTGGGGTTTTTCCCCGCTGAAATTCCAGGCTGATATGGGTATCCTGCTGACCTTCATGTTTCTGGTGAATATGCTGGGTGCTATCCTGCTGTTACCCGCCCTGGCCTGTTATTTGCTGAAACCGGACAGGCCAGGGTAATCACCTGATACCGGCGCAGCAAAGAAGATAGTCACTGGTTACACGGGATCAATGGCAGGGTAGAGGCTGCCAACAGGCGGGGATCTGGCTAACTGGCAATGAGCGACAGGACAAGCTTGTGTTGGATATCGGCTTGAGGCAGGCTTGGGTAGTCAATAATCGTTTTTATCGTATTGAATGAGGGTGCGAAATAGTGAATACTATCCAAAACAATATTTTAGCGGGGAGAAGTTCAGTATGAAGGCCGTGTCTAATTCATCATCTGGTAAAAGAACCAGCACTACGGTCCCAAATCTTCCTGCCTTCCTTATCAGTCTGGTCTTGCTGTTACCCGCTACAGCGGCCTATGCAACCTACCCGGATATAACCGGTACCTATACCGGTACTGCTTCAGGAAGTGATTTCTCATGTGCGAATCCCGTTGATGACGGTTCTTTTACCCTCAGTCTGACGGCAACCTTCAGCAATCAGGTCGACGGGAATTTTGAGGTGACGGTGGTCACTGTCGAGAGTGATGGATTTACTATGACAGCCACAGGTTCAGGCTTTTTTCTCTCCCCAACCCAAATCGAGTTTACAGTAACGGGCACCAGTGAATTCGGCACGGATACAACGACAGTAAATTCCACCATCACCAGCGCCGGCACACAAACATTCACTTTCTCCGGCTACAATACAAGCGGAAGTCTCTGCCAGTCTTCCGGCAGTGGTTCGGTCACCCGTTCCGGCGGCGGTGCCGATGTCACCGTGACCCCGGCCATCACGCCCGGCAGTACCCTTACCTCGGTACTGGACTTTACCAGCCAGGTGCAGGCAGTGACCTCGAACCTGAGTACCCGTTTGCAAAGTGTCATGCACGGGATTGGCAGGGGCCCGCGGGTGACGGCGAACGGGTTTATGCTGGAAGGGATGTCGGGCCTGAACGCGGGTGACGGGGTGATTGGCTACGGGGCGTGGGCCAGTTATTCGTATTCGGATTTTGAGAATGATCTGAGCAGTACGGCCTATGACGGGGACCGCCACTCGGTGCTGGGTGGATTTGATATGGCACCGTGGGAAGGGACGGTACTGGGGGTCGCGGTGGGTTATGAGAGCAGTGATACGGACACTACCTTCAACCTGGGGAACCAGGAGACGGATGGCTACACGGTGGCGCCCTATTTCGGGGCGTTGTTGTCGGAGACGTGGAGTGTGAATTTCAGTTTTGGCTATTCGAGTGTTGATTATGACCAATACCGGACGGTGCCGGTGACGGGGGTGCGCGTGACGAGTTCGCCGGATGCAGATCGCTGGTTCGGGATGTTTAATCTGAACGGGGTGAAGACCTACGGGAACTGGATCGTGGGTGCCCGGGTCGGGACGTTATGGGCGAAGAATGAGATCGATGGTTTTGTGGAGAGTGATGGAACGGCGGTGGGGGATGTGCGGAGCAAGCTGGGCACGTGGAATATTGGCGGGGACGTGGCATACAGTTTCGGTGAGTTTGAGCCGTTTGTGAGTGCGACCTATGAGCATGATTATTCGCTGACGGAGCTTGCGGTGACGGTGGGCCCGCAACCCGCGAATGACCGGGATGATGTGCTGTTTGCGGCCGGGATACGCTATTTTGGCAGCAATAATATCTCCGGGAACCTGGACTGGACGCGGCGCCTCGGCCGGGAGGATTATGACGAGGACACCTTTAACCTCTCATTGCGGGTC
>MGXK01000050.1 GCA_001802375.1 Gammaproteobacteria bacterium RBG_16_51_14
CCTGTCCCGGTTGCACAATCCCATGCCCTTGTATTGCCGGGTGAGACCGACGCCAGGTAGGCGAAAAGTTCCGGAGGATACACAGGCCGGTATCGGTTGTACCCGTCCGGATTAGCCGAGAAGTGATCCTTGAATCCTGTCTGCACCCCGGCTATCCCGTACCTGATTCAGGGGACACCACAGAAAAGCCAGACGATGTGGCGCGTTTTTCCGCCTGACTTGCGAGCGCGGCGGCTATGAGGCTTTTTGTGAGTCCCGTTTTCATTGTTGTCTTACTCTTTCAATGTTTATAAAAAAAGGCGACCAATCTTTCATCTTTTCACTTGGCCCCTTGAACCCTGTCTTTATCCCTTCACGAGATTACTTCTCCGTTCCACAATTTTCTCAGAAAACCACGCCACGGCAAAATACAAATATCCTCATGCATCCGTGGGGCGCGTTCGTTGCAGACGACAAATGCTCTTGCGGGACTGTATTCCTGAATAAACGCCCTGAGTGGCCGCAGGTCTGCGTTATCGATCCGGCTCGTCCCCTTTATCTCGATGGCCACTTCGCCCTGACCTAAAATAAAATCCACTTCCAATCCTGACTTTGTTCGCCAGAAATTTACGTCGTAGTTCAGCTCCCTGTACACGCGATGGGCAAGTATTTCCATCAGAATAAAATGTTCGAGGGCCCTCCCGAACTGTTCACCTTTCTCCTGCGGAATCTGGCGGTGGGTGATGGCCCCGGCAACGCCGACATCGAACAGATAAAACTTGCCGGCCCTGATTATCACATTACGGTCCTGCCGCTTCTTGTACGGCTCGATCATTGTGCCAAGCAGCGTATCGACCAGGATCTGGTAATACTCCTTGACGGTCTTCGCGTCTACGCCGCAGTCCCGGGCAATGTCCGCATAGTTCGTCAGTTCTCCGTGCGAGTATCCCATTGCATCGAAGAACCGCGAGAAGGCAGGGATATTCCGGGTCAAGCCCTCATCGAACACCTCCTCTTTGAGATAATCCCGAACATACGCCTGCAGAGACTTGCGGTATTCCTCCTGCATGAAGTGCACAGGTATCATTCCCCGGTTCAGTGATCTGAGCAGATCAAGGTCAGCCACCTCTGCCGAGACAAGCGGGTGCATCTCGTAGCGCCAGGCGCGGCCTCCAAGCAGATTCGCCTTCCCCCGTTTCAGTTTCCTTGCGCTGGAGCCGCACAGGATAAACCGCAGGCCCCTGTTTTCGATAAGCCAGTGGATTTCATCAAGCAATTGCGGCACCTTCTGCACCTCGTCGATGATGACCGGCTTCTTCAACTGCTTCGGGGCCGCCGCAAGGAGCTGCTCCCGCAGCAGAAAGGGACGCTTGACGAGTTCAAGGAAAAGGTCGGTCTGAAGCAAGTCATAGCTCAGGCTGTCCGGGAAGGCCGCCCTGAGGAACGTGGTCTTGCCTGTCTTCCTTGGCCCCCACAGGAAGGCGGACTGCCCCTTCGGCAGCTTAATCTTCAGCAACCGTGGCATCGTCTGTATCATGGATAATACTCCATTATAGTTAAACTATTATGGAGTAATATCCATTTTGGAATTTTTGTCAACACATTCGAAAATTCCATTCCCTTTTACATAACTGCCTCTCGACCCCTTGAACCCTGTGAGTGAGCAATCTCCTTTTGCCTTAGAAAATGACGCCGAACAGTTCTTCCAGCGGCACGATCGGCGCGACCGTCGCGGCTGCGAGCTGGAAGATGGCCTCTTTTGTCACCGGCGCGAAGCGCATGGAACGCACCACCTCGAGACTATTGTCAATCAGCATGCAATTTTAACCAGCCAACAGCGTCCAAATTTGACCAGGGTATCAGGGCTGTTTTTTGCGTTGTTTGAAGCGGAAGGAATCGTTACCGGTTTCGAGGATGTCACAGTGGTGAGTCAAGCGGTCGAGTAGTGCGGTAGTCATCTATAAGCAGTCGTGATGACAGCTTCCCTTGTGAACGCATTTAATACCCCTTAGGAGCTGGAAGCGTAACAAAATAAATGTCCTGCTTCAGCACATTCCTGCCTGCTCAAGCCAAGTTCTCTGGCGCGAGTCTGCCACTCTCCCACAGCAGCACACACCGCAACGATGATTTTTTTGGCACGACTGCTTGCCAACCGGTAGAAACCCGCTGTTGATAGAACAACGTCCATATCGGGTTGGCGGCTATAAAGATCCAGAGAAAGAACATGCTCGTCTTTCCTGAAAGACGGGTTCATGTCGAAAGCCGGTGCCAGGCGCCAGCCGGCAGGTGATCGGATGAAGCCATGATTGCGCAGATGATCATCCCGATTGGCGGTGGCAACGTTGAATACAACCCTGGTGAAGAGTTCCTCAAGATCATTGGCGATACTGCCGGTTTCACCATAGGTGGTTAAAAACTCCGCCAACTCCAGATAACTGGCGTCTTCGGTGTCAACATGGCCAAGCATTGTCATGGCCGAGGCAAAAAAACGTCGCTTGCCGCCGTGTCGATCAAACCTCTTCACCAGAAAAGTATGATACCCGTTGCCGATCTGCATAAGCCGGGCGTCGGGTACCGCGATACCACAACGCTGCGCCAGCTCTTGAAGCAGCTTCTCCCAGAGGGCGACATCATAGTCATCGTCCGCAGAAGGGAACTTTGCAACCCAGAGGCTGCCATCTTCATCAATCAGGTTTGCCTTGGGCCGGGCGCCGCCAAGTGACGAACCCGGGGCGACCAGAACCTTCAGCCACTCCTTGATCTTGTCGGGATCAGCCTGTTTTTTCCTGGTCAGCTCAAAGGCTATTGCCTGTAATTCGGCAATCCTGGTAACCGGCGGAGCAGACAACGCCTCGTCGGCCAGAAAGTGTTGTTCTCCTGGTCGGCTGTAACGCAAAGCGCCCATGCGCGTACAGTCCTGTACTCCCAACAGAAACTCCCACGAGCCCAGAGTTCTCGGCGTACGGCCTTCGTCCTTTGCCTCGACCGCTTCCCGGCGTTTCATCAGGATTTGACCCCAACGATCAGGACATGAATCCATGAACACTCCGAAATTCGAATCCCCGGGAAAGAATTCACCGGCGGTCAAATCCAACTCCGGGTCCAGTGGGAAGGCGTGAGCGTGCTTGCGCCAGCCTGGCTCGTAAGAAAAACGCACGCTTCCCCGGTCCCCGCAGGACAACGTGCCTATCTGCTGAAGTGAGCCGTATGCAGGGTCATCAAGCCAGACCCGGATCTGTTCTCCACTTGATTTAGCCATTGCTTTCTTCCGTCGGCGTTTTTTTGCGCAGGGCTCTTTTCCGTTGCGGGAGTGATTCGTCCTGCAGACGCCGTCCCAGAACATCTTCTTTGGCGATCAGCGATAAATCCTCAACCATGCCCAGTACGCGCAGCACCTGGACGTAGATCCCGAAGGCGACCGAGGGATCACCACTCTCGGCTTTGTTAAGTGTCGGTCGCGAAATGTCGGCTCTGGCACAGACCGTCTCCATGGAAAAGCGACGGCGCAGTCGCGCATCCTTGAGACGCTGCCCCAGAGCCTTCATTTCTTTCGCCGAAGCGGGGTAGATGTAAAATGCTCTTTTGGCCATAATGGTAATTATTATTTACACAATACGGCCTTTTAGTCAATTATATTTATCGTTACATCAGATTGATGCTAAACTTCAGCCAGTTCCTTCTCTATGAGGGCCCACAGGGCCTTGGCACAAAGATACTATTCAGTTGCTCCCAGTGACCGGCAGCCCCCTTATCTTCATGCCAATTTCCCTTCGGGCTGCGATGCGTTAACGACCACCTGGTCATACCACCAGAGCCTTTCAAAAAAGGCCCGCGCCATGTCGGGCTGCGATTCTTTTTGTGCGGATGGCAAGGTTCTTTTCACGATATCTCCAATACTACAGTTCCCATCAATAACATCAAACAAACACTTTTCTGTTGCGTCTATTGGCATAAAAAGATCCCTGTAGGTGTGAGTCTGGTTGATCAGCACCGCTGCGGCCCCGGGAGGCAGCCGCTCCTGAACCGCGATCGTGTCCGGCATTCGAATGGGCACATAGCCAGGCCAGTCGTCACCGGCAAAACCGATCCGTTGCGGGCCCCCAATGGCGTCGTCACGGTACACAACCACGCTGTGGCGAACCATCGTGCCTCGGAAAAGTTCGACAGCGGCATACTGCTCTTCGAGGGGGTGCTGTACCATGCGGGAAGCCTGCGGGATATTTGCTATGACACCACAGTGAGGGGTGTAGGGTGCCTGCTTTATCCACCGGCCGAATGTCAGCCCTCCTCTTTTGATGAAATCGAATAATTGCGGGACTGAATACGCGCGATCCTGCGGGTGCAGCAGCGCATCGGCAAGTGCTGCCTCTTGCCGGAAGTCCGGGGCCTCGCGCACTGGTTGTACTGGCCAGTGTTCTTCAAGCGCAACGGCATCAAGTTCTGGTTGATGTTCCTGGAAAAATTCGGCCAGCCGACCGCCAAGGGCACCTACCCGGTCAATGCGCAGCTCGAAGAGCGTAACCGGTTGCTGGCGGCATTGAGCGCCATCGCAACCGACACCGGCATCATCGTGCCGGAAGGGATGGAGATTGAATTGCTGGAGGCGGCGCGATCCGGCACCGCCGATTATCAGTCCCTGTGTGACAAGATGGACGCCGCGATCGCGAAGGTGATCATCGGACACACCGGCAGTTCGGAGGCAACGCCTGGCCGGCTCGGCGGGGGCGGCCGCGCTGTATTTCATCAAGGAACCCTCCAGGGTGGAGGTGATCAACGATATCAACGGCGACCTGATCAACCTGTATCGTGTCCTGAAACACCACCTGGTGGAGTTTGTGAATCAATTCAAATGGGCATTGACCAGCCGGCAGATGTACGAGTGGGAAAAAATGGCGAACCCGGAGACGCTGACGGATATCCAGCGTGCAGCCCGGTTCTTCTATCTGCAAAAGCTGGCCTTCGGTGGCAAGGTCGAGGGCCGCACATTCGGCACGGCGACGACCACACCGCCACGACTGAACCTGCTCCGCATCGAGGAGAATCTGAGTGCCGCCCATCTCCGATTGAGCAGGACGTGCATCGAGATGTTGGACTGGGAAACCTGCATCAGCAAGTATGATCGGGAGCACACTCTGTTTTATATTGACCCGCCGTATTACGGCACCGAAGGGTACGGGGTTGAATTCGGCATCGAACAGTACCAACACCTGGCAGAGGCGGCCAGGACCATGACCGGGAAGTGCCTCATCAGCCTCAACAACACCCCGGAGATGCGGAAGATATTTAAGGGCCTGAAGAGCAGGACAGTAAGGATTGATTACACGGTCGGTGGTGCCTCATCGAAGCGCAAACAGGCCACGGAACTGGTACTGAAAAACTGGTGATCTGACTCTATGACGGACCCAAAATAACACCCACAAAATGCCGGTTTAAAGGGCTATTATTTCGGCGTTAAAAATGGGTGGTGGTCAATCCTTGACCAGTGAGTTATCCACAGGTACTTATGTTGCAGTGCAGGATCTCATTCTCGACGGTAAGCGATCTCATTCTATCTGTCGCGTCACACCGATCACACCAAACTTGCAGAGTAATACCTTCCTCCAGCTTCCCCATAATTTCCCCACAGAGGCGAATCAGGAGATCTAATGGTTGGATTATTGCGCTAACTTATTGATTTATATGGTGGGCCGTATAGGAATCGAACCTATAACCTTGGGATTAAGAGTCGGATAAATACAATAACAAACAATAACTTACAACAGATAACGACAATTATATCAGGTAGTTAAGGAATTACTATTCTTGTCACTTTTGGCAGGGTATTGTCGTTTTCTGTGGAGAATTCCGACATAATTCCGTCACAAATTAAGAATAAATCTGAAACGAGCGAGGGAATGTCACCAAGGCCGGTGAAAATAATTCTTGCCGGTCCGGTT
>MGXK01000051.1:0-135 GCA_001802375.1 Gammaproteobacteria bacterium RBG_16_51_14
TTTTTGGTTCCACTATTGGCATTTTCTATGGCCCATAAACAAATAACCCCGCCCGGGCCTTTCGGCATGTCGAGCGGGGAGCAAATAAATCTATATGTGTAAATATATAGGGTGTAGACCTAAAAAGTAAAGATT
>MGXK01000051.1:416-628 GCA_001802375.1 Gammaproteobacteria bacterium RBG_16_51_14
AAATAGTGAATGTTAGTGAATACCATCGATACTATGGCGCGCCTGGCAGGACTTGAACCCGCAACCCCCGGCTTCGAAGGCCGGTGTTCTATCCAGTTGAACTACAGGCGCGTGATGGATTGTGTCCAGTATACAACCAGAACGTGGGTAAAGCTGGAGGCAGTTTGATTATTTTGCCGGTAGGAATACAGCAATGCCGTGTTGCGATCAGG
>MGXK01000051.1:689-1402 GCA_001802375.1 Gammaproteobacteria bacterium RBG_16_51_14
GGGGGCACCGACGGATGCGCCTACGACAAACGGCAGATGCAGGTTGAGCCAGACTACCGGGGCGAATAAATACAATATATCGTCAAAATCAAAACCGGCGAAGCCCGGATAGGCCTTATCGCCCGCGTCCTTGTTCGCCTCGTCGATGATCTCCGCGAGCATCTGGGCGACGATGACCCCGGCCGCGGCAAAGACCCCCATCACGATGGCCCAGTAACCAAGCACACTGCCGCGTAGCCCGATCCCGATGCCGACAAAGAAGAGGGCAGTGATGGTAATGTCGCAGAAGTAATCATACTTGTGTCCCCATGGGCTGGACTTGCCGCTGTGGCGGGCCAGTTCTCCGTCTGCGCGATCGAGAAAGGCCGACAGCAACCACAGCACGCCGCCCCACAGGTTCCATTGCTGCGTGCCGATGGCGAGGGCGGCACAGGAGGCCAGCCCGGTGATCAGCCGGAGCGTGGTGATGTGGTTGGGCGTAACGGCGGTATTGACCAGGGGAAGGATGCAGATGTGTGCGATCTTGTGGGTCCAGGAATCACCGGGCATGACGTTATACCTTTAATACGTTTTTTTATAATTGTTATTTATGGTTGTCCCGTTCTTTCTGTCATTCCCGGCTGGGTGCGCGGGCATGACGACGGAAAGAGTGTACCAAATTTCGTGTCGCTATGAACCAGCGTATTGTGTGCCCGGTCTGGATTTTCGCATCG
>MGXK01000051.1:1562-4486 GCA_001802375.1 Gammaproteobacteria bacterium RBG_16_51_14
GGGTCGATACTGTCCCAGCGACCTGTGGCAGGATGTAAATAGATCTCGGAGAGACCGGTGGGCAGGTTGGCCAGGATCCGGACCAGTGTTTCCTTGTGCATGTGGCCGCTGTCGTGTAGGCCATAAACCTGATCGTTGTATTGAATTGCATTGGCCTGCAGGCGTTTTTTCATCCGCGCCACCCACGGCATGAGAAACAGCCAGAGTGCATAACGCCGGATCCTTTCCTTTCTGCTGTTGATGAGCGCATTGAGTGGCCGTTCATCGGGCAGCCGGATCGCCTGCATACCGTAGTTCTTGCCGATACGGATTATCATTTCAAGTACGGTTGGATGCAGGTGCATATGCTTGTGCGTATTCACATGATCCAGCGGCAACCCGGTTTCCCTGAAGGCCTCGAACTGGGCCCTGATCTCGGCTTCCAGCTGGCGGCGCACCCCGGGCAGAAAAAACATCCGGAGTCCACCTGTTACCTGGTTCGATGAAAATTCCCCCTGGGCGTTGACCAGGGCCGGGATTTTACCCGGCGGCAGGCAAGGGCGGCCGTTTGCCAGCACAAGATGCAAACCGACGTTGAGTGTGGGCATGGACCTGGCCCTGGTAACCGCATCATTTGAGGCGGGCGCTACTACCATCAGGCTGGTTGTCGTGAGGATGCCTTTTTGATGTGCCTTTGTTATTGCCTCATTGACCGGGATGGAAACACCAAAATCATCCCCTGTGACGATCAACCTTTTCAGACTGCACTCTCCCGTGCAAACAGGAATTTGAAGAATTCAACCCCTTCGCGCAAACGGCGCTTCATGAGATCCCAGTCCTGGCACATCTCGAAGAACAACGCGGCCATCTTGCGTGGCCGGAAGTAGAAACGTTTATAGAAATTGTCCACCGCCTCGAAGATCTCTGCACTGGACAGGTGCGGGTAGTTCAGCACGGAATGCTGTATCCCGTTCTGTCCCACCAGGGAGTCATCGTCGACAAACCAGCCGTATTCCATCGCCTGCCTGTATAACACGGTGCCGGGGTAGGCCGCCGGCAGTGATACCTGGATCGTCTGCGGGTTCAGTTCCTGCGCGTACTTGATGGTCTCTTCGATGGTCTCTTGGGTTTCTCCCGGCAGGCCCAGGATGAAGGTACCATGGATAAGGATTCCGAGCTGGTGGCAGTCACGGGTGAACTGGCGTGCAACATCCAGCCGCAGGCCTTTCTTGATGTTGATCAGGATCTGCTTGTTGCCGGATTCGTAGCCAACCAGGAGCAGGCGCAGGCCATTGTCTTTCATTATCTTCAGTGTTTCATACGGGACATTCGCCTTGGCGTTGCAGGACCAGGTGATGCCGAGCCTGCCCATTTCCCTGGCCAGTGCCTCCACGTGCGGAATATTGTCCGTCAGGGTGTCGTCATCAAAGAAGAATTCCTTGATCTGCGGAAAATTGCTGTGCGCCCAGGCAACCTCGGCCGCGATATTGGCAACGGAGCGTGTGCGGTAGTTATGGCCGCCGATCGTCTGCGGCCACAGGCAGAAGGTACAGCGTGATTTGCAACCCCGGCCCGTATAGAAAGACATGTAGGGATGCAGCATGTAGCCGTTGTAATAATCCTCCGGCACCAGGTTTTCCTTGTAGACCCTGGTCACCCAGGGCAGTTGATCCATGTCATGCAGGATTGCGCGTTCCTTGTTATGTATCACCTTGCCGTCCTTACGGTAGGTCAGGCCATCGATCTCTGCAAACGGGCGGCCTTCCGCGATCTCCCGGATGGTGAAATCAAATTCATTGCGTGCGACAAAGTCGATGGCCGCCGAGGCAAGGATGGAGTGGTCCGGGTTGACAGCGACGTGGGCGCCACAGAATCCGATAAGGAGATCAGGATTAGCCGACTTGAAGGACTCCGCCACCAGGACATCATTGACGAAAGAGGGGGTGCTGGTGTAGAGCACCAGCAGCTCATAATCACTGGCAAGGGGCAGAACCTCCTCCAGTGACAGGCCGCGTGCCGGTGCATCGATAAGGCGACTGCCCTCCACCAGGGCCGCCGGCTGCGCCAGCCAGGTCGGGTACCAGAATGACCTGACTTCGCGTGTGCATTGATAACGGGAACCCGCGCCGCCATCAAAACCGTTGAATGAGGGCGGGTTAAGAAAAAGTGATTTCAGCATGGTACCCGGGGGATGCTTCGGATTTTAATAATCTTCATTGATAGCCAGGTCCGGAATTTTCTTGTTGGCGGCAAGCTGGTAGCGGGTGGCATCTTCATTATAGATGAGGCCGGCGTCATCAACGGAAAATGTATTACGTCTCCATACGATGGTATTGCCGGTAAAGCTGGCGAGGCGGATCAGGAACGTGAGGATGTCCCGCAGCGGGACAAGCCAGAGCGGCCCGGAGTTCCCGGTATCGAGTATGTGATTCACACGCAGGTGGAATGCAATCCTGGCCAGCAGTACAAAACCGATGAGTGCCGCCGGCAACAGCAGCTGGTCCGTGTGCAGGTATACGGTCAGGCCGGCCAGACCGCTCATGACGAAGGTATCGGTGATAAAGGTAAACGGATAGGCGATTGGTTTGACGGTACGCAGGGTGCGTGCCCAGCGCAGTTCATGGTCCAACATGGTCCCGAGATCAGGTTCCTGAATGATATTTTCAACCACAAACCGGGACAGGTGTATTTTATAACCACTGTCCGTCACCAGCTTGCCGAGCATATAGTCGTCGGCCAGGTGGTCGGATAATGCCTCAAAGCCGCCACAATCCTCCAGTATTTCACGTCTAACCGCCATCGTCGCGCCAAGACAGAATCGGGTTTCCTGGATGAGTCGGGAGATCAGTACGGACGGCAGAAACCACTCATTGATAAACATGGCATTCAGCGCCGAGGCAAGGCCGCCTTTGGGCGTGCCTGCATACAGGCAGGTGACGGCGCCG
>MGXK01000051.1:4541-5042 GCA_001802375.1 Gammaproteobacteria bacterium RBG_16_51_14
GCATATCACTGTCGGCGATGAGCAGGATCGCATGGCTGGCAGCGGATGACATGTTGATCAGGTTGGATACCTTGTGGTTGGTGCCATGTATGCGATGATCGATGACCAGGTTGATGTCCAGCCCGGGGTAGTCCTTGATAATCTTCCTGATAATGGGTATGGCGGGGTCATGCTCGTCGCGTACACCAAATATTACCTGGTACCCGGGATAATCCTGAACACAGAACGAACGCAGGTTCTCATCCATTTCAGGATCCAGTCCACAGACCGGTTTCAGGATGGTGACAGGCTCGAGATGGTCGGTAGAACAGGAATGCGACTTCCTGCTCCGGTGGAACCTTTCCACACACAGGGCCGCAAACAGCAGATAGACAAGCGAACAGGCACAAATGGCAATGGTTGCTAACAGGGTGAGGTCATGAAAATGTAGTTGCATTATGAATAATCGAATTCGTTAATCATTTGCCGTTGGTCATACCATCAGAGCTGTATTGTCCAATT
>MGXK01000051.1:5088-10899 GCA_001802375.1 Gammaproteobacteria bacterium RBG_16_51_14
TTGCTATACAAAAACCATTCCCCGGGCATCAAGTCATGAAGCATATTGATATTAGAGGGCTAAATCAAATTATTTACTGCACCCTGTTTCCGTCTTTGCCTGGGCTTTGCCGTCCCCTGTGCCTGTTCAGCAGTAATTTGCCTTCGATATGCTGCCACACGAGGATGCCCGGCAGATCAACCATCAGTTCACGAATACGGGTTGCCAGCGAAACCGCAAGGGAGAAATCAGGCGTAAGACCCAGTAATACCCCGAGCATGACGTATCCGCCTTCCTGGATACCATAGGCATTCGGGATGAAGAAGGCGATATCACTCATGATCGAGGTCAGGCTTTTCAGCATTAAAGCTTCAATCAGGGAGACGGGATGCCCCAGCAGATAACATGCCAGCCACACCTCGCTGGTCTGTAAGGCGAGACCAAGGGTCCTCCAGAAAACGGAAAATGCAAAGCGGGACCGATCCTGATACAGCTTCTTTACAACGCGATCGACTTCATGGGCATTGTTTGTGATCTCGCCCCATTTTTCGGAACGGATGAAAGCGTTAACAGACCTCGCCATGAAGCCGAACATGCCGGCGCGCTGGACCAGGATAAAACCGAGGATGCCGAGACCCAGCAGGGAGAGCGCGATCAGGATGGATTTGACCAGTTCATTGGCAACGGCCAGGTACACCAGTGAAATCGCCCCGATCATACCCCAGGGGACAAGGGCCAGGGCCTGGACTGTCTTGTCGACCAGCACCGATGCAGTGGCGTCTATGCCCCGGGCGCCCCAAAGGGTTATCAGGCGCGCCTTTGCGATCTCTCCACCGATCGTGGCCACGGGTAATAATGTATTAATGGCCCGCCCCATCCACAGGGCCGTGAGGATCTGCCTGTAGGGTGGTGTACGCGTCCTGGGGAATAACAGGCGCCATGAGATCGCAGCGGCAAACAGATTCGGTGTCCAGACCAATGGCAGTAGCAGAAGATACCAGCCGGAGGTCAACAACAAATGCAGGATATCATTGATCCCCTGCCACACGATCAACAGGGTAAAGAGAATCAGGCCCAGCAGCAGGCCGGCATAAGAGAGAAATCGCATATTCAAAGGCAAAAGGCGAGAGGATGATTGTGGTTTAAAAAATCGTTAACTATCTCCAACCTATCCACTAGAATATCAAAGGTGATGGGATGGATGCCAGGCATGTGGCCTTGTGACCCTGGATTCCCAATGCCACCACGTACCCTGGAAACGTAACCGAAAAGAATGACGGAGATGGAATCCTGCACTTTTACAACCGGTGATCTCAAGGCACCAGTGCAATTGTTTCCTCTGGTGCGCCATTTTTCCTATCGGCTGACCCCGTTGCTGTTGCAATGGCCGCTTACGCCGAACCAGATAACACTCATCTCGTTGCTGCTGGGTCTTGCCGGGGCAGCCTGTTTTCTCGGCGGGGGCTGGTTGCCCGGGGTCATGGGCGGGTTTTTGCTGGTGGCCTGTTATACCTTTGACAACTGTGATGGCGAGGTTGCCCGGATCAAAGGGCTGTCATCCGAATTCGGCGCACGACTCGATGATTTTTCCGACTCGATGGTGGACCTGAGTTTCTTTGTTGCACTTGGTTACGGGACAGCACAGATTACAGATCAGGACTTCTGGTTCTGGCTGGGATTGATGGCCGCCATGGGGGCCGCCATTGATTATTTTATGGATCTGTTCAGGGAGGTACGGTTGAAAAGCAAGGCAGGGGCAAAAACGCGCGCGGAGAGGGTAAAGGAATCCAAACAGCCTGAGGACATACCTGACTGGCTTATCTATATATTTCACAAACTCAGCCGCGCCGATTTTTGTATCATTGTCCTGGTACTGGCTGTATTGAATGTCACATGGGTTCTCCTGCCGCTGGCCGCTGTCGGGGCCCAGGTCTACTGGGTAACCAGTCTGTTTGAACGAACCCGGAGTTTCCATACCTGATCCGTCCCAGGGCCATCCTAGCCTCCACCGGATTCCTTATTTCCGTATTTATCCCATAACTCCCGTGCCAGTGCACGGGCCCGTTCCAGGTCTTCCGGACTCAGTTGCGATTCAATGGCGTCCCGTGAATCCTGTGCCGGTGTAAATCCACCGGCGGCCGCGATCCCCAGCCAGGCATAGGCAGTAATATCATCCTGCGCTGTAGCCTGACCAAAATGGTACATGGAACCGAGGCCGTATTGCGCCATGGCATGTCCCTGTTCAGCCGCCTTCTGATACCATTTCAATGCCTCTTTATGATCTGCGGGTATGCCCAGTCCCTTCTGATAGATGGTCGCCAGCGTATACTGGGCCACCGCATCTCCCTGCTCTGCCGCTTTCAATGACCAGTTCAGGGCCTCGGCATAATCCTGCCTGACCCCCAGGCCTTCAAGATACATGTTGCCAATATTACTCTGGGCAGGGGCATATCCCTGTACGGCTGCCTTGAGATACCATTGCATGGCCTTGCCATAGTCCCGGGTTACCCCCATACCCTTCTGGTACATGACCCCGATATTATGCTGGGAACCGACCCAGCCCTGTTCCGCTGCCCTGAGATACCATTTGTATGCCTCCGCATAGTCCTGGGGGACTCCGAAACCCTCGAGGAACATATCACCGATATTGGTCTGGGCCTCGGCATTCCCCTGTACGGCAGCCTTGCGCGACCATTTCATGGCCTCCCAGTAATCGCGTTGCACACCGAGACCTTTGACATAAAGACGGGCGAGTCTGACCTGGGCCGCTGCCGAGCCCTGTCTGGCCGCCTTGAGATACCATTCTGCCGCCTCTTCATAATCCGTGGGGACACCGTGCCCGTAGCGATACATATTACCCAGATTGACCTGCGCATCAGCAAGCCTCTGGTTCGCTGCCTTGCTGAACCATTTCACCGCTTCTGTGGCATCCAGCGGCACCCCTTGTCCTTTTTTATACAGCAATCCCAGATTGTTCTGGGCCATGGCATCCCCTGCCTCGGCAAGGGGTAATAGTCTTGCATAGGCCGTTGCAAAGTCGCCGGCATTATAAGCAGCCAGCGCAGATTCATATTCCGATTTTCCGCATGCGCATAACCAGCAGGCAAGAAAAAATACAGTCAGGGTCTTTAACATGGAAGAATCGGGCAACATCTGTGAATTGGCGATAATGTTTGTGTTCAGTATAGATTAGCGGTAACAGGGCTGAAAGTGGTTTCCGGTTGCCTGAATTTCAGCGGTTCCCATGGCGATTTACAAATATCGTGGGGCTAAGGCTTTTACCTGGACACAAATAACGACTAAAATCAGATGGTAGTCTGTTCGTTTACTATCATTGTATTGCACAGCATGCTGGGAATGCCGGGAGAAAAAAAATGGCCAAGAACAAAACATCAAAGAAAAAAGCACCCAAGGAAGAATCGACGACAACCGATAAGGAAGAAGTAATTCTGGAGGTCAAGAAGCAGGAAAAATTGTCGAATAAATTCTACGAAAAGGAATTATTCCGGCTGCAGGTGGAACTGGTCAAACTCCAGGAATGGGTCAGGGCCAAGGGACTCAAGGTTGTGATCATCTTTGAGGGTCGCGATGCGGCAGGCAAGGGTGGCGTCATCAAGCGTATCATCCAGCACATGAACCCCCGTGTCTGCAATATCGTAGCCCTGCCCGCACCCACGGAACGGGAAAAAACACAATGGTATTTCCAGCGCTACGCCGCCCACCTGCCGGCGGCGGGCGAGATGCTGTTATTTGATCGCAGCTGGTACAACCGTGGCGGGGTAGAGTATGTCATGGGGTTCTGCACGGAGGAAGAACATAAGGAGTTTCTGCGTTCCTGTCCTGAATTCGAGCGCATGCTGGTACGCTCCGGGATTATTCTCATCAAGTACTGGTTTTCCGTCAGCAACGAGGAGCAGGAACGGCGCTTTCAGGGGCGCAGGAAGGAACGCCACAAGTACTGGAAACTCAGCCCGATGGACATGGAATCCCGGAAGCGGTGGAAGGATTACTCCAAGGCCAAGGATGAGATGTTTGCCTATACCGATATCAAACAGGCGCCCTGGAACGTCGTGCCTTCAGACGACAAAAAACGCGCACGTCTGAACTGCATCTCGCATCTGCTGAATGTGATCCCGTATAAAGACCTGAAGCCAACGGTGCCTGAACTTCCACCTCTGGAAGATGAAGGGGGTTATGTACGCCCGCCTATTCACGACCAGACCTTTGTGCAACTGAAATACTGATGGTTAAACCGGATGCTGTGCAGGGGGATGTCCCTGTATCCCCCTGACCGGCACTGGTGAACGGCCGGCGATATTGTCGTATTGATATTATTTCTCCGTTATCAGGGTATTCTGGCAGCCCGGGCCTTGTCCAATCATCTGCACGGAATGAATTCAGGACAATAATTGGAATGAGTGCCTGTTATGTAGTCTTGTATCTTACAGAGCGTGTGATCTGATCCCCTGCAAGGATAAACGTCAATATTTTGTACAGGATGGTTTGATTCCCTGATGAATTTTATTACACCCCTGGTTGCGGTTGGTGAATTAGGCGATGCGCTTGATCTCGATTCCCTGGAAAAACAGGGGATTAAGGCCGTACTGAGCCTCGCGCCTGTCAATCTGGATGGGGCTGTTGAGCATCATCTGCAGCTTGAGGTTACCGACAGGGTACCACTGCCTTTTGAAATCATTACAACGGCGCTTGCGTTTATCAAACACCATGTGCAACTCGGGCAGCGCGTGCTGTTGCATTGTGAAATGGGTATCTCCCGTTCGCCTTCACTAGCTGTTTGCTACCTGCACGAAACACAGGGACTGTCGATTGAGGATGCCGTTATTCACGTACAATCCGTGAGACCGAAGGCCGAACCGCATCCGGCATTGATGGAATCGATCCGGGGCTATTTCAGGCAACAGTCCGCCTCCCCTGAAACATAGCACAACCGGGTAAAAGGGTATCCTGACATATCAGACAACTGCAAAAAAATGAACTATGAAAATCTGTCGTTATACCTATGAGGGTACAATACACACCGGGATCATCGAAGAGGATACGGTGCGGGAGATACGAGGCACTGTTCCCGATGACATGCATCCCACCGGTCAGGTGCACCCGTTTGCAGGCATCGTGCTGCTCCCGCCATCCAGCCCGACCAAGATGATCGGTATTGGTGTGAACTACAAGATCCACGCCAGATACGGTTACACAATTCCTGAACAACCGCTGATGTTTCAAAAGGCGATTTCTGCAATAACCGGTCATAACAGTAATATCATCTATCCGGCATCGACCAGACAGCTCGATTATGAAGGTGAACTGGCCGTCGTGATTGGCAGGAAGGCCAGTCATATTGCACCTGATGACGTGCCGGCTCATATCCTGGGATATACCTGTGCCAATGATGTTACGGCAAGGGACATTCAGCTGCGGGAACACAATTTCGGACGTGCCAAGTGCTTCGATACCTTCGCCCCCCTCGGCCCCTGGATCGAAACGGAGATGGATCCTTCCGATCTGCTGCTGGAGACCGTTCTGAACGGTCAGAAAAAACAGTCATGCAGGACCTCCGATATGGCCTTTTCCATTATCGATATCGTCGCGTTTGTTTCCGATGTCATGACGCTCAATCCCGGCGATGTCATTTCCACAGGGACACCGGATGGCATGGGGACGATGTCGGTCGGGGACGTGGTCGAGGTGACCATCGAGGGGATTGGAACCCTGTGCAACACCGTCGTCTCGCCACTGGACCGGCACTGACCCGCTGCCCGGTGCAATAAAAAGGTACCCGCTGTGGCCGCCAAGGGAAATACATCCGTCAGACTA
>MGXK01000052.1 GCA_001802375.1 Gammaproteobacteria bacterium RBG_16_51_14
CCCAATAACCACCACCCCTCCCACAACAAGGACGGCATACCCCCGCCAAGACGCTCAAATAAACGGCTGGTCTGCACGTGGGTCCTCCATCTTGTTCTGGTTTGACATCTCGTGTTTATATGGTTCTTTAGAGTGATTCGGTGCTCGTGTGAGTCCTGGAGCAATTTACGACCGGATGCGAATAACCGCTTGCAAGCCAGGTATTATAACTTCGTAATTCATCGTCCCACTGTGTGCACGATTCATTCGCTTGTCCGTCGCTGCACGAAGATCATATGTGGATTGTTGGCCTTGTCCGGGTAGCCATACCGATAGGGCAGGGGACGATAGGGCTGGTGCTTGAAGACTTCAATGAGTGCCGCGTTGTGTGGAATGAATGGATCCTGTACATCAAACAAGCCTTCAAACCGCCCGATCGCCGTATAATGAAACAGGGACGGTGGCAGGTGTAGGGGTGACAGTCCGGTGCTGTCGGATATCATGAAATCGATCTGATCGATCAGGTAGTTGCGGATATTCGTGAACCCGTCACGCCAGAGTAAATACAGGGCACCCTTGGTCATTGCCGCAACAGATCCCTTTTTTTTCAGGTGTCTGTAAACAGGGGAGTCAGGATCGAAATACGGGTTCGCCAGGTTTACAGCAATATGTCGATGAATACGGATTGGCCCGGCCTCTCCACGTGGTTTGAAGCGCAGTTCATAGTTGGAGAACACGGCTGAAAAGTCGGGAGATGTCCATTCTTTTAACAGGGGAGTAGCCAGGGTTCCCTGCCTCGCAGCGATTTCATCGGCACCGAGATAATGGATATTGCCGTTCTCTTCAAGTTCGAAATAACGCAGCGACACAGGTTCCTGTCCGTGAATTGCCAGTGCAATGAAAGCAAGAGCAATCAGGCCAGGGAAGTTACCGCGCTGTGTGGCCTTCAAGGTTTCGTTGGTATTGACGGTGCCGGTCGGACTATTCCGGAGACTGATCAGGTTTTCGCACATATCACGCAGAGACTTCAGTCCTGTATAAGCTTGTTCATCATCCAGAACATCCATACGCCGAATGTCACCAGCGAGTTCGAGAGACAGGGTATAGAATTCCGTTGCATCCGGATAGGTCGTCAATGCTGACAACAGATCACCCCCGCCGAACGGGTAAATCACTGTCGTCAGCAGTTTGGCTGACAGATACCCGGCCAGTAAGGTTTTCATCGAATCGACATATTCGCCTGCGTATTTTTTCATGGCAGGCTCGAGTTCGGCGCAGTGCTGATTGATTATCTCAGTGCTGATGCGTTCCGGAACCGGTTCCATGCCTGCACAGGCCGCTATTCGAAATAGCAGCCGTGCCTCCTTGATGAAGTCGGTATCCGCCGGGTCGATACCCCCGGTGGCACGAACCGTAACGCCGTTGCCTGGAACGCAACCGGCAACCATCATCACAGTGCTGATAATCAGCATGGAGTGGACAAATTGATTGATTCGGCCTGTTCCTGACCTGATTTGCATAGAGAGTAAGGAAATATAATTTATAGGTTTTGACGAGATAAAATTCAGGGCTGCATTGTATCTGGTCAGATTAAAAACAGATAACTTGTTTTTAATGGAGAGTACATATCCATATGTTTATACAACACAGGGCAGGATATTATAAGCCGATGACATTTCTTGTGTTTAATCAGGTTGTCTGATGCTGACGATTTCCAATCACAGTCGTGACAGTGCAGGATTGACCTATGTTTATCCGGTCCTTTCCCGTCGTGCCGGAGGGTTGTCAGTCGGCATCAATCTGAATACCAACAACGCATGTAACTGGCGCTGTGTATATTGCCAGGTTCCGGGCCTGATCCGGGGCAATGCACCTGCCATCAATCTGGACCAGCTGGAGCGGGAGTTACACGCTTTTCTTGATGAAGTCCTGCATGGCGATTTTTTTGCTGTTAATAGAATTCCTGCTGAAAATCAGATGATCCGTGATATTGCGATCTCTGGTAACGGAGAACCCACTACCGCAAGGGAGTTTCCGGAAGTCATCGACCTCATAGGCCGGGTGATAACAGAACTGGGTATGGCAGGACAGATAAAAATTGTATTGATCACCAATGGCAGCTTCGTCAATCGGTCCATTGTACAAAAAGGTCTGGTGCGCCTGGCCGAATTGAATGGTGAAATCTGGTTCAAACTGGACAGTGCAACGCGAGCAGGAATAAAAAAGATCAATGGCGTCTCCATATCTGTTGACAGTGTTCGCCGGAATCTCAGGACGGCAGTCCGTCTTTGTCCAACCTGGATACAGACGTGTATTTTCAGTCTCGATGGCCTTCCCACTCCCAATGCCGAGCGTGAAGCCTATATACAGTTTATTGAGGGATTGCTGTATGAATGTCTGCCAGTACGTGGTGTCATGCTCTACGGTCTGGCGCGTCCTTCCCTGCAACCGGAGGCAGCACGACTTTCAGTAGTTGCAGGGGAATGGATGGATCAATTTGCGGAACAGATCCGCCAGACCGGGATTGTCGTCAAGGTTAATCAGTAACAGCATTTTGTATGCCGGCAGATAAATCATTACCCGTTGTTGCTGCTGATTTGATGTGACTATGCTACCGCCAACGCATCTGTTTCACAGGTGCTTTCGTGCAAATCAACAAACCTGTCAGTGCCTGCTATTAACACTGTCCAGCTGCTCCCGGATAAAATAGGCGAGGCGTTCTACGGAATAGGGTTTTTTCAGGAGCGGGTAGTTGATATCAGAAGGGGGTGGTTCACTGAGCATGCCGGTGGTCAATGACACTTTCAGATCCGGGTATTGCGCCATTGCCCATGTCGCCACCTCACGGCCATTCTTGTCGCCGGGGATAACGATGTCGCTGAATAAAAGATCAAGGGAATGTTCTGTCGTGAGGATTTCCATAGCCCGGTAGGCATCACCTGCCTCCAGGATGCGATAGCCGAGGTTTTCCAGGGTACGGACTGCGAAGCGACGGACATTTTCATTATCTTCCACCACCAGTATGGTCTCGGTACCTTTTGGCAGATCCCTGGTTGTTTTTTCCATGGTTCCGGATTCAACGATCTCATGCTCTGACTCGCAAAGTAAAATCGTAATTTCGGTGCCCTTGCCAGGTTCACTCCTGATCTTCAGATCCCCGCCTGATTGCTTGGCAAAACTGTGCACCATGCTTAATCCAAGACCGGTGCCCTTGCCCGGTTCTTTCGTTGTAAAAAACGGCTCGCAGGCATGGGCGAGGACATCCCCGGTCATCCCTGTCCCAGTGTCTTTAGTGGTAATGCTGATATATTCACCCGGTATGAGTTGCTCAGTAAGATCGCTGTCTGCTGACGGATGGATATGTGTCCTTGCTGTCGAAATCGTGAATATGCCCCCGTTCGGCATGGCATCCTGGGCATTCACGGCAAGATTCAGGAGGGCGCTCTCAAACTGGCTCCGGTCTGTCCTGGTCATCAGGACTTCACCAGTGTGGTCTATTTTCACCGTGATATTGTCACTCAGCATGCGGTTAAGAGAACTGTTGATATCAGTGAGTACGGCATTGACATCAAACCTCTGCGTCTGGTATTTCTGTTTGCGCGAGATGAACAGCAGGCGCTGCACCAGATGCTCACCATCCCTGGCTGCGGAAAGGGCATCATCAAGAATATCCTTCATTTCTTCAGCCTCTATATCACCCATGTCTTCCATGAGTAATGTCAGGTTGCCGATGATGATGGTCAGGAGATTATTGAAATCGTGGGTAATGCCACTGGTCAACTGGCCGGCGGCCTCCATCTTCAGGGCATGCACAAGCTGATCCTTTGTCGCCAGGTGCTCGGTGATGTCTTCCTTGACGGCGAGGTAATTCGTGATATCCCCCTTCAGGTTCCGGACGGGTGAAATGGATACCGATTCCCAGTAGCGATCACCATTCTTTTTTATATTGTGCAGCATGCCTCGCCATTCGTGACCGGCGGATATGGTGTCCCACATTTTCTTGTATTCACCGTCCGGGGTATCCCCCGATTTAAGGATGTTTGGATTCCTGCCGATGATTTCATCATAAGTATAGCCCGTTACCTCGACGAATTTCGGATTAACATATTCGATGTTTCCCTCGATGTTGGTGATCATGATGGATACCGGACTTTGCTGTACGGCACGCGATAACAGGATCAATTGTTCCTGGGCACGCTGGCGCTCGGTGATGTCTATGATGGCAATGAAGGTCAATTCTCCCCGCTGCCTGGCCTCGCTGAAGGACAGTTCCATGGGGAACGTCGTCCCGTCCTTGCGTATTCCTCGTAACAGGCGTTTCTCGCCAGTCAATTTGCCTTCCTGTTTTACTACATCGTCAGTGATGTATTCATTGTAATTTTCACGATAGGGTGATGGCAAAAAGGTGGAAACGTGTTTACCAATCACTTCCTCCGGGGCATAGCCGAATATCTTCTGGGCCCCCTTGTTGAATGACTCGATGATGCCGTTTGTGTTGATGTAAATAATGCCATCAGAGGCCTTGTCAATGGCCGTGCGATATCTGCTCTCGTTCATCTGTACACGGGTCCCGAGAACTGCTGCAATCCAGATGGCAAACAGCGTCATGCCCCGGTTGGTAAGCATTATCCAGTCATCAATACCGCTGGCCGGGGATGCGTAGTAGTAACCAACTATCGTCAATAAGGTAGCAAGACCTGCCATAAGATAGATGTAATACCACCAGGGTGCCCAGAAGCCGATGAGGATGAGAACAATATAAGGGGCGCCTGCCGCGACACCCGATGGCAGGGTGAGGTCTAATACCAGGATTAACAGGGCTGCGATAATGCCCATGCCTATCACTGCTGCCGGGGATTTAGTGGTCCATTGCATAACTGTCTGATGCGGGTTCTGGAATCACTCCAAGATGGTGGGCGTGGTGCCAGCGGTTATAATGGCCTGGTATGATGCTTCCGGCCAATAAAAATGTCCAATGCCGGCATTCCTTGAAAAGGTATTAGAGGGAGATCAACAGCTTGCAATACCCTGTCAAAATCCGCATACATCGCTATCAATTACCGGGGTACAGTGAAGTAATACCCGCTATGGGTTGAAATCGTCCCCTGCTGACTATTGTACATTTGATATTTCCTTGATCTGGGAGTACAGGTAATGTGAGAATTGCAAGGACATACCGGGGGCGTATTTTACTAATTGAGTGAATAAAGCAAGTTATCAATCATGAAAAAATCAGCACATATCCTCGTCGTCGATGATGATGAAAGAATCTGTAATCTCCTGGAACGCTATCTCTGCAAGGAAGGTTACACTGTCAGCGTCGTATCCAACGGTGAGCAGATGCGCGGCAAGATAGAACAGGACATGCCCGACCTGGTGCTGCTGGATCTGGTGCTTCCGGATGAGGATGGACTCACGTTGGCAAGGGAACTGCGCAAGCACCCCAACCTGGGGATCATTATATTGACGGGAAAGGGGGACATAATGGAGAAGGTGGTGGGGCTTGAGGTGGGTGCCGATGATTATATTTCAAAACCGTTTGACAAACGGGAACTGCTTGCCCGTATCCATAGTGTGCTCAGACGTTTGAAGGCAGAGCCTGATAAATCACAAGGGCAGACAGGCAATAAATCAAAGGCACGCTTTGCAGACTGGGTACTGGATCTGGCTGCGCACGAGTTAATCTCTCCCGACGGCAGGGAAGTCCATCTCACCAGTTACGAATTTAAATTACTATCCCTGTTCGTAACGAGTAGTAACTGGGTGTTGACCCGTGATCAGATACTGGAAAAGATTGCAGATCGTGACTGGAATCCGGATGACCGCAGTATCGATGTCGTGGTGGTGAAACTGCGTAAGAAACTCGAACGTGATCCCCTGAATCCCAATATGATCAAGACTATCCGCGGAGAAGGTTATAAATTCACACCGCATGTACATTTTGAATGAAAAATCATCCTGAAACAGGCGTCAGGCAATGAAAGCAGACACTATCCTTGACACGATTGGCAATACCCCGCATGTGCGCATTAACCGGCTGTTTAACCCTGGTGTTGAGGTATGGATGAAACTGGAGCGTAGCAACCCCGGCGCCAGTATCAAGGACAGGATTGCGCTGGCAATGATAAACGATGCGGAAATCAAGGGTATCCTTTCCAGGGGCACGGTAATTATCGAACCAACCTCAGGCAATACCGGTATCGGGCTCGCCCTGGTTGCCGCCGTCAAGGGGTACCGGCTGGTACTCACCATGCCGGAATCGATGTCACTGGAGAGGCGGCGTTATATGAAGGCCTTGGGTGCGGAACTCGTGCTGACGCCAAAGGAAAAGGGCATGCCGGGGGCGATCGAACGCGCCCTTGAATTGCACGGGGAGATCGCCAATTCATGGATCCCGCAACAGTTTGAGAACCCGTCCAATGTTGAAATTCACCGGCAGTCGACGGCCCTTGAGATCCTGGAAGATTTCCCTGAGGGGATCGACTATCTCATTACCGGCGTCGGGACGGGTGGTCACATCACGGGGTGTGCTGAAATATTGAAAAATGAATTTCCCCAACTCCAGGTCTTTGCTGTCGAACCGGCGTCATCACCCGTGATCAGCGGGGGTGAAAAAGGACCGCATCCACTCCAGGGTATCGGGGCCGGTTTTGTCCCGAAAATCCTCAACAGGGATATCCTGGATGGTGTCATACAGGTGGGCAATGCCGATGCCTTCCGGTTTGCCGTACGTTGTGCAAAAGAAGAAGGGATATTTGTCGGGATCTCGACCGGTGCCGCCCTCGCCGCGGTCAACAGCAAACTGGGGGAAATCCCTGCCGGCAGCCGGATACTGACCTTCTGTTATGATACTGGCGAGCGCTATCTCTCCGTGGAGGGCCTGTTCGACTGAGTATTCCGCAGAAGGCGGACGGCCCTCTGCATTACTACATGGGCCAGGGTAACCATGTGATTACCATGGCAAGGAGACCCCTGAAGTCAGAGTCGACGTAAGTGGCACTGGATACATATCTGTTCTGCCCGGAGACGCTTGCCCGGTTCTTTTCCCGGCCGGGTATTCTCCAGCACGCCCCGTTCATGCGGGTCATGGCAGGTCGCACAGAAGATCTTTCCGGTTTCTGGTTCCAGCGGCAGGGTTACACTGCTCTTCTCGGCCTTTTTTTGCATCAACTGCAGCACCTCGGCAGAGGGCTTCTGCAGGTGTTTCTGCCCCGCTTCTTCCGGTGAAATACCAAACGCCCCGCCGGGGTGGGGGACCCAGGGATGGCAGCGTGTGCAGAGGTTTTTCAGATCGTGTTCCCCATAAAAATCGAGCTTCTCGATCCCTTTCGTCTTGCGCAGGCTGTCCAGATCCTCGCTGTGACAGAGCAGGCAGGTGGCAGGGCGCAGCCTGCCATCCTTGGTCAGTTGCTCATGAGGATTAAGCCGCTTGTAAAGCTTGGCATCATGGCACAGATAGCACTGGTCTGTGCGGATGCGGAAAGGCCCATCACGTAGAAAAGAGGGATTGCCCTGCTTTTCACTGCGGCGTCCGGTCAGGCACTGTGCCGGCAGTTCATGACAGGTCACACAGGCAAGGTTTCCCTCCCGCTGCTCGATGACATCCCGGTAAGACGCCGGCATGCGGGCGATCATCGCTACCTCCGGTTTGACGCCGACAGGATGGCTATCGCTGAGGGCAAAACTGACGGCGTGGCAGTACTGGCATAGCTGGTCGGCATTGCTACCCTGCAACTGCACCGGTCTGGCGTCGGGGTTACCGCTGTGGCAGGCCTGACAGGCATCATCGCGCCAGTGCGGGTTCGGCACCTGTCCGGGAGTGACCTTGCCTTGACTGACCAGGGCCGGTATCTCGCTGACGCGCGCAAACAGTTGCTGATCCTCCTCGGAAGCAGGGATGGTGGCCCCGTCTTCTGCGGTTACAGAAGAAACCAGCAGGAGGGTCAGCAGCAATAGTATTACGAGATTCACTCGCATCGAGAACACGTGGATTTTTTCATCTCATATTATTTCCTTCCGGATCATAATGCCAGTCGCTGTGTAATTATTCTTACCTTGGCAAGAATAAGGCTGGTCTGACCGTTTCCGGGGAGGCCGTCGCGTCTTATCCGTCTCTGTGAGGAGGGTGCCAACAGAGAACCCCCGGGGCACTGGTCAGATAAAAACGATTTGTTAAGGTATCTCCAATCGGCCCAGGCCCATTGTGATATCCGGGATCGCATGAAGGGCAATTTTGCTTTTCTCTATAGTTGTCACGGAATCATCCGGTTACAACGGCGCGACATCCTTGCTAGGCCAACAGTCCTCATCGATCAGCTTCACCGGTTACCTGGGCATTCAATAAGTTTCCGGATTGTGGTCCCGGCCATGACAATTCATGTAACAGCTTCCTGTTTGGGTACCCGTATCGACGAAGACCAGTTGACCGTTCGACGGAGTAACGACGCTGGTATCAAAATTGATTAGATGGGTGTTGTTCGGACAGCCCCCCCCCGTGCTACATCCGAGTTGGCCGTCCGGGGTAATCGTTGCCTGGGTAATAGATATCCCGTGGGGATCGTGGCACACATTGCAGGGCGTATTATAGTCCTGGATGTGCGTTTTGTGTCCCTTGAATGAGTCGTCGTTGAGTATGCTGTTACGATTGTGACAGTAGTAGCACAGGCTGTAATTCGCCTCGCTCTCACTGGTATTGTCTGCTTTTTCATATCTGCGCAAGAGAATGGGTGTGTGGTTACCCGGCCTGTTGTCCGTACCATGTGGTCCCCTCGGTCCCATGCCCGAACCATCACCCCGGCCCCTGTCCGTAGCAAAGGAATAGGTCGGGGCATCCTCATTATTGTGGCAGTCGGTACAACTCATGATGTCGGAGCCAAGATACGCCGGAGCGGCGGTGGCGCCATCGAGACTGGGGACACTTGTATTCTTGCCCACGAATGCCACCGGATGGAATGAGGGATTGGACTGCTGGAACTCCAGCCGTGTGTTGGTTTGTTCTATAACACGGGGTGTATGCAGTATGGCACCGGTAGCACCATCACCATGGCAACGGAAACACAGTTCATATATTTCGGTGATCGGTTTTTTCGGATTGCCACTGATATCAATCCCTTTTACTCCTCGTAGCGTACCGGGCAGGTAGGGTTCCGTGGAGAAATCGTCCGCATTGGCCGCATGTGGATTATGGCAGTCCACGCAGACAACGTGATCGGTATCACTCAGCTGATATGGTTCGTTGCTAACCGTGCCGGGTCTTGGATCATGGATTTCACTGTTGTCCATGGGGTGGTTCGAGGTTTTGTCTGTTTCAGAATCGATATTTTTTTCCGCTACCTGCCCCCTGTGACAGGGTATGCAGTTATCAACCGACGAGGCGTGATAAAGCAAGGGTGATTTATTGCTGGCCCCGGTGGCCCCGGCCGAGAAACTGGCCCCGTGCGGCGTATGACAGTTTTGACAACCATTTTCATCCATCAGGGTATAGGGGTAGAGGTGCTTGTCACGGGAGCCGGACGTCGCTTTTGCTGAGTTCTTGTGCGCCGATTCCGACCATTTTTCATTAACTGCCTCGATCTCGTGACAGGCCGTGCACAGGTACGGGGCATCCGTCCCCCGGTTGGACATGACCAGAAAATTTCCCAATTCATTGTCATGGGAATTATGACAGGTTGTGCATTGCAATCTGCCGGCGTTGTCCAGCCGCAACGATCTGGGCAGTGCTACAGGCTGTTTCAGTTCGTTGCCACCCGACATAAGGACGGGATCCTTACCCCTTTGTGTCGCCAGTTCCGAGGTATAGGCGAACGAGATAGGGTGGTCATCCCTGAGTTCCAGTCCCAGGGAACTCGATCGGCCCGACAATGACCTCGCGCCCGTCATGGCGATTTCGGTGCCCCTGGTGTCCCGTTTGATGACCTCGCCCAGGGCGATGGTACCGTCATGGCAACTCAGACAGAGGATCGAGCTGCCGTTCGGTTGGCCGACCGGTGAGATTGGATCCATGGTGGTGCTCCAGTAGGGTTCATAGGTGTTCCCCGTGTTGTTACGATTCCACATGGGACCGATCGTTTTGCCCTTCGTGTGCGGTGTATGGCAGAACTCGCAGATCCGTCGCTCACTCTGGGCACGAATCGGATGACTACTGGTGGCGGAAAGATCATGCTGGGAGCCTGCGATCCGCATTGCCATCGCTTGTTGGGCTGGCAGGACCAGCATGACGAGACACAGGCAGGTGAGGATTGCGCGAATCATGGCATACCGGTTCGTCGTCTGATCCTGACCCGTAATGATCCGGTTCCGGGAATTCATGGCATTCGTAACCTGTTTTGATGGCTTGGCTTCAATACCGGCTATCTTTTTATAAGGATATACTAACTGTTTCATTGATTTCAGTGACTTAACCTGGTTATAACATATCTTCACAATTCATTAGTTAGCGCATTACCTGAAAAAGTTGCAAGGGGTGCGCTGCTGGTGCCGATAAGGCGGTCTATTACCTTTATTCATGCCAGTCTGCCCGCACATCCCTGAAACCTCAATGACGAACCCGGTCATGGTGGTGGCGGCGGTCCGATATAACGAAACACCTGGATACGGTGATTGAATTCATCGGCGATATAAATGGTGTCCCGTTCGCCGATAAAAATGCCGGTGGGCATGAAAAATTCTCCCCACTCCTGGCCCTGGCGGCCGACGTTGAGAAGAAAAGTGCCCAACGGGTCAAAAATCTGGATCGTATGGAACAGGGTGTCGACCACATAGATATGCCCATACTGGTCCGAGGCAACGCCTTTGGGCTGCGAATGACTCCCCGTGGAATCTCCAATGTTTCCGAATTCGCGCAGGAATTGCCCCGAGGCATCAAATATCTGGATCCGGAAATTCATGCTGTCCGAGACGATGAATTCACCTTGCTGGTTACGCCAGATCATGGTTGGATAATTGAGTTCGCCCGGGCCGGTTCCCCGTTGCCCGAATTTGGTCAGTAACGTACCATCACGCGCAAACACCTTTACCTCGTGGCTTCCCGTATCGACAATATAGAAATTGCCAAGGACCGGATCCAGCGCCACCCCGGTCGGCTGCGCCAGTAATCCCTGCAGTGGCACCTGAACTGCCTCCGTTGCATCCGGTTTTATCACGAACAGGGCGCTGAGCCGGGAATCGGTAACATAGACTTCACCTGCCAATCCAGCGGCAAGGGCAACCGGAGAGGGCAGTTCCAGCCCGTTTTCCCGCTGGATGAGCTGGTAGGTTTCGTTTTGTTTGTCGAACCGGTGTACGCCACTGACACCCGGGTCTGCGACATACACCACACCAGCCGGTGTGACCGCAATCGCCATGGGACGGACCAGATGCTGCCAGCGTTTCCCGGTGAAAAACTCGCCCATTTGCTCGAGGAAACCTTTTTTAATACCGAAATCATCCGGTCCTGAAAACGTCGTCAGGAATGCAAGCCGGGGTACGGCGGGTGGTTCCGGCCATACCGGTGCCTCAAGACCCGGCTGATCCCTGACGGACGGTGCACAGCCGGCAAGCTGCGTTATCCCCAGGGCCAGGATGGCACAGCTTGCGATCCATGCGGAAGTTCGTGACGGGGTCACCAGATATCCCTCCGTATCAACAGCCAGGCCTCCAGGCGGTCACGCTCAAGATCGCCCTGGGTTGTCTGCAGGTACTGTGCCACTGCGCTTAACCGTAACTTGCGGACCTGCCATGTGGCGCGGAAATTTGCCTCGGACCGGCTGATCAAAAGTGGCGAACCGGTATCCTCCTCATAAGAGGTGTCGGCAGTCAGGGTGATGCGGTGCCATGGATTTGAATTGATGCGGGCGGTGTATTTGGTGAGATCCGAATCGTTGAGAGAATCGGTGACCTCTGTCATGGACCGGGCTGCAGAGAGGTCCAGTGAACTGCGGAGAAACGGTAGCGGTATGCCCAGCCAGGCATTTGCAGAGATCGTATCCGACGGCGAGAATTCCTGTTCCAGGTGCCGGTATCTGGCATCACCGCCCACCCTTATCTGAAACCAGATGGGCACGTTCGCACGCGTGCCGAACTCAGTTACTGTGGAAGAATTGAGCCGCCGTTCCAGGATCAGGCTTCTGGAATGTTCCATTTGCCTTCGATCCGTGATGCGCGCGAACAACTGATAGTAGCGTGCCACGGTCATATTGGCACCCAGATTCGATGACAGCGTGTAGAAGCTGAATGAACCACCGGTTTCGAAGTTGTAATTGATCAGCACATTATCATCGCCACTCAGATCGATAGCGCCGCCAATAATCATAATCACCTCGGTCTGTGCCCCGGTTAGCCTCAGGGTGTAATCGATGCCTTCCCTGAAGGTCTGGGTCCGGGTCGTATTGGTGATCACGACACTCCCGGCAATGACGAAGTCATTATTAAGTGGATCGAACCGGATCGAAGATAATTCATGTGCTTCATCCACGACCGTGGTCTGGCTTGTCGTGGCCTCCTGATTATTGAAGTCAACACCAACCGCCCCATTCAGGGTCAGGTCACCTATGGGTGTGGGCTGCGTATAAACGGCCCTTGTGTCGGCGCCATAGGTTTGCGACTGGGAGGAACCGGCCTCGGCGAAGGTGGTATGAACACCGGCACTGCCAAACAACCGATCGCTCAGGGTCAGATGTAATCTTGCCCTGGCGTCATTGGAATAGGCAGAGTCATCGTCCCGTGTCGTCATGTTAAAGTTGTAGTCATAAACGGAACGCATCCTGTCATTATGGTGCCAGGTGAAATTCGGTGCCAGGCGGAAGTGCTGTCTATTCGGTTTGTCGACCAGGTTATAGGTGGCCTGGTTATTAACGACATATTGTTGGCGATCCCCGATTACCCATCGGTTGATTAAATTGACACGATGGTTCAGGTTGGAAACCTCCCGGATGGCAAGATTCGGATTACCGCTCCGGTCATTCGAACGGATCAGGTCGTAGCCGAGTTGTGAATGTTGACTCCATAAGATCGGGTAATCAAGGCTCGTCGAAAACTGGTCTGTTGTATTATCCTCGATCACGTTGGGACCTTCGCCTTCACGCATATCCCGTGTTATCTCGGTCTTCACGTTTACCGGTGAAAACGGTTGTAACAGTGAGAATTTCAGGCCAAACCGGGTGTTTTCCTGGCTGAAGCTGTCGCTCTCCCCGGTAAAGATCAACGGGTGAGTTCGATGCAGGAAAAGGCTGAACGGGTAGGGTTTGTTCGACAGAAAATCGAAATTGGTGCCGATGTCCCACGCAATTCCACTATCATCGGTTTCCACGCCGTTATCCTGTTTGAAACTGCGCTGATCGAAGAGCAGACTGCCTGAGAGATTCATCCTTACCAAATTGGGATGATAGATATATCCCTGTGTGGTGCCGCCGATCCTTCTTTGTGATTTGGGCGAGGTTTCACGTGTTGCCTCGCCACCTGCCCTTTGGGTACGGTTCTCGTCGTAGCGGGTGAGAGTTTCCAGGAAGGCGCTGTAACCGGTCAGTTTAAAACGTGTGACCTCTACGGCTGACAGGGTCGAGGGTGCAAGGGCGCACCACGTGAGCACAAGCCAGGCCAGGGCGCTGCGTGGAATGGTGGTCACGAAGACACGCATCGAATTCATTTCCTCGTATGCTTTCTCCACGTCGTGTTATATCCGGATAAGCGAAACCATGGCACGGGTATGGTAAGGTCCTGCCCACTCTCTCTCTGTTGACCTTAATGGCGGGAAACCCGTCGTCTCGTAATTGCATCGTGCTTACTCAACGGAATAGTCCATTCCCTCCATCCTGCCGTAACCAAAGACGATGATTTTGTTACGGCCAAACTGATTTGCTACCAGGATGACGTATTCCAGTTTGAACTTCGGGTCTGCGTATTTCTGAAAAATCGCGGCACCCTCATAGTTGATATTGATATCGGTTGGCAGATCAAGACCGGCCCGGTGGTTCGCCGCCGGTTCGCCGAAAAACAGCAGCAATTTTCCTTCCTTGTTGAATATCTGGACGTTTTCGAAGGCAGCATCAACTACATAAAGTCGTCCGTCACGGTCTACCGCGATCCCCTTGGGACGGGCAAAATGACCCAGGCCGGTACCAACGCTGCCTATGCTTTTGACAAATTTTCCATCCAGTGTGAATGCCTGTACCCGGAAATTACCGGTGTCGCTGACGTAGAGGAGATTATCCGGTCCGACGGCAAGATTGGTCGGATAGTACAAACTGCCTTCCGTTGCACCGACCTGGCTGAAGGTCGACAGCGCTTGCCCCGTGCCTTTGTCAAGGACATGAATGTTGTGGTGATCAAGGTCCGCGACGTATAATCGGTCCCCCGCGACCACAACGTCCCCGGGTTTGAACTGTTGCTCAACACCGAAGGCCTCTACGAAATGGTCGTCCGCATCGTATTTGACGATCTGGTTCCTGCTCGTATCCGTGATATACTTTGTGCCGTCGTCATCGATAGTGATAGTGATGGGTTTGGGCAGTGCGCCACCCATGCTGCCGATGACGGTTTTATAGCTCTGTTTCTCCAGGTCAAAAACCGCATAACCGGCGCCGCGTGTATCCGTCGCGTAGATCCTGTTCGCAAACATGTCCACCCCCCAGGGTTTCCTGATGCCCTCCTTGTCCTCTACATCGTCACCGAGGATGAATTTTCCGAAGGCGCCCGGGGCCTCCGCCAGGTCGCTCGCACCGGAAAAACTGGCCAGATACTGGATCCGGGGCGGGTTCGGTAAAGGTGGATAGAACAGGGCGGATGCCACCGGGGCCTCCTTCACCGCTTCCTCGACACAGCCGCTGAGGAGGAACACAGGCAAGGAACAGATGATGAGTAGGAGGCGGGTCGCGAGGGTTTGCTTCATGAATCTAGGCTACTCCTTCCGGGTTGTTATTTTATTATCGCGGTCAGGATTCGGGCATTGCTCAGGTTATGCCCTGGCCCCTGGTTATGACCGGTTTTTCAGACAGAACTGGGCATGCGTTATACAGGTCTGTGGTTGATATATTGGTCGTTGAGGTAACGCCTGTCAACCGTCTTTACAACAGGGCGGGATGTGCTTCTAACTCCAGTTCCGGTTAGTAAAGAACCCATCCGGGTTTGCGCCGGATGGGTTCCGTTGATGCCGGGGGGCGACTTCAGATCCGCCGTTGTGTTCGCCCTTCCCGCCGGAGACTACAGACTGCTCACTAACTACTTGTTGTGGCAATCCAGGCAGAGTTCACTGCCGACCATATTGTCGCGCACCAGCTTGTAGTTTTCGCTTGATATCTGGGTGTTGTGAACGTCGTGGCATGATGCACACTCCACCTTGTCATTGAAGAGCAGGACGGCTGCGATCGTACCCGATTGTGTAGTGCCACCGGTTCCGACGGACACCGTATCCACGGCCGGGTCCCATAACTCCGCGTCGGTGTTGGCCAGGTTGGTGTCATAGACGAAGGAGATCGGGTGATCGTTGCTCAGGTCGAGCCCGAAATCAGCCACTGAACTGATGGTGCCGATGAGCGTGCCAGGCGTGAAGCCGCCGTAGTTGTCGACGCCGATCTGACCATCATGGCAGGACATACAGAGTGCCGATATCCCACTGGGGGTCCCGGCCGTCGCATCCATCGTGCCGGCCGGATCACCATAGGCGATGTAGGCCGCCCCGGTATCGACTTGATGGTTCCAGAGCGGGGCGTCAGCGATGACGGTATTGGCGTTGTGCGGTGTGTGGCAGTAGATACAGATCTGGTCTCCACCGTTGGTGCCGGCGGCCGTGCCTGCGAGATCGTGTCCGCTACCGGTGATCAGCGCCGCAGCGGTGCCCGGCAACAGGGCAACCACCAAGAGACCGCATCCCAGGGCCGCTGTGCGGCGTAACCCCTGTGTCAGGGTGTTGAATTTCATTTTTGTCCTCCTGCTGATTGCGTAAAGTTTACTGCTCTAAAATACGATAATCATTTTATAACATATCTATAGTATGTCGGCGATTTGAATGCTGTAAATTTTTGTCCCGATATTGTAAAGTTTTGTTAAGCATTTGTTAATGCATTCATTTTCCGATAGTAGAATTATGCGTCAATAATTGTTTAACCTGATTATATTACTAAAATGGACTGGCCTTATATTGATTTAGATCATAAATAAACCAGTTATAGATTCAATAGAGTAACTGAAATTACCTGATCTGTGACCCATTTCACACGCTGTTTTTACCTGATTCAGGGCCGTTTCGGGGGGACGGGTGGACCGGTCGGCACCCCCAGGTAGAGATGGTTCTTCTGGTGGGCAGATTCCTTATGGAAGTACAGGTAACGGAACAGGGCATCCTCCCCATGACAGTCCGCACAGAGGAATGACTCGCTGTTTACGTTGCGGAGAAAACTGGTCTGGAGGTTACCCTCGACGTTCTTGCCAGGGCCATCGGCCTTCTGGTCCGGGCTCCACTGATGGGGATTATGGCAACTGGCACAGCCGATCACCCCGGTCTTGTCCTGTTGCCCCGCCTGGTTGTAGACAGGCAGTTCGGGAAGAGGGTGCCCGCGCAGGGGGCTGCTGACATCGAGGGTCGACCAGACCCTTACCTCATCGGGATGTTTTGCGACGGGTGGTATCTTGTTGGAGGCGACTTCCCCCTCGCTGTGACAACCCAGGCAGCGTTCCTCGGCGCTGTTTTTACCCTGGTCCTCCCAGAGCCTGGCCCACTGATACTCGGAAAGACCGTTATGCGGGATATGACATTGACCGCAGACACCGGATTCCGCGCTGGTTTCTCCAAGCCGGTTCGTTGCCTTCGGGGCCGTGATATTGAGGTCGTGATCGGTTGCGATCACCATGCGCTGGTCCTGATGACATTCCAGACAAAGCCGGCTGGACGGTGCCGCCAGCATGCGCAGGAAGCTGTTCTGTCCATCGCCCTCCACGAGTTGACTGGCATCCGGATCGGTCGCCGGTTGCGGTTGCCAGCGATGCGGGTCATGACAGGTCGTACAGTCCATGAAGCCCTTGCCATCGCGCCGTTTCTTGCCGTCCTCGGAGTAGGTGGGAAGTCCGTGCGGTTGCATCGTGGCGGTAAATTTCACACCGACGGGGTGATCATGAGGACCGGTCAGCTTGTCGCTGGCATTACTCGTTTTCTGGTGACAATCCTTGCACAACACCTCGATGGGGCCTTTGCCGGGTCCGGTGCTGCGGGCCCAGAGCAGGGGACCCTTGGCCTTGTGGGGCATGTGGCAGGTGGCACAGACACCCCCGGCAGAGCCGCCGGTCCCGGTTCCTGTCAATTGCTGCCGGTCCTCTGCCTGGTTATCCCCGGATTCTGTGAGCTGATCGCCTGTCGGCGCCTGGTCAGCCGCATAGCTGATTACCTGGTCTCCCTGTTTATGGACTGCCCTGGTGTCGAGGTCTTTTGGCGATGACTTTTTTCCGGAAAGAAACAGTGCCAGGTTGTGTTTGCTGCGTGCGACCGGCTTCTGGTCGAGATGACAGTTGATGCACAAGGCACTGTTGCCGCGGTCCGCAATACGTAAAAAGCTGTCGTCAGGACCGCCTTCCAGTTTTTTGATGTCACTGACCTGGGCCGTCTTGCCGTCGGCTGACCACCGATGCGGGTCGTGGCAGGTGCCGCAAGAGACCCGTCCGTCACTGGACTGGCTATGCTGCCCCTGTTTGTCATACATGGGTAACGCGATCAATTTTTCCCGATTGCCATCGCCGCTCCATTTTCCGGCGGCAAGGCTGATCCCGGTGGATTTCATATCTACGTCCACCGGGTGGCTGCGTTCACCGATCCCCTTGTCCTTGGCGAGACCCCGGTCATCGTGACAGGACAGGCAGGTCGCCGTTGCGGGATCCATCCCGGCAACCGGTTTGCGCCCCCAGATAAAGGGCCCGGTTGCATTGTGGACGACATGGCAGGCGCCACAGATACCTGATTGTGCCAGTGTCTGGTCGCGGATGTTTTTTTCCTCGGCAGCAGTCAATCTGAGATCATGCTTTGTCCCTGTGATCTCACCCTGATGGCGATGGCAGCTTTTGCATAATTCTGATTCAGCCCCGATGGCCTTGCGCAGGAACTGATAGGAGGGTTTGCCTTTCTTGCCAGTTTTATTTGCGGTTACCTGGTCTGTCGGTTTTCCACCATGGGTATCATGGCATGTCGCACAGTCCATCATGCCGGAGCCATCCTTTTTCTTCTCGCCTTGAGACGTAAAGGTGGGCAGATCCTGTGTTTTCATATTCTCGCCGGGTTTGATACCGACGGGATGACTGAATGTGCCTGTCAGTTTGTCCCTGGCCAGATTTCCGGAGCGGTGGCAATCCCTGCACAACCCCTCGATGGCGGCCTCACCGGGCCCCATTTCGCGTGCCCACCGCACAGGCCCCCTGGCCTTGTGCGGGATATGACATTGCCCGCAGATACCCGATTTTGCAAGGGTCTGCCCACGGTAATTTTTAGCCTCCGGGGCCGAGATAGTGAGATCGTGGTTGGTTTCGAATACCCTGCGCTGATCCTGATGACATTCCACACAAAGCTGACTGGCGGGTGCCGCCGCCAGGCGCAGGAAGCTGTTGCGCCCATCCCCCTCTAAGCGCTGCTTTTTTCCAGCGGCACCTTCCCTGTCGCATAATACGTTCCGATCCATCCCGGCATTGACGGAAACGATCGCACCAGCCTCTTCCTTTTTCCTGGTGTCCTTATCTGCCGTCCATGTGTGCGGGTCATGACAACTGCCACAGGCAACCCGACCGTTACCGTTGGTATGGCGGCCTTGATCATCGTAGAGGGGCAGGGGTTGTACCTTTTGTCCGGTCCCGATCGCTACCGGGTCCCCGTGGCGTTTCTGGTCAACATCGACCGGATGACTGTGGGCACGATCAATCCTCTCCTCGGCGATACCGGGTGTATCATGACAGCTCATGCAGGTGGC
>MGXK01000053.1:0-127 GCA_001802375.1 Gammaproteobacteria bacterium RBG_16_51_14
ACTGACGGGGCGTTGGCGATGGCGGTGATCAATTCCATCATTGAACAGGGACTGGTGGATCAGGACTATGTTGATAATTTCACCCTGGGTTATGAAGACCTTAAGGATCGTGCCAGGGCCCGCACCC
>MGXK01000053.1:248-1053 GCA_001802375.1 Gammaproteobacteria bacterium RBG_16_51_14
TGGTGGTCAGACCATCCGCGCAGTTACCTGTATATCGGCCTTGACCGGGGCATGGCGTCATGTGGGTGGTGGTGTCACGCAGTTTCCTGTCTGGGAACACCCCTACAAGTTTGATGTCATCTGTCGACCGGACCTGATACCGGAGGGTACGCGGGTGGTAAATAATCTGCAGATTGGGCGTGCACTGACCGGTGAAATCCCACTCGATCCGCAGATAAAATCAATGATGTGCTGGAACTCAAACCCGGTCACCCAGGCACCGGAAAGCGACAAGATCGTCAAGGGCCTGATGCGTGAAGACCTGTTCCTCGTTTCTGCGGAACATTTCATTTCGGATACTGCCTCTTATGCCGATATTGTGTTACCGGCATCCATGGGTGCCGAGATGGAAGACATCATCCTGTCCTGGGGACATTTGTATCTCACGTATAATACCAGGTGTGTGGACTCACCGGGAGAAGCGATCCCCAATAATGAGATCTTCCGGCGCCTGGCCGCGCGCATGGGTTTTGAGGAGGAACAGTTCAAATGGTCGGATTCGGAGTGTCTGGAGAATTACGTCGATTGGGATGCACCTGCCTGTAAGGGGATTGACCTGGATTACATGCGCAAGCATGGTTTTGCCCGTCTGAATGTTGGAACCAGGGACAACCGTTGCCCACATAAAGAAGGAAATTTCCCGACACCGTCCGGTAAATGCGAATTCAAGGTTGAAGGCGCGGCCAACTTTGTGGCCGGGCCATTCCGCCAGATGTACGACGGTTTTCAACCGGGCGAACCGCTGGATTCGTTGCCAGACTATGTG
>MGXK01000053.1:1180-6746 GCA_001802375.1 Gammaproteobacteria bacterium RBG_16_51_14
CTGATGCCGGAATACGTGAAATCAGGGATGGTGATACGGTACGTGTCTATAATGACCGGGGTGGTTTTGAAGGCGAAGCCAGGGTTACTGAGGATGTGAATCCAGGCGTGGTGGTGGCAACCCTGGGTTACTGGAGGCAACTGAACCGAGGCACGGTAAATATCATCAGTTCGGCTGAATTCGTCAATATGGGCCATGCCCCGACTTTTTCCGATAATCTGGTCGAGGTATCCCTGGCAGGGAAATAGAATCCTTTTACAAAATGGAAATTCGGGGTAACGGTGATTGCCCGTAAAACAACGGGTGGTTACCCGTGGTATTCCAGTAGAGTATTCTGGCTGATATGGTGCGGGCTGAAATCGGGCAAGAAGGAAAATTGTGTCATCGTATCTGGTGTTATCGATGTTTGATTTTCCATGACATTGAGAATAACCTTTGTACAGGAATCAAGACACGGGGAACTTTCATGTTTGATAAAACACCCACCCTCTGCCGGCATCTGAATATTCTGGGGTTTTCAACAATTCTGCTGGCTTTTATATTCCTGTTTGTTTTTTTCCATATTGATAACGATCAGGAAGGTTTGTACTTTCTTGGTGCCATGTTTACCTGTCTGGTTCTCGTTATCCTGTCATTCGGGTTCTCAAAAATAATCGAGATACTCTACCAAATCCTGCAAAAAGACGATTAATCATTACTACGTAACCCGATTTGGATAGCGGCACAGAACCCGAATAACAGTCGCAAGGCATTCATCAGCATTATTCAACGGCCCTGATAACCAATTAGGACTGACCTGAATACCCCGTATTTCTCTACTCCGTTAGCACGATCTATCTGGAATAACCAGGTGATCAAGCGGGTATACCCGTGATTCCAATATGGATTTATTGATATTTCCCATGAAATCAGAACAATCAATATTTTCGATTGTTACAATAGAAATAATTAGTTTTACAAGAATTTTTCAAGTAAATATATAGTGCCTAGTTTTTTCAGGTATTTTTTAAATGTCCATAAAAAACAATACATTACATGGTTTATATTTTATTCACTAGCCAGGCGAAAGGTAGAAGATGGGAAATATAAAAAACCGTGATTTTCTCGACTATGGGGAAGACGCTCCAATGCTGGACGATGATGCCTTACCGGAGATTGAATCTGATGTGAATGATGAGGGATCAATTATTGATCTGGATGCTGATGTATCTTACAGACGAACATGGAGGGATACAGAAAAATACAAGGAAATGAGGGAACTTCACAAAATCATTAATGATGATCTATATACAGGGTATCTGGATGATGGGTCACTTGAAGACAGCAAATATGACTAATACCTGTCTCAAAATTGCGGTGCTTGCCGATACGGCGTTAACAAAGGGCCCAAAATCCTCATTTACTCTCATTACGTGTGTTCCAGGAAATCACCTCTTCAATGAGGTCGCGACGATCTGAATCCTCATGAAAGAGGACAAATGACTTGTGGTGAATAACCGGAGCATCATTTACCAGGTACAGTTGATCCTTCAATAAATCGTCCCTTATCATAGGTTCCGGCAAATAGGCTGATCCGCCGTTCTTTTTGATAAACCCCAGTGCCAGGTGTCCCAGACCTGTTCTGATATCCGGCGCGGGTGCTTCTGCAAAGAATTTCGCATGTTGATTGGCAAATGATGTACCCCAGTCTACATAGACATACCCGGATTGAATTGCCTGATCAGGGCCCAGACCCTGTTTTGTACTGATCATAACCAGTTCAAATGCAAATGACTCACTGATCGTTATATTCCGGATCTGCGGAAATTCACAGGTGAATCCCAGGTCAATTGTGCGATCGACCAGTTGCCTGACCATCGATTCGGTTGAAACAGCCTCGGCAGCAAGTGCAATATGCGGGAGATTTTTTCTTATTTTTAACAGCCATTCTCCAAGGTAAAGGTCCCATAGGCTGGGCTCTCCCCCGATAATCAGCCGTGTTTTTGTATCCTCACTCAGATCGATATCGAACCGCGCCCTGTTCCACGTATTCAGTATGGATTCAGCGTGCTTGAGAAACCTTTGTCCCGGAGGCGTCAGCTGGATGTTATTTCTGTCACGATAAAAAAGCTGCACTCCCAAAGCTTCCTCAAGTTGTCGTACCCTTGCACTCACTGTTGACTGGGTGACAAAAAGATTGTCAGCAGCCTTGCCAAAATGGCGGGTTCTGTAAACTTCGATAAATGTTTTGAGAATATTGATATCCATCCGATCTGATTCTGTTGTTATTATAAGCAGGGGATTGTAATTCAAGTTTACTATTACTTACGCCGTATACATCGTTTTCAAGTATATGAAAAGCAAAAAAATAACCGAAGCTACAGAAATAGGGTGGCGTGAATGGGTGGCTTTACCAGAGTTGGGAATCCCCGGCATCAAGGCCAAGGTTGATACGGGCGCCCGAACTTCATCTTTGCATACATATTATATTGAATCTTTCAGGGAAGGGGACAGAGACATGGTAAGATTCCGGATTCATCCCTTGCAAAATCGGGCAGATATAGAAATTGTCTGTGTTGCACCGATTATCGATATCCGGCTTGTCAAGGATTCCGGTGGCCATGTAGAGGAACGTTTTGTGATTGAAACCCCTGTAAGTCTGGGGGGACAGCAATGGCCAATAGAAATCACGTTGAGCTGTCGGGATAATATGTTGTTCCGCATGTTGCTTGGGCGCACTGCCATTGTTGATGGATATCTTCATGTGAATCCGGACAGGTCTTATGTCACCGGGAAAACGGTAAAGTCGCAATATAAATCGCTGAGGCGAAGAGGGATGAAGAAACTATGAGAATTGCATTGCTATCACGCAATCCGAACCTGTATTCAACCCGACGATTGATTGCGGCAGCGGAAGCAGCCGGCCATGAAGTCCGCAGGCTTGACGTTTTGCGTTGTTATATGAATATCGCCTCGGCTAAACCGGGAATTCATTACAAGGGAGAAAACCTGGCTGGATTCGATGCGGTGATTCCGCGTATTGGTGCGTCCGTCACATTTTACGGTGCGGCCGTACTCAGGCAGTTCGAAATGATGGGTGTGTATCCACTCAATGAATCTGTCGCCATCACACGATCGCGGGATAAATTGCGGGCATTGCAATTGCTTTCGCGCAAGGGAGTCGGTTTGCCGGTTACCGGATTTGCCAACAAACCGGATGATATCGAAGATCTCATCAAGATGGTCGGGGGAGCACCATTGGTAATCAAACTTCTGCAGGGCACGCAGGGGATTGGCGTGGTCCTGGCGGAAACACAGCAGGCCGCAGAGAGTGTGATCGAATCATTTCTTGGTCTCAAGGCCAGTGTGCTTGTCCAGGAATATATCAGGGAAGCGGCTGGTTCCGATATTCGTTGCTTTGTTATAGGTGACAGGGTGGTTGCAACAATGATGCGTCAGGCGAAGGATGGCGAGTTCAGGTCAAACCTGCATCGTGGTGGCAAGGCCATTTTGATAAAAATCACCCCGACTGAGCGTGAGACCGCTGTCCATGCGGCCAACACCATGGGGCTGAATGTATGTGGTGTGGATATACTGCGTTCCAACCACGGCCCGGTTGTCATGGAAGTCAATTCATCGCCTGGACTACAAGGTATTGAAGAAGTCTCTGGTAAGGATATTGCCGGGATGATAATCGAGTTTATCGAAAAAAACGCAAAATCAGGGAAAACCCGGACCCGCGGCAAGGGCTGAATAATGCGTGAATCTATCGAGATAGGGGGGGTAGGGATCAAGTCAGGGCAACAGGCGGTTGTTGAGCTCTCCATCCCTGATCTGTATACACATACTGCCTTGACCATCCCGGTGCGGGTAATTCACGGTACAAAACCCGGTCCCGTATTATTTATCTGTGCAGCCTTGCATGGTGATGAAATCATTGGCGTCGAGATCATTCGTCGCCTTCTGAAACTGAAAGCCATGGATCGATTGAAAGGGACCTTGATTGCAGTACCAGTAGTGAATGTCTATGGATTCATAAATCAGTCACGTTATCTGCCGGATCGCCGTGATTTGAACCGTTCCTTTCCCGGCTCTGAATCGGGGTCAATGGCAGCCCGATTATCGCATGTCTTCCTGAAGGAAATTGCTTCCAAGGCTACACACGGTATTGATATCCATACGGGTGCCATTCACAGGGAAAACCTGCCACAGGTCCGTGCCTATCTGGATGACGAAGAGACAGAAAAGATGGCACATGCCTTCAAGGCACCCGTCATCCTGAACACAACCCTGATGGAGGGATCCATGCGGCAGGCACTCGAAAAGAAGGGTATCTCTGTGATCGTATATGAAGCAGGTGAAGCACTGAGGTTCGATGAGGTTGCAATCCGTGCCGGCGTGAAGGGCATTGTTTCCGTCATGCGTGCACTGGGTATGCTCCCGAAACTGAAGCCACCAAAGGCAGACATCCAGCCCCTGGTGGCAAGCTCCAGTGTCTGGGTTCGTGCACCGCAAAGTGGTATCTTGCGGACCATCGTGCCGCTGGGGGCCATGGTGGAGGAAAATCAAATCCTCGGTATTATTGCCGATCCATTCGGAGAAAAAGAAGAAGCAGTCCTTGCCACAACACCCGGTATGATCATCGGCCGGACCAACATTCCGCTCGTCAATGAAGGGGAAGCCCTGTTCCATATCGCCCACTTCAGGGAAGCCGAAACCGTAGCCGGAACTTTAGAGATATTCCAGCAGGAAATGGATCCCGATACAGACAAAAGAACACCCATCGAACCACCCATCGTCTAGCGGTAAGTCCGGGCGAGATAACCAATCGCATCTCCCAGAGACGCAAGGCTGTGGGCAGGCGCAAAAAGATCAAGATGAGGTAATGCGGCCTTCATGGATTCTGTGTCAGCAATGTACTCTTTCCGCCCGAGCATTGGATTTAACCAGATAATTATTTTTGAACGTGTTTTCAGACAATCAAGTTCATGGCCAAGACTGTCCGGGGAGTTAAGGAACATGGAAAATAAAGGATATGAGACTAAACTATCAGGAAGTAAAGGGTGAGAAGGACAGGAATTCGTTATCTTCCCTCGATCAGCAATAGGATTCAGCCGGGGTTGCTCATGAAATCGGTAACATTTTTCTTGTGGTGTTCAATCAGCATGATGATGTCGGTCACGCGCGCAGATGTGTTCGAGGATGGCATGATCGCGTTTGAGGAGGGTGAATACACAAAAGCTGTGGAGCTTTGGAGTTCACTTGCAGAGCAAGGGGACGTGCAGTCCCAAATCAGACTAGGCATTATGTATGCACGTGGCAACGGTGTGCAAAGGGATGGCAAAGAGGCACAAAAATGGTTTCAAAAGGCAGCTGATCTGGGTAGTGCCGAGGGTGAATATAATCTGGGTGTTCTCTGTGAGAACGCAAGGTCTTATGATATGCCGGCTGATTTCGAAGCGGCCATGATGTGGTATCGCAAGGCCGCGGAAAAAGGCCATATCGAAGCCCAGTACAGTCTGGGTGTAAATTATTTCAGGGGAGTGGGTGTTCCGCAGGACAACCTCATGAGTTATGCCTGGATGAA
>MGXK01000054.1:0-461 GCA_001802375.1 Gammaproteobacteria bacterium RBG_16_51_14
GGATCGTTCAACAAGCCATGGATGGAATGTTGGCACTTGTCATCAGTCCAGCATTGTTGGCGGAATCAGAAGGAATCCTTCATCGCCGCAAGTTCGCAGTTCAAATCGCGAAGCAACCTCTGTCCATCGAAGCACTGGTGCTGCGCTATGCAGAGTTGGCGCGTATCGTTCATCCTGTATCGATCATACCGGTCATTCTCAATGACCCGGACGATGATTATGTACTCGCCTGTGCCCTCGCTGCGCAGGCTGATTTGATCGTCTCCGGCGACACCGATCTGCTGACACTTCAGGAATACCAGGGGATTCGCATCGTAGATGCCGCCACCGCAATGGCCTTGCTCGAACAACTACGCTAAATTACACACACCCCGCACTGGGAGGAGACATGTTGACAAGGAGTTTCCTGATCCTAGGTATTCTCCTGGTGTATTGGGTGTACCGGTGGCGGAGAGGGCGGG
>MGXK01000054.1:542-16664 GCA_001802375.1 Gammaproteobacteria bacterium RBG_16_51_14
TAAATCCATGGAGTCGTGCGCCGGGATGACGGAGTGACAGCTTCATCAGCCACACCCCGGATTTGTGCTTAAGTAAGTGCCATTCATCCATACATAACAAATAAAAAGGGGTTAAGCGTGCCCAGTTAACTATCTACCGAACTCGACTACTTGCTCAACTCTACCTTCTCCTCATCGCTGAACACGCGTGATCGGGTATGAAAGGCCTTCCCTTCGGGCCCTTCGAGAGAGAAAGTGCCGCCATGTCCTTCGATAACGTCGATAATAAGTTGCGTATGTTTCCAGTATTCATACTGCGACTTGCCGATATAGAAAGGGCAGCCTCCGATGTCGCCTAGATAAACATCGCCGGCACCGATGGTGATTTCACCCGGCAGGTAGCAGTTTGCGGCGCTGTTGTCGCAGCAACCGCCCGACTGGTGAAACATCAGCGAGCCATGCTTCTGCTTGAGGAACTCGATGAGTTTTATCGCTGCTTCTGTAGCAATAACTTTTTCAACCATGCCTGTTTCCCTGCGCAAAAGAGGGCGTTCGCGCGCCCCCGGAAAGTGACTCGCTGAAAAGCGAGCGAAGGATCAGAAGAAGCCGAGTTTCTGCTCGCTGTAGCTCACCAGCAGGTTCTTGGTCTGCTGATAGTGATCGAGCATCATCTTGTGCGTCTCACGACCGATGCCGGATTCCTTGTAGCCGCCGAAGGCAGCGTGGGCCGGGTAGGCGTGGAAGCAGTTGGTCCACACGCGGCCGGCCTTGATAGCGCGGCCCATACGGTAGGCGACGTTGCCATTGCGGCTCCAGACACCGGCACCGAGTCCATACAGCGTGTCGTTGGCTATTTCAAGCGCCTGTGCCTCATCCTTAAAGGTAGTCACGGCCAGCACCGGGCCGAAGATTTCCTCCTGGAAGATACGCATCTTGTTGTGGCCCTTGAACATGGTCGGCTGGATATAGTAACCACCTTCCAGATCGCCACCAAGATGGGCCTGGCCACCGCCGATGAGCAGCTGGGCGCCTTCCTGCTTGCCCAGGTCAATGTAGGACATGATCTTGGTCAACTGTTCCTTGGAGGCCTGGGCGCCGATCATGGTATCGGTATCCAGCGGGCTGCCCTGCTTGATGGCCTTGACGCGGGCCAGGCAGCGCTCCATGAACTTGTCGTAGATGGATTCCTGGATCAGGGCTCGCGACGGACAGGTGCAAACCTCACCCTGGTTGAAAGCAAACAACAAAAGGCCTTCGATGGCTTTGTCAAAGAATCCGTCGTCGGCCTGGGCGATATCGGCGAAGAAGATATTGGGCGACTTTCCGCCGAGTTCCAGTGTGGCCGGGATCAGGTTGTTGGCAGCGGCCTGGGCGATGACGCGCCCGGTCGTGGTCGAACCGGTGAAGGCAATCTTGGCAATTCGTTTGCTGGTGGCCAGCGGCATGCCAGCTTCGCGCCCGTAGCCATTGACGATGTTGAGTACACCCGGTGGCAGCAGGTCGGCGATCAGTTCGGCGAGAATCAGTATGCTGATCGGGGTGGATTCGGCGGGCTTGAGCACAACGCAATTGCCGGCGCCAATGGCCGGTGCAAGTTTCCAGGAGGCCATCAGGATGGGGAAATTCCAGGGAATGATCTGACCGACGACGCCGAGTGGCTCGTGAAAGTGATAGGCGACGGTATTCTCGTCGATATCGCTGACACCACCTTCCTGCGCCCGCAGGCAACCGGCAAAGTAGCGGAAGTGGTCGATTGTGAGCGGGATGTCGGCATTCAGCGTTTCGCGGATCGGCTTGCCGTTATCCACTGTTTCGGCGTAAGCAAGAATCTCAAGGTTGGCTTCCAGACGATCAGCGATCTTGAGCAGCAGGTTGGCCCGTTCGGCGGGAGACGTGCGCCCCCACTTGTCGGCCACGGCGTGCGCGGCGTTGAGTGCCAGTTCAATATCTTCGGCACCGGAACGGGCAACCTTGGTATAGGGTTTGCCATTGATCGGGGTGATGACATCGAAGTATTCACCTTTAACCGGGGCGACCCACTTACCGCCGATGAAATTGTCGTATTTTACCTTGAACTGGACCTTGGCGCCGGTGGCACCGGGTGCGACGTAAATCATGTTGTTTTCTTCCTGATTTTGTATAAACGATCCCACGAAAAACCGAGGGGTATTACAAGACAGCGGGTCTTAATGATTCCGGCATAATTGCTGATACCTTTCCGCCGCTGGTCATTGCGGAGCCTATCGGGCCCGGAACTGACTCTTTGGAAAATTTTTGATCGTAATAACTTAAAACATGTATAATATATACCTCTTTAAGACTAGCACCACTTTTCCACCAAAGCAATATTTTATTTACTGCTTATAACCATTATGCGATTGAAATCTTTTACCGACTACACGATCCGGGTATTGATATACTTGGCCCATGAACCCAAACGTCTGGCGACAATCCCCGAGATTGCGGACGTCTATGGCATTTCAGAGAACCACCTGATGAAGGTCGTGCACCAACTGGGGCGATCCGGTGTGGTCGAATCGATACGCGGTAAAGGCGGCGGTGTGCGCCTTGCCCGGGATCCGCGAGATATACGAATAGGGCAGCTTGTGCGCGCCAGCGAGGGTAATTCCCCGCTCGTTGAATGTCTTTCCCCCGAGTCGAATACCTGCCGCCTTGTTCCTGCCTGCCGGCTGATGAGCATTCTGATTGAGGCCTTCGATGCCCTCTACGAGTCACTCGATGCATACACCCTGGCGGATCTGGTGACCAATCCGAAGGTTCTCCGCAGGGCATTTTCGACCCCGAGCAAACCTTCAGACGGATGTTCACGGCTTTCCAACGACAGAAATGCCCGCCACGCGAAATGACGGAGCGTACCCGGTATTGAGATGGAAGATTTTGTACTTGAAATACATCATTGGCCTGCACGGTATTACGTTCACAAGGTTTAGGTACAATTGAAGAAACTGAGATCTGCAGGGCGCAATAACCTCATCATTGCCAATGAGTTGACCGCTTGAAGTACCCGATCCATATTTTTGGATACTACGGGTGATAAAGCCGGACGGCGTGGGCGATGACATCTCGTGGAAACATTAACCAGTGATATAGATTGATACATGATTTCATACTTCTACATGTCTGTACTTATCGTTGGAAGCTGCCAACCTGACCCTACCTGCGGTCGATGCGAGCAACCGTGGTCGTTACCAGCATTGCAATCAAGGTGATGCTGACGTGAAGAATCAATGCCAGTATCGATGTCGTAGTACGCGAATCGATAACATACCGCTTTGTTATGGAGGACCTCGCAATGGTGCCCGGTGAAAAGCACACTATCCTGATTGTCGATGACACGCAGGAGAACATTCTGCTGCTGAGCGAGGTGCTCGAATCTGATTATCTGACCAAAGCGGCGATCAACGGAGAACGTGCCTTGAAGATTGCCTTTGCCGCTGAACCCCCTGACCTCGTTCTGCTCGACGTCATGATGCCCGGCATGAGCGGCTACGAGGTGTGCAGGCGCCTGAAAGTGAATCCGGAAACACGGCGTATCCCGGTCATTTTCGTCACCGCCATGAACGAGGTGGATGACGAGACGAAAGGATTGGAGCTTGGCGCGGTGGACTACATCACCAAGCCGATCAGCCCGCCGATCGTGAAGGCTCGCGTGAAAGCACATCTGGAGTTATACGAGCGGAGACGCGAGTTGGAACAGATGGTTGTAAAACTCGAGGAACAGGCGCGCGAGCTCGCGGCCTGGAACCAGACGCTCGAACAGCGCGTTGCTGAGGGTGTCACGCAACTGGATCGGCTGGGGCGCATGAAGCGATTCTTCTCTCCGGCCGTGGCCGACCTGATCCTCTCGGGCAATGCGGATGATCCGCTCAAGACCCACCGGCGGGAAATCGTCGTGGCCTTCCTCGATCTGAGGGAATTCACCGCCTTCAGCGAGAGCGCCGACCCGGAGGAGGTGATGGGCGTACTGGCCGACTACCATGCGGCGATGGGCGAGTTGATTATAAAGTACGCAGGCACGCTGGAGCGCTTCGCCGGCGACGGGATCATGATCTTCTTCAATGACCCTGTACCGATTCCGAACCCGGCGGCACAGGCTGTCTCAATGGCACTCGAGATGCAGCAGCGCCTCAAGGGACTTGAGGCGGCATGGGCGCGGCGTGGCTACGATCTGTCGATGGGAGTCGGCATTGCGCAGGGTTATGCCACCATTGGGGCCATCGGCTTCGAGGGCAGGCGTGATTATGGGGCCATCGGCAACGTCACCAATCTCGCAGCCCGCCTCTGCGGAGAGGCAAAGGGGGGGCAGATTCTCGTCTCGCAGCGGGTTGAACAAGCGCTCGGAGAGGTTGCGAAATCCCAGCTCATTGGCGACCTCCCGCTGAAAGGCTTCCACAAGCCCGTCAAGATCTTCGAGATTCACAGCAATGTATAGCCAATCCGCAGAGTGGCTCCCGCAAAAGGAAGTTTCTATGAAGCAATCTATATCAATAAATTTTCAGTCTAATGAAAAAAATTGTCAGGTATGGCTAAATTCGTGAATTTCACAGAACAGGGTGACGCTGGATATAAGAGGAAATTGCAACTTCAATGAAAATTCGTTCGGTTCAAAACACTACAGGCACATTGACAGCCAACGAGCGCATCAAACACATTCTTGCCTCTTCCCCTGCAATTCTTTACTGCTTTGATGCCAGGAAGCGCACTCCCACCTTTATCAGTGAGAACATCCATGAGTTGTTTGGTTATGAACCGCATGAATACCTTGATGACCTGAACTTCGTTCCGGATCGGATTCATCCTGATGATGCCGTACGTGTGCTCGGAAAACTGATCCTTTTGTTCGAAAAGGGTTATCTGGTCAATGAGTATCGTTTCCGCCGCAAGGATGAAAGTTACTGTTGGGTGAGGGATGAATTACGCGTCATTTACGACGATAAGGGCAATTCTCTTGAGGCCGTTGGCTCCTGGAGTGACATCTCCGCGCGCAAGGAAGCTGAGGACCTGGTCGAGACGAAACTCAAGACCGAGGCAGAACGCTATGAGCTCGTTACCCGGGCTATCAGCGAGGGAATTTACGACTGGCAGCCGATCGACGACAAACTGCTGGTTTCGGATCGCCTGAAGAGCCTGTTCAACTACCACGAAGACCATTTCGAGTCGAGGCACTGGTTGGAACGCATCCATCCCGACGACGGCGCAGGTTACCGGGAGGCGATGCGTGTGTATTTCAAGGGGGAAAGCGACCACTTCGAACACGAGTACAGAATCAGGATCGGCGACGGGCAATACCGATGGGTGCGCGATCAAGCCACCGGCCTGCGCATAGGTAATAGTCGGGTCTGGCGTCTCGTGGGTTCCCTCACCGACGTCACCGAGGTCAGGCATCAACATGCGGAAGTGAGGGAAGCGCGGGACCGGGCGCTGGCTGCCCAGACCATGTTTGAAGAGGCGATCGAGGCGATGTCCGAAGGCTTCTCACTATTCGATCCCGAGGACCGCCTTGTGGTCTGCAACTCCAAGTACCGAGAGTTTTTTTCGGAAATGGCGGGTATGATGCAGCCTGGCGCATCGTACGAGTTACTCGTTCGCGAGGCGCTCGTTCGTGGTATCATTCCGGCCTCCGTGGGAGGCGAAGAGGCGTGGATAGGCCACGTCCTGGAGCGCCGGCGTAAGCCTTCCGGATTCAGGTCGCAGCAATTGGGCAACGGCATCTGGCTGCAGGTGAGCGACCATAGAACCAAGGATGGATCACTGGTCACAATCTGCACCGACGTGACGGAGTTGAAGCAACACGAACAGGATCTCGCCGAGGCCGTTCAGCAAAAGAGTGCAGTACTGACCGAACTCAATGCGGTTCTGGATGCTATTGACTACGGTGTGATGTTCATGGGACCAGACCTGCGGGGGAGGATCATCAATCGTGCTTTCCGCAATATCTGGGGCATCCCCGACGAGTTCATCGAAACGCACCCCACGATTGCCGACATCATCAACTACAACCGGTACAACTGCATCTATGACTTACCGGAGTCAGAATTCGACGCCTATGTAACAGCAAGAGTCGAGGAAATCCACAAGGGAGACATGCCCCCGTATCAACACAACCTCACGGACGGCCGCATCATCCTCTACCAGTGTATCGCGTTGCCCGACGGCGGCCGCATGCTCACCTACTTCGACATCACCGAGTTGAAGCAACGGGAACGGGATGCCAGCGAGGCACACCACGCTGCCGAGACCGCTTTGCTGGATTTGCAGAAAACACAGTCTATTCTGGTCGAGTTCAACGCCAGACTTCAGGAGCAAGATCTGGCCTTACGAGAGGCGAGAGAAGTCGCCGAGCAGGCATCAAAGATGAAGTCGGAGTTCCTGGCAAACATGAGTCATGAGATCCGCACACCGATGAATGCCATCATAGGTATGACGCACCTCGCGCTCCAGACCGAGTTGACCGAAAAACAGCGCAACTACATGAACAAGGTCGACGCGGCGGCAAAGGGCCTATTGGGCGTCATCAACGATATCCTCGATTTCTCCAAGATCGAAGCCGGCAAGTTACACATCGAACGGATCGATTTCTCTCTCGACTCCGTCCTGGAGCAGGTGGCCGATGTTTCAGTCTTCAAGGCCCAGGACAAGGGGCTGGAACTGTTGTTCGACGTGGGCATTGACGTGCCCACGTCCCTCATCGGGGATCCCACGCGCCTGCGGCAGGTGCTGCTGAATCTCGTCGGCAACGCGATCAAGTTCACCGAAAAAGGCGAGATCACTATTGGCATTCATCTCATCGCGATGCAGGACAGCACGGCCCACTTGCGGTTTGACGTGAAGGACTCCGGGATCGGTCTGACGGCAGAGCAGCGCGCCCGGCTTTTCAGCGCCTTCACGCAGGCCGACGCATCCACCACGCGCAAGTATGGCGGCACCGGCCTGGGTCTGAGCATCAGCAAAAGTCTGGTCGAGGCGATGGGAGGAGAGATCGGTGTCGAGAGCGAACCGGGGACGGGAAGTACGTTCTACTTCACAGCCAAGTTCGTGCTGCAGGCAGAGCAGCGCTCTGTGATACCGCTGATACCACACTTGCAGAACCTGCGTGTGCTGGTCGTCGATGACAACGCCAGTGCCCGTGAGATCTTCGTATCCATGCTGCGCGGCCTCAAGTTCGAGCCCTGTGCTGTAGCGAGCGGCGCGGCCGCTGTTGAGGCGATTCGGCAGGCTCAATCTGAAGGCAAGCCGTATGGTCTGGTGTTGATGGACTGGCGCATGCCGGAAATGGATGGAGTGGAGACCATCAGACGTATTCAGGCCGACGCCAGTCTGGAGAAGACACCGACTTTCATCATGGCAACCGCATTCAGTCGCGAGGAGTTGCTGGAGCAAACCCAGGGCGTAGCATTCGAGGGCCTGTTGGTCAAGCCGGTGAGTCCATCAACCTTGCTCGATGCCATCATGACGGCGTTCGGGAAGGAAGTTCTGCAAGCGTTCCGCAAGCCGGGGCGCAGCGGCGATTTCCGTGAGACGGCCAAACTGGTACGCGGCGCTCACCTTCTGCTGGTCGAGGACAACGCCGTGAACCAGGAGATCGCGGTGGAACTTCTCTCCAGTGCCGGCATCAGTGTCGACGTGGCCAACAACGGCGTTGAGGCGGTGGACAAAGTGCAGCAAACCAATTACGACGGCGTCCTGATGGACTGCCAGATGCCGTTGATGGATGGATTTGAAGCAACACGCCGCATCCGCACTGACGCGCGCTTTTGCGAACTCCCCATCATTGCGATGACGGCCAACGTTATGGCTGGTGATCGCGAACGCTGCATCGCTGCCGGCATGAATGACCATGTAGGCAAGCCGATTGATGTGAATGAATTGTTCTCGACACTGACGCGCTGGCTTAAACGCGCCCCAGACGAAATGATGGTAAGTACTGCTGAAGTAAGTCAAGAGGAAGCCCCTATTCGCATTCCCGGGGTCGACGTCGAAAAGGCGTTGAAGCGGGTGGGCGGCAGCATCAAGCTCTACAAGACACTTCTTTCCCGGTTCCGCGAAACGCAGATAGATGCGGTGCATCGTATCAGGGAGGCTATCGGCCGCCCCGAGATTGAGACGGCGACGCGCGAAGCCCATACCCTCAAGGGACTGGCCGGCAGTGTTGGGGCAACGGCTCTGGCCGAGTGCGCAGGAACGGTCGAAGGCCTGTTGAAAACAAGGGAGACCGTTGGCCTGGACCAGGCGCTGGCGAGCCTGGAGAAATCGCTGTCCGAGTTCGTGGCAAACCTGCCGGTGGGCGTGCTCGAGGCAGACAGCGATCGTGCGCCGCAGACCACTGCCCAGCGGCCCGTCGACCCGGCTGCCCTCGGTGCCGCACTGAGTGACCTGGCAAAACTGATTGCACGGGACGACACGCGTGCTGCCAAGGCATTGGAGGCAATCTCCGGTGACTTGCGTGCGGCAGGCCAGGGTGAACGGAGCAAGCAACTGCAGAACCTGCTCGCCCAATATGATTTCGAGAGCGCCGCGGCCGTCCTCGAGAAAATGGCGCAGGAGTTGAATGTGGGCCCGCAAGGCTGACTGTCCGTAAGTTGACAGTACTCAGCGGCCACTATTTTCGTATTTCATAATACCGGGGGGGAACATATGTATTCAATAGACGGAAAAACCATGCTTGTCACTGGCGGCAACAGGGGCATGGGCAAACTGTTCTGCGAACACGGCGTTGCGGAAGGCGCCAGGATTATCATCTGGGCTACCAACGAGCAGACCATGAAGGAAACTGCCGAGGAGTTAACCCGTCGCGGCGGCAAGGTATATACCTACAAGGTAGATGTATCCGACCGCAAAGACATCGAGAAAGCTGCGGAGAAAGTCCTCAAAGAGCACGGCACGGTCGATATCCTGATCAACAACGCAGGTATCGTCGTTAGTGGCTATTTCTGGGAGCATACCAATGACCAGATCGAGAAAACCATGCGCATCAACAGCGAAGCATTGATGTATATCTGCCGGGCGTTTCTGCCCGGCATGCTGGAAAAGCGTGAGGGCCGTATCGTGAACATGGCGTCCGCCGCGGGGCTGCTCTCCAACCCGAAGATGTCCGTGTATTGCGCGAGCAAGTGGGCGGTAAACGGTTGGTCCGACTCCCTGCGCCTGGAACTGGAACAACAGGGTTACAATAATGTATGCGTGACCACGGTCACGCCCGGCTACGTCGATACCGGCATGTTCAAAGGGGCCAGGGCGCCGCTGATGACGCCCATACTCCAACCCGGACCTTTTGTGCAGAAAGTCTGGGAATCCATGAAGAAAGGCAAGGTAGTGGTGCGCTCACCCTGGACCGTCTACCTGGTCGCTATCATGAAAGGTTTACTCCCCATCCGCCTGTTCGACTTCATCTTCGGCAATATTCTCGGTGTCTACAAGAGTATGGATGAGTTCAAAGGCCATGGGTGAAGTGCTCTAATCAATCCGGACACCTGGACTGCATGGTTGTTTGAGCAGGAAGCTTCCGGTGTATGACCGGGGTCGGAAGACCCAGAGGGCCCAGTATGAAAAAATATGTCATAGCACTGCTTGTGTTTGGCACAACCGCCGGCCTACTGTATCTCAACGGTGGTTCGAAGCCGACGCCCTGTGGCAAGGGTGCAGGTAGTGTTCTGGATGAAGCCCAATGTGTTGGACGCGAACCGGAAACATTTCCAGGTTCTGAAGACAACTACCTGGGTGATATGGACTACGGTATCACTCACAATCCGGAAGAAGTTGCGGCACGATTAAATCCGTTTGTGCCGGGGATAACTCCGGATGCAGCCGTCAAGGCTGCAATTCGCGGACGCAACACCTGGGTCCTATGGTCAGCAGGTAATGATCGCATGTGGGATGAATTGTCCCGCGTCAGCGCCAACACTGTCGATTTTCTGAAAACCCTGTCTAACCACCCGAGTCTTCAGTATGGCCGTGACAACCGGTGGGAATATATGGGTATCGTAAACGAACCCTGTTTCAGGCACGGTACCGGCCCTCGTCCTGATCGTTATGGCCTCTGGCTCGACGTGCGCGATCCGGACTGTGGGCCCGACCCTTTCGAGGACGAGACAAAGTATCCTGGTGTGAAAATCGGAGCGCGCGGCAAGAATATACCGGCAGGATCTTACTATGGGTATGCCACGGGGGTTGTGGGACTCCGCCTTTTCCCGAACCCGGATTTCGACGAGCAGGCCCAAAAGCGCTGGGATCCCGAACGCTATTACACCGACCCCGACTACTATCTCGACAAGAATCTGGTGAAGCCTTACCGGGTAGGAATGGCATGCGGATTCTGCCATGTGGGACCCAATCCCGCTAATCCCCCACACGACCCGGAACATCCCGCCTGGACAAACCTGAATTCAAATCCGGGGGCACAATATTTCCGGGTTGATCGGGTGCTGATGTGGAATCCCATGCCGGATAACTTTTCCTCACAACTGTTCCTGACTTCACGGGCCGGCACGTCCGATACATCTTTCATAGCGAGTGATAATATCAACAATCCTCGTACCATGAACGCCATGTACAATCTGGCGGCACGGCTCGAAATTGCCACAAAGTTGGGGAAGGAATCCCTGGCAGGTGGTTCGAAGAACAATCACCAGTTCAACGATTTCGTCTCTGCGGACAGTCCCCTCGCCCAGTTCTACAAGGCCCCGGATACTGTTTTCACGCCTCACGTGTTGAAAGATGGCGCCGATTCAGTCGGTGCACTGGGGGCGCTCAGTCGCGTTTACGTTAACGTTGGTATGTTTAGCGAAGAATGGTTTGAGCATTTCCGCCCACTGGTCGGCGGCAGGCAGGTCAGTCCTTTCGAGATCACGGTTGCCAGAGCGCACTCATCATACTGGAATGCCACTGAGCGCCTGACTCCCGATCTGGCGCTTTTTTTCCTGGCCTCGGCCCGCCCTGACTACCTGCGCAATGCCCCGGGTGGCGAGAATTACCTGACGGCAGATAATGTCATATTAGATCGTGGCAAGACTGTATTTGCGGAAAGATGCGCCAGTTGCCATTCCAGCAAACTGCCACCCAAGGCGTTCGAGTTTTTCACTGATAAATCCGGTACCAGCTGTGCTGGCGCAAAGTATCTGGACTGCTGGACCAATTACTGGGAATGGACCAAAACCGAGAAATTCACGGAACTCATGACTCCCATCGTCAAGGCCCCGGATTTCCTGGATAACAACTTTCTCTCGACAGAGCTACGCGTGCCGGTAACGATACTGGAAACAAATTCCTGCGCCCCTTTGGCCACCAACGCCATGAAGGACAAAGTTTGGGACAACTTTTCATCGCAGTCCTATAAGGATTTGCCGTCTGTAGGAACGATCAACATTTATAACCCCTACACCGGCGAACCATCGAAATATTCGATGCCCGCAGGTGGGCGCGGCTACACCCGGGTCCCCTCGCTGGTCAGCGTATGGTCGACTGCCCCTTTTCTTCTGAATAACAGTCTTGGTGCTTTCCGTGGGTCCGGTTCAGTAGACGACCGCATGGCGTCTTTCAATGACTCGATTGAGCAACTGTTATGGCCCGAAAAGCGTGACGGGAATCTTGAAATTACCACCGACTCAGGCAGGAAAATGCGCGCCCAGGTGGATGTGACAAGCACCAGGAGTTACCTGCTCATCAGCCGTGGTTACCTGCCTGATTTTCTGCAGACGCTGATGGATCCGTTGCATCGCTGGCTCCCATGGCTGGTTGACGACAAAGGGATCCAGATTGGCCCCATCCGTGGAGGGATGCCGGTTAATATGCTTGCCTCAATAGATATGGATAAAAAAGATCATGTAAGAAAGATATTGCTCAGAACCATTAAAGATCTCAAGGCGCTGCCGCAAGATGCAAGTGACGACGAAGCCAGAAAGGCATTTGCCAACCTGGTTCAGCCATTGCTGGACGTAAGCAAATGTCCTGATTTCGTCGTCAACCGTGGACACTACTTCGGCACTGATTATTCGCTGAAAAGAACAGGGCTTGGCGATGAAGACAAACGGGCCCTGATTGAATTTATCAAGACATTTTGATCAACAATAATCCCTGCGCTCACCGGGAACTGGACTATGACTACCGCATTTATTCAACACTATGATGATGAGTGTCCGCGTATATTGCTGAAACATCAGGAACAACGATGACAAGAGAAGAAATTATAAACATTTTCGAAATACAAAAGAAAAACCGCTGGGTGGTCGCAAATTCGAGCACGCAACGACGCATTCTTAGACTACAGAAACTTCGGGAAGCTGTTATTAAATTTGAGGCAGAATTGTATCCGGCCTTTGCCAGGGACTTTGGCAAACCAACCACGGAAGCAGAAATAACAGAAGTTTATCCGGTGCTGGAGGAAATCAAGTTCACTATCAGGCACCTGAAAAACTGGACAAAGCCAAAGCGGGTTCCAACGCCACTGCCACTGATCGGAAGCCGCAGCCAGATTCGCTACGAAGCAAAGGGCCAGGTCCTGATCATGGGGCCCTGGAATTATCCCTTTAACCTCGTCATGACCCCCCTGGTATCTGCTGTGGCCGCCGGCAATGTGGTCGTTCTGCGGCCCTCGAATAAAACTCAAAATGTCGCTTCCGTAATCAAGGCAATTATTCAACATGCATTTCCAGCCGATGAAGTCGCAGTGGTTGGCGGAGATACCTCTATTGCAGATCTTTTACTGGAAATGCCGTTTGACCACATTTTTTTTACTGGCAGTCCCAGGATCGGCAGAAAAATAATGGCATCTGCCGCAAAAAATTTAAGCTCAGTGACCCTTGAGCTTGGCGGAAAGTCACCAGCCATTGTCCACAAAGATGCTCATCTTGATGTGATTGTTGACCGATTGGTCTGGGCTTCCTTTTTAAATGCGGGGCAAACCTGTGTAGCGCCGGATTATGTTTTTGTGCATAAAGATATCGAACTTGAATTTCAGAAAAAAATCAAGGCCCGTATCGAGGCAGTATTCGGGAGCAACTATTCGGAAAGAGAACAGGGCATGGATATGGCCAGGGTCATTGACCCCTTGAGCTTAAATCGATTGCAAAATTTAATCTCATCGAGTCTGGCCTCTGGCGCCAAACTCCTTTGCGGCGGGAATGCGAATGCAGAGACCCGGTTTTTAGAACCCACTGTTTTGACCGGAGTTCAAGCAGAGCATGCGATTATGTCGGAAGAAATATTTGGTCCGATCATGCCGGTCCTGAGTTATGAAGATATAGACAAAGTTATTCAATATATTAGATCTCATGATAAACCATTGGCTCTTTACCTTTTCTCCCAGTCTGAAAAAATTCACGAAAAGTTTCTGTCCGAGACCACATCGGGCGCGGTTGTGATCAACCATGCCATTATACACGTGGGGAATCCTTATCTACCCTTCGGCGGAGCAGGGACAAGTGGACTTGGGAATTATCATGGCTTTTATGGCTTCAAGACTTTTTCTCACGAAAAGGCTGTGATTAAACAAGGCAGGCTGGGCTTGTCCACCGGCTTATTTCCTCCTTATGCTCGCTGGCAGGTCCGAGCTGCTTTATTCCTGTTGCGCTGGCTATCCAGGTAAACTTATGCCAAATACACCTGCAAAATCTGATTTGCACCTGGATGGTGAAGATTTAGAACTCGTATCCCTGAATTTGGATGGAAATCCATCCCCCTGTGAAAAACAACCAAGTTATTCACGACAAGCTGACAGTAGCCTTTGAATCATGGACAAGCAATTACACCTGGAAATCTACGAGGTATTGCGTACCAGTAAGACCTTTCAGGATTTCGATGATAATGCGCTGCATGATTTTGTGGCCAATGTGAAGTTGCATCTGTTGCCGGCACTGGCAAGCGTGGATCCCCAACAATGTGAAGCAACCGAGAGGCTTTCCGTTGTGTTCAAGGGTCGCTTGATTTTCGCCGTCAAAAACGTCGACGCCGCAGATGCGGTTATATACGAGTTGGGCCCGGGCGACGTGATTGGAGTGGTTGATCCGATAGGCGGCTTGCGGAATGCCCCGCTACTGCAAGCATCATGTGAGACGACGATAATCGGGATTTCCTGGTCAACCATCGATCACCACCTGGAAAAATTCCCGGAAGCCAGCAAGACTTTGGAAGACGCGCTTTGGCGCAGCAGCCGACGCGCGCAGCTTGCAGTTCATCTGAATCGATTCTTCGGTGAAATCAATGCGACCGTCCTGACCGATTTTGAATCGATGATCGAGTGGCAATCATTGAGTCCGGGCGCCACGCTGTTTCGAGAGGGAGATCCGTCCGATGCCGTATTTTTCGTCCTGAGCGGCCTGTTGCGCGTAGCTTTGGAAGAAAACGGGCAAAGTGAACGAGTGATCAACGAAATCAAGGCTGGCGAGACGATCGGCGAGATAGCGTTCCTGACCGAGGCCTGCCGTTCGGCCACCGTCTATGCGGTAAGAGATACGGTGCTGGCGCGGTTATCGTATCCGAGCTTCAACAAGCTCATGGACAAATATCCGTTTGCAATGAAGCATATTGCGCGTCTGGTCAGTAAGCGTCTGCAGCGGCAAGCGATCCGCGTTGATCAAGGGTCTCCGATAGCTACTATTATCGGTGTCGTATCGTCGAATCCCGATTGCCCCCTCAGCGAAATAACGCGCCATCTGGTCGGAGCATTGACTACACTCGGACCTATCCTGCATCTGGACGCCGGCACGGTGGATAGGGAGTTCGGCAGGCACGCGATGTCGCAAGTAACCGAAGACGATCCGGGCAGCCTGCGACTGGCACAATGGCTGCACCAGCAGGAAGCTCAATATCAATATGTTGTCTACGAGGCGGACCGGACCTGGTCGCCATGGACCCAGCGGGCCATCCGGCACGCAGACCAGGTGGTTATTTTCGCGACCGCGAACTCGGATCCCAAGCCAGGCGCAATCGAAGAGAAAATGGACGCACTATGGATAACCGGACGCGCTCCCCAACGCAGCCTCGTCCTGATCCATCCTGCCGGCACCAGCGAGCCTCGCGGTACGTCGCAATGGCTGGAGCCACGAAATATAGGCGGGCATTTTCATGTGCGCGCGCATTCTCCTGCTGATTATGCCCGGCTTGCGCGCATCCTTGCGGGTAAAGGTATCGCATTGGTGCTTGGCGGCGGGGGCGCACGAGGATATGCACATATCGGTTTGGTGCGGGCCATGGAGGAAACCGGCATACCTATCGATATCGTTGGAGGAACCAGCATGGGCGCGATCCTTGGCGGTTTGGTCGCCATGCAGTTCGACTCGCAGAAGATTCATGCGACATGCAAACAATACATTTCGGCGTTTTTCGATTACACCCTGCCCATGGCTTCCCTGATCAAGGGGAGCAAGGTGCGCTCGTCACTGGAATCGGTTTTCGGCAAGCGCCGGATTGAGGATCTATGGCTGCCATATTTCTGTGTGTCCACCAACCTGACACAGGCAGATCAGGTCGTTCATCGCCGAGGACATGTAGCCGATGCCATCCGCTCAAGTATGTCCCTTCCTGGCATCCTGTTACCCTGCTATCACGACGGCGATCTTCTCGTCGATGGAGGCCTCCTAAATAATCTGCCGGTTGATGTCATGCGCTCTGTTTTCAAGGGAAACAAGGTGATAGCTGTGGATGTGGAACCAAAAATGGATCTGACTGTGAACACCGGGTTTGCCACAGAGATTTCAGGGTGGGCACTGCTACTGAACCGGCTCAATCCGTTCAAGAAAACGGTAGAAATACCCTCGATCCTCAATGTGCTTATTCGCTCGGCCACACTGGCCAGCGTCTATAGCAGCAACAGATTGTTGGAACTGGATCCCCCGGACCTTTATATGCAACTTCCCGTTGAGGCGTGGGGGACGCTCGCGTTTGATGCTATCGATGACATCGTGGACCGTGGATATGAGGCGTCTTTCCCAAGACTTCAGACGTGGTTGCCTAAATAAAACGGTTGTTAATTTGTATCTAAATTAGCTTAACTGGGTGTACACAGAATCCGGGGCAGGCCAGGACACCACTACGACGGATGTGATGTGATCGCGATAATCGTGATCTCGCTCTTCTTTGGGCCGTAGCACCAAAATATGCGGTAGGCACCGGGTGTGCGATTTTGAACAT
>MGXK01000054.1:16673-17467 GCA_001802375.1 Gammaproteobacteria bacterium RBG_16_51_14
CATATGCCTCGAAAACCTTCGTGTCAGGATCGTAGGGGTTGTCGATCGAATTATATTCGTGCGTTTTGAGGCCCGGGTGGCGAGGGTTTGCCTGGAGGAGTTCAACGCATTTTACGACTTGCTTGAAGAGCCCTTCCTGCATCGAGGCCTTTTCCTTCTTGAACTTCTGTCTATTATCGAGCGACTTCTGGGCCGCCGCTTCAAGATCACGGAAGTTGTTCGTTGACTCCTCAAGCCAGACAAGCGTAAAGGGCATCAGTCCCTAAGCTGCTTGGCGAGTTTTACAGCCGCTTTCATATCCGGCGGGTTCTTCGTGACGTTGCCCTTGCGGGCCTGGTCAAGTCCACGCCGCACCGATGCCAAGGCTTTCGGGTTCTCGTAGAGCCATACTTCGCGCTCAGGGATCACGCGAGCGAGGCGGACTATGACTTCGTCGTCGCTCCGGTGTTCAACGATAACAGCCCGGTTCGCGAAGTGGCCGCCGAGTGTCACTCGGCCCTTGGAATCGGTGTTTTTGTGGCGGACTTGGATGCGGGTTACCATTTTTCAAGTATCACCTATTGTGGGAGAATAGTCAAATGGGCATATCCCACTTAGGTACTATTGAAATCCCCCCCCTGTAGGGCGCAATAATTCAATCTGGCACCGTCAAGCAGCAAGTCGATAAACATGATGCAGCCCACCCAACACAGGTTCAGTTATAATCCGGCTGATTGATCTTTCAAGCTGCTCGGCTATTAGCAGGCTCAATACCTGCTTTTTTACTATTGGCGGTGCAGACAGTCTGATGCGAT
>MGXK01000055.1:0-39500 GCA_001802375.1 Gammaproteobacteria bacterium RBG_16_51_14
CTGTCACTCGTTCCAAGTAATCCCCCGACATCCCCGCGCGGCAATTCGCCGCGGTATAAAACGGCTTCAAGGATATTGCCGGTCTTGGCGGGCAGGCTATCAGCGCGGACTTCTTCCTCAGCCCATATCAGGATACGGTTTCTCAACCGATCCGGTTGCACGAGCTTCTCCATGAATCTGACCTGGTCAAGACAGGTTTCAAGGAAGAAATGTGTAAATTCTGCCAGCGCTTCCTCGCTCAGGTTCCCCCTGCCATCAAGATCATTACGGCGTTGAAGATCGCAGTTTGTTAAATGCTGTTTATACGTTTGCTCATTACGGGCAAGACCCCGTGCAATTGACCAGATCCCGCCTGTGTCGAGTGTTTCCAGCAACATCGCATGGGACATTAATCGCGCAACACGTCCATTACCATCCAGGAACGGGTGGATCCATAACAGACGGTGATGCGCGGCGGCAAGGGAAAGGATTCTTTCCGACTTGCCCATATGTCCATAAACGTTCTCGAATCTTCCGAGAAAACGGGACAGTGCCCCCGGGCTGACAGGTATGTGCCGTCCAACTTTCACATCCCGTGCACGAAGTTCGCCGGGAATAACCCTGATCCGTTCACCGTTATCCGGGTCTTCGACCCATAGCAATTTCTCCGGTAACAATTCACTGAAACGTCTATGAATCTCGAGAATACCCTCCGTAGTGGTTGCCCGTCCGTTCAGACCCCCTGCATCAATCCATTTCTGGACGGCGATATGCGCCTTGGCCTCAAGCTGCAAGTCACGTTTTTTTGGGTCAGCACTGTAATCGTTATTGAGGGCCCGTTCGATATCAATTGGGTGCGTGTCGTGTCCCTCAATCCGGTTGCTGTAATAGCAGTTCATGGAGCGGACCAGATCAGCCAGGGCGATGACCACACCCGCCGGCAGGCTGCGCCGGAAACCGGCCGACGATGCAGCAAGCTCGACCGCAAGATCACTCAGGGCAGGACGGTGCCGTGAGTCCTCGGTAAGGAGGAGCGGTTCCATCATGCTTACCGATTCGCCACGATCGACGACCTGTGAAATGTCCGTTTTATTGTCCTCTTTAATATTAGACATAATTTTAATATAAATAAATAGTTAAATTAATAATAAGGATGGTTTATTCCTTATAAATGTCCTCTTATATGTCCGTTTTTAGACCTTTTTGTGCAGCTTGTCCAGTCTTTTCTCTGATCCGGTTCAAGGGGTAACACTCAACCGGACTTTTCCATGGAGCAGAACTTCTTCCGGTATTGCAAAACTGCCTTCATTAACTATGGATGTAAACAGGCCGTTTATAGAATTCTTTCGTTTACGGGAAGAGAGGTTAGGTAGTGTCCAGCGTTTATTCACTTGTGCCACTGATTTGTACTCAAGATTGACCCGTGTGACAACCTGCCCTGCTGATCAACAGCAGGAGACAAATGAGACTGATCGACGTGGTATTGGTAAGTGCAATTCGGTTTCAAAAAAATCCCCCAAATTTCCCCCATAAAAGAATTTCAGGGAACCTGCGCTTGCCTTGCTTCACAGCAGATGCCCCTGAAAGATTCATTAATAAAGGATTTAAGGTGGTGCCGGGGAAGGGAATCGAACCCCCACTCAGTTGCCTGAACCAGATTTTGAGTCTGGCGCGTCTACCAGTTCCGCCACCCCGGCATGTTGTGGATGGTTTTCGGAAAGGCAAGTATATGTAAAGTCGTTTCAGGATCAAACCGGTTTATGCCTGCCCCCGGTAGAATTTCTGATACCATCGCGCTGCCATGCAGCGTAGCGACTTTTCATACAACCTCCCGCATCACCTGATTGCCCATTATCCGGCAAAAAGCCGCAGTGGCAGCCGCATGTTGTGCCTGGATGGCGTTACCGGTCTGCTGGAAGACAGGATGTTTTCTGAGCTGCCGGAACTGGTGCATCCCGGGGATTTACTGGTGCTGAATGACACGCGCGTAATCCCGGCCCGCTTGTTTGGTTTCAAGGAGACCGGTGGCAAGGTGGAGATCCTGCTTGAGCGGATACTGGGGGACAGAAAAATCCTTGCCCAGATCCGGGCCAGTAAATTTCCGAGGCCCGGGTCAACCATCCGGATCGGCGATCGTGTGGATTTTGAAATAGCCAGTCGTTCGGAGGATATGTATGTCCTTATTAACAGGAGTAACCAGCCAACCATGGAGGTGCTGGAACAGTACGGGCATATGCCCTTGCCGCCCTATATACAGAGAGAGGATGACAAACTGGACCGGGGACGTTATCAGACTGTCTATGCCAATGAACCCGGTGCGGTGGCCGCCCCCACGGCCGGTCTGCATTTCACCGAAGGGTTGTTGCAACGACTGCAGGACCAGGGGATTGCGCTTGCTTTTGTCACGTTGCATGTCGGGGCCGGCACGTTCCAGCCGGTGCGTACAGAAAACATAGAAGCCCACAAGATGCATGCCGAGGTCATGCAGATATCAGAACAGGTATGTCAGAAGGTTACAGATACGCGCAGGCGGGGAGGCCGTGTCATTGCCGTTGGTACGACCTCTGTACGCTGTCTGGAGACCGCCGCGGCCAGTGGCGAACTGACGCCATTCTGCGGCGACACGGCCATTTTTATTTATCCGGGATTCAAGTTTCGTGTGGTTGATGCATTGATAACGAATTTTCATTTGCCTGAATCAACCCTGCTGATGCTGGTGTGTGCCTTTGCAGGCCATGAAAATATATTGCATGCCTATACCCATGCGATTGCACAGGAATATCGTTTCTACAGTTATGGCGATGTGATGTTCATGACGAGAAAGATAAATGGCGGAGGGATCGCTTGAGATTTGAAGTAGTAACACAGGATGGGACCGCCAGGTGCGGCAGGATGTCCTTTGACCGGGGTGTCGTTGCAACCCCTGTTTTCATGCCGGTGGGTACCTATGGCACGGTCAAATGCATGACACCGGAGGAACTGTCTGGATTGGGGTGTGAAATCCTGCTGGGCAATACCTTTCACCTGATGCTGCGACCGGGTGCGGAAATCATCCAGAGACACGGCGGCCTGCATGAATTCATGCACTGGGACAGACCCATCCTCACGGATTCCGGTGGCTATCAGGTGTTCAGCCTGGCAAAGGCAAGGCATATAACCGAGGAGGGTGTCCATTTCCGTTCCCCGGTCAACGGGGATGCGGTATTCCTGGGGCCGGACGAGGCGATCAGGATACAACATCAGTTGAATTCGGACATCATTATGATCCTTGATGACTGTACTCCCTATCCGGCGAGTGAAGAAAAAACAAGGGAGTCGATGCAACTGTCCCTGCGCTGGGCGCAGCGTTGCCAGGATGTTCACGGTGAACATCCCTCTGCCCTGTTCGGGATTATCCAGGGGGGGATGTATCCGCATTTACGTGACCAGTCCCTGCAGGGTTTACTGGATATTGGATTCGATGGTTATGCCATGGGGGGACTCTCTGTTGGTGAACCTGCAGAAACGATGTTTGCCATCGTGTCACATACCGTTAGCGGGATGCCCGGGGATAAACCCCGCTATCTGATGGGGGTAGGGACCCCTGAAAATATAGTGGAGGCGGTACGCCGCGGCATTGACATGTTTGATTGTGTGCTGCCGACCCGTAACGCCCGCAACGGTTACCTGTTTACCAGCGCAGGCAATATCCGCATCCGTAATGCCTGTCACAGGGAAAGTACACAGCCCCTGGATGAAAATTGCCGGTGTTATACCTGCCGGAATTATACCCGTGCTTACCTGCACCATCTGGACAAAACCAATGAAATCCTGGGGGCCCGACTCAATACGCTGCATAATCTGCATTATTATCACACCCTCATGCGGGACCTGCGCGCGGCGATTGGCGCGGGTCACCTCGATAAATTTGCCGCGGATTTTTTTGCAAGGCAAACACAAACCAGGGAATCAACAGAATAAGAATATGCCGGGGATCAGCCACCGTTATGTGCAGATAGCCGAAGCCATCGCTGATCGGATCATGCTGCCCCCTATTGAGATGATCTATATTCCGCTCCCTGCGGACGAACCGGGATGCAGGCAAAAATTCGGTGCCGTAGTACTGGCCGACGGCAGCGTCGGCATCATGTTCATCCTGATGGATGATACGACACCGCAGTTACAACAGTGTGTTGAGTCACAGAGATACCAGGGAAAGAGCCCCCTGCTGATGGCCCGTTCCTTCACCAGCACGGACCCGGTCCAGAAAACACTGGCACTGGGGGCCCTGAATGCCATTGCTCGCTTCATCTTACACAAGTGCGGTTACCAGTTGGACTATACGACGGATTCCATGGCTCTTTTCAATCCACAGCCCGGGGATGTAATGGGCATGGTGGGTTACTTTCCCCCTTTGGTAGGGCGTATCCGCGAGGCGAATATCCCGCTTACCGTCATTGAACTGAAGGAAGAACTGGCCAGACGGGAACCCGGGTTTATTGTTACGACGGACGCCCGTGAGCTGAGACGTTGCACCAAGGTGTTGTGCACCAGTACGGTGTTGCTCAATGATTCACTGGATGACATTTTGCAGAACTGCCGGCAAGCTGAACGGGTCGCCATCATTGGACCCACTGCCGGATTTCTTCCCGATCCCTTGTTCGAACGCGGAGTTGATACCATCGGTGGTACTTTTATAGAGGATGCAAACGCGTTTCTTGAGAACTGTCGCGAGCAGGAAAAATGGGGGCCGGCTGCACGAAAATACTGCATACGGAAAGAAGGTTATCCCGGATATAAAACGTTGCTGGCGGGTCTTGGAACCCGTGATTGACAGCACGCTATCAGGCATTCCGGATTAGAGATCGGGATAGGCAGATTACAGAATCCGCTTTTCTGTTACTGCGTATGGCATCTCATATATTACCTTCATCAAGTCTGTGTCATAATACGCCGCTTTAATTAAGGGGCGTACTGGCACGATGTTTGAATTTTTTATTAATAATGCATGGGCCCAGGAAACACCTTCCCAGGGGGGAGGGTTGTTCAGTCTCCTGCCCTTGATCGTCCTGTTCGCGGTCTTTTATTTTTTCCTGATCCGGCCACAGATGAAACAGGCCAAGGAACACAGGCAATTGGTCGAGGGCCTGAGCAAGGGCGATGAAGTGATTACCAATGGGGGACTGCTCGGCAAGATTAAACAAATCGGAGATAATTTCATTGTCCTCGAAATTGCCAGCGATACGGAGGTCAAGGTACAAAGACAATCCATTTCGGCCATCATGCCCAAGGGTACGCTGAAAACACTATAACAATTTATTTATTGATGTGATGACTCAAGAATTATGAACCGTTACCCCTTGTGGAAAAATATACTCATCCTGCTGATTGTGGTGACCGGTATGGTTTTTGCCTTGCCGAACATCTATGGCAAGTACCCGGCATTGCAGATATCACCATCACGCGCGGCAGAGGTAAATGAATATACAAAACTGCAGGTCAGTACGGCACTGGAAGGAGCAGGTATACAGTACACCTCAATCGATCTGGGAGTGGATCGTCTCATCATTCGGTTTGATGATACGGAGATACAGCTCAGGGCGCAAAGCGTTGTCAAGACGGCGCTGGGCAACAATTATGTCGTGGCCCTGAATCTGGCCGCCGCCACACCGGACTGGTTACGGAAGCTGGGTGCGGAACCCATGTTTCTGGGTCTGGATCTGCGTGGTGGTGTGCATTTCCTCCTGGAGGTGGATATGGATGCCGCGGTCGTCAAGGCCGAAGAGCGTTATATCTCTGATCTGCGTACGTTGTTGCGGGAAAACAAGGTTCGCTACAAGACCATAACCCGTATTGATACAGGGGGTGTGTTGATCCGGTTCCAGGATGCTGAACACCAGAACCAGGGGATAAAACAGATTGAAGACAACTTCCGGGAACTTGAACTGAAGGTACCCGATGCTGCATCAGAACCCCAGGTGCAGCTCAAGATTACTGAAAAGGCAATCCAGGAGGTCAAGAAATTCGCGCTGCAGCAGAACATCACGACCTTGCGCAAGCGTGTCAATGAACTGGGGGTTGCCGAACCCATCATACAGCAACAGGGTCTGAACCGTGTTGTGGTGCAATTGCCTGGTATACAGGATACCGCGCGCGCCAAGGAAATCCTGGGTGCAACGGCGACACTGGAATTCAGGATGGTGGACGAGGAACATAATCCGCAGGACGCACTGGATGGACGGATTCCCGCCGGTTCGAAGCTTTATTACGATCGCTCCGGCCAGGCAATGCTGCTGAGCAAGCAGGTGATGCTGACCGGGGATTACATTATTGATGCCGCCTCTGGTATTGATTCCATGAGCGGGGGCCCGGATGTCACCATCACACTGGATGGCAAGGGGGCAAAGATCTTCAGTCGAGAAACGCGTGATGAAGTGGGTAAACGCATGGCGGTTGTTTTTATCGAGAACAAGACCGAGACAATAAACGTAGATGGTGTGATTCAGCAAAAGAAGGAAACCATTGAAGAAGTAATCAACGCGGCGACCATCCGTGAACAACTTGGCAAGCGTTTTCATATCACTGGACTGGATTCCACCCAGGAAGCCCGTAACCTGGCTTTGCTGCTTCGCGCCGGGGCCCTGGCCGCACCGATCAACATCATCGAGGAACGCACGGTGGGTCCGAGTCTGGGGGCTGAGAACATCGAGCGCGGATTCCATTCCGTCTGGGTAGGCTTCGCAGTGATAGCGGTGTTTATGATTGTCTATTATCTGATGTTCGGTTTAACTGCGGTGGTGGCGCTCGGAGTCAATGTCATCCTGCTGATCGCACTGTTGTCGATGCTGCAGGCGACCCTTACTTTGCCCGGCATGGCGGGTATCGCCCTCACGGTGGGTATGGCCATCGATGCCAATGTACTTATCAACGAGCGCATCCGCGAGGAACTGAGAAATGGCAATAGTCCCCAGGCCAGCATCAGCGCGGGCTACGAACGCGCCTTCGGCACCATTCTCGATACCAACATCACCACCCTGATCGCCGGTCTGGCACTGTTCATATTCGGCACCGGCCCGGTCCGTGGTTTTGCCGTCGTATTGTGTCTGGGTATCCTCACCTCCATGTTCAGTGCGGTTATGGTCTCGCGCAGTCTCGTCAATCTGCATTACGGCAGTCGCCACAAACTCACCCGCATCGCCATCGGGAACACCGCGTGGAAATGACCTCAATAACCGGCTAGGAGCGCGCCATGGAATTCTTCAAGATCCGAAAAGACATCCCGTTCATGCGACATGCACTGGTATTTAATGTGATTTCACTGGTCACGTTTGTCCTTGCGGTGTTTTTTCTGGCCACCAGGGGCTTGAATCTGGGTGTCGACTTCACCGGGGGTACGGTCATTGAAGTGAACTATGCCCAGCACGCGGATTTATCGAAGGTGCGCGAGACGCTCGCAAGTCTTGGCTATCATGACGTACCGGTGCAGAATTTCGGAACCTCGAGGGATGTCCTCATCCGGCTGCCGGCCAGACAGGATGCGGCAGGTTCCACGCTATCCCAGACCGTAGGCACCGCCTTGCGGGGGGTTGATCCCAGTGCGGAGATCCGAAGAGTGGAGTTTGTCGGTCCGCAGGTTGGCCAGGAACTGATGGACAACGGCGGTCTTGCCCTGCTGTTTGTCTCAATCGGGATTGTCATCTATCTCTGGGCCCGTTTCGAATGGAAATTCGGGGTGGCCGCCGTCATTGCGAATCTGCACGATGTCGTGATCATCCTCGGTTTCTTTGCCTTCTTCCAATGGGATTTTTCGGTCAGCGTGCTGGCAGCGGTATTGGCGGTACTTGGTTATTCAGTCAACGAATCGGTGGTTGTATTCGACCGCGTGCGGGAGAATTTCCGCAAGATGCGCGAAACGTCCGTACCGGCCGTGATCGATAATGCCATTACCCGTACCCTGTCGCGCACCATCATCACCCACGGCTGCACCCAGCTCGCCGTATTGTCGATGTTGCTTCTCGGCGGCGAAACGCTGCATTACTTTGCACTCGCGCTGACGATCGGTATCCTGTTCGGGATTTACTCTTCAGCGCTGGTTGCGAGCCCGATCGTCATGTGGCTCGGCATCTCGCGCGGTGATCTGGTCCATGCACCGGTCAAGAAGGAGGGTGCCGACCTGCCTTACCCGCCCTAGAATCTGACGGTCTGCCCCATGCAGTCCTTGATTTTTTGTGATCAATCTGTTTTCTCCGGCGCTTCTGCAATCTTCCCGGTAAACTGGATGAAGGAGGTTCGGGACGGGATGATTCTGGACAAGCGGAGCTTGAATCTTGAATCTCCCGTGCTTACGCACGGGGAATCATCCCGGTTACGCGGGGCTATCTATTGAATCTTTTGTTCCCGGGACTTTTATTGACGGCATAGGGAAAAGGTTTTCGCTACAGTCCAATGAAGATCATCGCAGATCAACATATCCCGTTTGTCCGTCAGACATTTTCCCGCTTTGGCGAGGTGGTTGTGCTGAATGGTCGTGCTATCTCGCCCGGGCATGTCGAGGATGCGGATATCCTGCTGGTGCGGTCTGTGACAAGGATCAACGCCGGATTACTCGAAAATAGCCATGTCCGTTTTGTCGGGTCAGCGACCAGTGGTATTGATCATGTGGATACGGACTACCTGGGCGCAAATAAAATCCGGTTTGCCTATGCCCCCGGCTGTAATGCACGCTCCGTCGCCGAGTATGTACTCAGCAGCCTGTTTGTGCTGGCAGGGCAATATGATTTTTCCCTTCAGGACAAGACCATTGCCATCATCGGTTGCGGTAAGGTTGGGTCCTGTCTCCAGGAATTGATACAGGCCCTGGGTGTTCGATGTCTTGTCAATGATCCGCCCCTCAAGGACAAGACCGGAGGCAGCCTGTACTGTGGGCTGGAGGAAGCCTTGTCTGCGGATATTGTGACACTGCATGTGCCGTTGACAGACAGGGGCAATTATCCGACCCGTGGCATGGTTGACGCGGACTTTCTGGCGCAACTGAAACCACAGGGGATTTTCATTAATACCTCCCGGGGTGAGGTGGTTGATGAGGCGGCACTCAAGCAGTTTATCAGGGATCACAGGGCGTTTTCTGTGGTCCTCGATGTCTGGTCAAATGAGCCATGGATTGATGCAGGGTTGCTGGCACAGGTTGCCATTGGAACGCCCCATATTGCCGGATACAGCCTGGATGGAAAACTCAGGGCAACCTGGATGCTTTACAGGCAGGTCTGTAATTATCTTGAAGTGTCTGCAGACCCTGAACCGGAACTGGCAATGCCTCCAGCTGAATCATCCGGTATATGCCTTGCTATGGAAGAGGATTCCATACAATTCGCCGTACTGGCAGGCTATGATGTGAGGAGCGATGCTGCCTCATTGAGAAGAATGCTTGAGATCCCTGGGGAGTTAAGGGGAGATTATTTTGATGCGCTGAGGAATAATTATCCGGTGCGACGGGAATTCAGGCAGACCGGGATTGACCTTCCCACCAACAATGCATATATAAGGGAAAAACTGGTGAAGCTTGGTTTTACGATCAACAGGTGAAAAACAGTCGTGATCGAATGAATCTTGGTTTTCTGGCTTCCGGCCGCGGTACCAACATGCAGGCCATCATCGATGCCTGCAGGGAGGGCAGGCTGCAGGCCAGCCCCGTTATTGTCATCAGTAACAATGCCGGATCAGGTGCACTGGAACGTGCAAATAGCGAAGGTATTGTGGCCTGTCATCTCAGCTCTGCTACGCACCCGGATTTGATACAACTGGACAGGGCGATGACAGAAACGCTGCTGTCACACCATGTTGATCTGGTTATCCTGGCTGGTTATATGAAGAAGATAGGCTATCAGATGCTGGATGCCTTCCGGGGCAGAATCATTAATATTCATCCTTCCTTATTACCTAAATACGGCGGCACGGGGATGTATGGAATGAAAGTCCATGCAGCCGTCATAGCCGCAGGCGAAACAGAGACAGGGGTCACCATTCATGTAGTCGACCGGGACTATGACCAGGGACCCATTCTTGCCCAGCGAGTCATCCCGGTTGAAACCGGTGATACCCCTGAGTCATTGGCGGCGCGTGTTCTGGATACAGAACATGCAATCTATGTTGACACGCTTGACAAGCTGATTTCCGGTGAAATCCGCTTGCCGCATGTGTGAAATATCTGGAGGTGAATGTGATGAGGTTGATGCATACCATGCTGCGCGTCGGGAATCTCGAACGCGCAATCGGGTTTTATACCCAGGTACTGGGGATGCAACTTTTGAGGAAGCATGATTACCCGGAACATAAATTTACGCTTGCCTTTGTCGGCTATGGCGCAGAGGCCGAAACCGCAGTAATCGAACTGACCTGGAACTGGGACAAGGATAGTTACGACATGGGTAATGCCTTTGGGCATATCGCGATCGGTGTGGACGATGTCTATGCTGCGTGCGACAGGATCAAGGCACGCGGCGGCAAAGTCATCCGGGAGGCTGGACCAATGCAGGGTGGAACCACGGTCATCGCCTTTATAGAAGACCCGGATGGTTACAAGATTGAATTACTGGAAGGCCGTAAACAGGGATGATTCAGGATCGGTTACCGGTTTTTACCTGACAGTGATGGTAATCCGTTCCGAGAACACCGGCGGGTCATGCGGGATATGGGCGGCATCCCCCATCAACAATTGCAGCGTATGCTGGCCAGGTGCCAGGGCAAGCTCGGTTTCAGTTTCGCCTTGCCCGTAATGTCGGTATTGCTGATTTGCGGGTATGGGCAGGTTCAGGGCTGGCAATTCGACATCAATAAGCAGATGATGATGCCCCGTATTATCCGCATTGACCCAGGCAGGGGCTACGCTCATATTTTTCACTCCGAATTTGATGACAACAGGGTTGGTTACGGTTTCCCCTTCAGCAGGGGACAGGAAATAGACCACTGCATTGTCTGCTGCCGGGGTGCGTACAAAGATATTTGCCGCCAAGAGAACCGTGCAGGCGAATATAGATAACAGTCTGAGCATCTGGCGTTCACCGGGTCGAACATGGATATTTTTCAGTATAACCACATTGTCCTAGCCTTGTTAAGTGAGGCTGACAGCGCAAGATGAACCGGTTTATTCACGGAACACAAACTGTTTACAGTTGACGTAACTGCGAGAGTTTCAGAGAATCAGCGCTCTTATTGCCATGCCCAGTCCGGACGAATAAATAATAATGACAATCTATTTTTCAAGATTCTATGAAGAACGGGTGCTCAAATACCCGCTGACTGTCCTGCTGTTACTGGCTTGTTTGCTGGCATATTTCAGTTGCTATATCCAGGATTTCAAGCTCGATGCCTCGGCTGATTCACTATTACTGGAAGACGATGAGGATCTGCGTATTTTCCGTGAAATGACTGAGCGGTATGAAACTAGGGAATTCCTGTTTGTCACGTTTACACCGAATGAAGATGTGTTTTCCGCTACATCATTGGCACAGATCAGGAATATACGCACTGAATTGAGACAACTGGAAAGAGTTGAATCAGTCACCACATTGATTGATATACCGCTGGTAAAGCAAGTCAAAGGCCAACTCTCTGAAGTTGCCAAAAACAAGCGAACGCTGGAAAGCAGTGATGTTGACATAGGCAAGGCAAGGAAGGAATTACTCAACAGTCCGATATTCTCTAATTTGATCATCAGCAAGGATGGACGTACTACTGCACTACAGATAGACCTAAAAGAAGATAATACGTACCTGGAATTGCAAAAAAAGAAAAATCAACTGCTGTTAAAACGCAGGGATAAAACCCTGACGCAAGGCGAGAAATTATTACTCGAGCAGACACTTGCCGACTATGATCTGGCCAAGACAAGGCTGGACCGGCTGAATCATCAGAATATCAAGGCTGTTCGTGCGATCATGAATAAATACCGTGGTTACGGAACGTTGCATCTTGGTGGTGTGCCGATGATCGCCGATGACATGATTACCTTTGTCAAGAATGATTTGGTTGTCTTTGGCGTAGGTGTATTTATATTTCTGGTAGGTGTGTTGGCCATCATTTTCCGTCAGTTACGCTGGGTAGTATTGCCGCTTTTGAGTTGTATTTATGCCGTACTGATGATGATCGGGTTGCTCGGCATGGTTGGATGGCGGGTGACGGTCATATCATCTAATTTTATTTCGTTGATGCTGATTATCACAATATCAATGAATATCCACCTGATTGTTCGTTATCGTCAGCTGTGCCAGGATATGCCTGATATCAGTCAGAGGGATTTGGTGTTATTTTCAACAAGGAAGATGGTGTGGCCCTGTCTGTATACCGCGCTGACGACGATTATGGCATTCTGTTCACTTGTCTATTGCGATATCAAGCCGGTAATCGATTTTGGCTGGATGATGACAATCGGTCTCACGGTCACCTTTCTGACTTCCTTTTTCCTGTTTCCGGTAATGCTCGTGATGCTGCCGAAATCCAAATCAACAACCTATCAGGGCAGCCAATTCAAGTTTACCACCAGACTTGCCTCATTCACGCAGCGACACGGTGTGATGGTATTGGGCATATCTGCCGTGCTGGTTGTCGCCAGTGCCATTGGCATCACCCGCCTGGAGGTTGAAAACAGTTTTATAAATTACTTCAGCAACGATACTGAAATCTACCAGGGTTTGAAACTCATTGATGACAAGCTGGGGGGGACCTCACCCCTGGATATCATTCTGACGTTTGATGAAGATGCAGGGCATTCTGTATCCGGAGATGGAACCTTGCCATCCGGAGAGGAAGAGGATTTTGATGATCTCTCTGCCTTGTTTGGGAACATTGAAACCAATCAGGAGGATATGTGGTTTACCCCTGACAAGCTCGATGTAATAAAGAAGGTCCATGATTATCTCAATAGTCTCCCTGCCATCGGCAAGGTACTCTCCCTTGCCTCTATCATCCGTGTTGGAGAGGATATTAATAAGGGGGATTTTGATGCATTTGAACTGGCCATTGTCTACAAAAGGATGCCTGAAGAGCTCAAGGCCAGCATGATTGACCCCTACATCTCAATCGAGAAGAATGAGGCCAGAATCAATATTAGGGTCCTCGATTCCCTGAAAGATCTGCGGCGCAAGGAATTACTCGAACAAATACATTCTGACTTGACAGGGAAAATGGGTCTGGCCGAGAAGAATGTCAAAATTACCGGTCTGCTGGTATTGTATAACAATATGCTACAGAGCCTGTTCCGCTCCCAGATCCTGACTCTGGGTATTGTCATGGCAGGGATTGCCGTAATGCTGCTGGTGTTGTTCCGCTCGGTATCACTTGCCATTATCGGTATCATTCCCAATCTAATCGCGGCAGGTGCCATCCTGGGGTTGATGGGACTCCTGAAAATACCGCTGGATATGATGACAATAACGATTGCCTCGATCACCATCGGTATTGCGGTGGACAACAGCATCCACTACATCTACCGGTTTCGTGAAGAGTTCCCTAAAACTCATGACTATATCGAAACAATGCATTATTGCCACGCCAATATCGGAAACGCCGTGTTTTATACTGCTGTTACCATCATCGCCGGCTTTTCTATCCTGGTGCTGTCCAATTTCATACCAACCATCTATTTTGGCATCCTGACGGCACTCGCCATGTTTATTGCCCTGCTGGCAGCGTTGACCCTGTTGCCAAAACTGATCCTTATCTGGAAACCTTTTCCCCAGGGTTAGTTGTGTGGGGAGACATGAGAATCCTTGATATTCAGGTAATTAGCAGGAAATTCTTAAAAAGCATCCAGCATAGGTTACAGACAATATTCCTGGCTTTAATGATGACGGGTGGTAAATAGCTTTCTTAACGAGATTGATCTAAATTACAATATGTTCAAAGCCTAATTCATGATGAATGATCAACATGCAGGTTTCCGTGTTCCTTGATGGAAACGCGGATTTCGAGTCTTCTGCAGGGCAATAAATAATGTATTATGAACTGATAAGGACCGATTCTGGTCGACAACAAGCAGAAGCCAAGTAGAGGTTTAACTATGAATGTCAGATTTCCAATTATCCTGATGATGTCGTTGTTCATCGTGTCTGGACTTGTCCGGGCGAATGCACAATCTGCTGAAGATATCGTCAAATCGACAGCTGATCAGGTGATCAAGAAGATTGCAGAAAATCGTGCTGGTCTGGATGCACATCCGGAACAGCTTTACGATCTCATAAACGATCTTGTCATACCGCATTTTGATTTTACTAGTATGTCCAAATGGGTACTGGGCAATAACTGGCGGCAGGCATCGGATGAACAGCGGGCGAAATTTGTAAACGAATTCAGGACATTGCTGGTGCGTACCTACGCCAGGGCGTTACTTGAGTATTCAGATCAGCAAATCAACTATTTACCTGTTCAAAGCGATCCGAATTCAAATCTCGTTGTCGTTAAAACAGAAGTCCAGTCGACAGGTTCACCCCCGGTGCCAATTGACTATCGCATGCATGTAAGCAACGGAGGATGGAAGGTGGTTGACGTCATTGTTGACGGGATAAGTCTGATTGCGACCTATCGTGGATCATTCGCCTCGGAAATCAGGAAAAACGGGATTGATGCACTGATAAACAAATTAACTGAACGCAATGAAACGCGTGTCAGTGCAATATCGGCTGATTGATTGCGTATCTGGAGAAGATCGGGGGTGCCGAACGGTTTTCATCATCTCATTCGAGCTGTCGTATCAGGTTGCATGCAAAACACACAAAGGAAGTATCTGATAACCTTGCAGGCCTGCTAAATCATAGCCTTCCACTGCTGATGGTTGCATTTCAAGGAACTCGGTCAGCCATTGTTTATTTGCAGCATTATAACCATGATAAAATTCCTCCATCTCTGGTCTGCAATATAGATATATGGAAATTGACAGCATTAAAAGGCTGATTGAATCAGGCATACCAGGAAGCCAGGTTGCAGTCAGTGGTGATGGTACTCATTTTCAGGCACGTGTCGTCTGTGATGTGTTTGCCGGAAAGACAATGGTGCAGCAGCATCAGCTTGTCTATGAAGCGCTTGGCGATAAGGTGGGAACGGAAATTCACGCCCTTTCCATCGAGACGTATACGACTGAAGAGTGGGCAGGAAGAAAACAGCCCAGGGTGCCCTGAACTGTTTACTGCTGATATGATAGGTAATGGATAAATTAGTCATCAATGGCGGTATCCCTTTAAAGGGGGAGATCTCGATATCGGGTGCCAAAAATGCAGCATTACCTATCATGGCTGCAACCCTCCTCGCTGATAGTCCAATGACGATCGGTAATGTCCCTCATCTCCACGATATTACAACCACGATGGAATTACTGGGCCGGATGGGGTCACGTCTGACGGTCGATGAACGCATGCGTATCGAAGTTGATAACAGCAACCTGAAGGAATTTTTTGCCCCTTATGAACTGGTCAAGACCATGCGTGCCTCGATTCTTGTACTTGGGCCATTATTATCACGCTATGGACAGGCTGATGTTTCATTACCGGGCGGTTGTGCTATCGGTTCCAGGCCGGTCAACCTGCATTTGCAGGGACTTGCGGCCATGGGGGCGGAAATCAATGTTGAAGACGGATATATCAAGGCAACTGCAAAGCGCCTGAGGGGTGTGCACCTGACCATGGATCTGGTAACAGTGACCGGGACAGAAAATCTGATGATGGCTGCCTGTCTGGCGCAGGGTACAACCGTCATTGAAAATGCAGCACGGGAACCCGAAGTGACCGATCTGGCAAATTGCCTGAATTGTATGGGAGCGAATATAACGGGAGCGGGTACTGATAAAATTGTCATTGAGGGGGTTGAATCGCTCAGAGGGACCCAATATGACATCCTGCCGGATCGAATTGAAACAGGAACCTATCTGGTTGCTGCGGCCATGACCGGGGGCAGGATAAAACTGAAAAACACCAGACCAGCATTGCTCGAAGCAGTTCTGGCAAAGCTGGCAGAGGCAGGTGCGGGTATCGAAAGCGAGGAGAATACCATAATCCTGGATATGGACGGGAGAAAGCCAAGGGCAGTTAATGTTCATACTTCCCCGTTCCCGGGATTTCCTACTGATATGCAGGCACAATTCACAGCCATGAATTGTATTGCCATGGGGAACGGGACTATCACGGAGTCTGTTTTTGAAAATCGTTTCATGCATGTGCATGAATTGCAGCGTATGGGGGCCAATCTCAGACTGGAAGGGAATACCGCTATCAGTAACGGGGTCGATAAATTGACCAGCGCACCGGTAATGGCCACGGATTTGCGGGCATCTGCCAGTCTGGTACTGGCCGGTCTGGTCGCCGAGGGAAAGACTGTTGTCGATCGTATTTATCATATTGATCGTGGTTATGAAACCATTGAGGAAAAACTGGCACAACTGGGTGCTGATATAAAACGGTTGCCTTCCTGACAGCGTTGTTCCGGTCTTTCAGCAAAAACTTTTCCGGTTTATTTATATCTACTGTATCCTGTATCACAAGCAGCAGGGCCAGCATTCCGGGACTGGCACGAATATCAATATCGTTTACCCATGTCTGATGTAATTACAATCGCAGTATCGAAAGGTCGCATATTCAAGGAGACAATGCCATTATTGTCTACACTGGGTATTCGTCCTGTGGATGATCCGGAGACCTCGCGAAAACTGGTACTGCAGACCAATCACGCAAATATCCGGATTATCATTATCCGGGCAACCGATGTTCCAACCTATGTTGAATATGGTGCGGCTGATATGGGCATCGCAGGCAAGGATGTCCTGATGGAATATGCCGGTGACAGCTTGTATGAACCACTGGATCTCGGTATTGCAAAATGCAAAATGGTGCTTGCCGGTCCGGTTGATTCAATAATCAGGGAAGGTCGTCCCCGGGTAGCCACCAAGTATGTCAATACAACACGGAATTATTTTGCTGATCAGGGCCGGCAAGTCGAGCTAATCAAGCTTTATGGCTCTATGGAACTGGCCCCGCTGCTGGGTCTGGCTGACTGGATAGTTGATCTGGTGGATACGGGAAATACATTAAAGGCAAATGGTCTGGAACCGCTGGAGACAATAATGGATATCAGTTCCAGGCTCATAGTGAACAAGGCTGCCATGAAAATGAAACACGGATTGCTAAAACCCGTTATCGAACAGCTGGCGGAGGCGGTTACAAAGCAATGCAGATAAGGCGATTAAACAGCAGTGATCCCGGGTTTGAACAGGATTTTGTTGCCCTTTTATCCGGTAGCGATGAACCTGATGCGGCTGTCACAGATACAGTCAGGTCAGTTCTCAGGAATATTCGTGAACGTGGTGATAAAGCACTGGTGGAATATACGAACCGTTTTGACCAACGGGATGTATCAATAGATGAACTGGAGTTGTCAGAACAAACCGTAACAGCGGCAGTCGATGCCATCGCGCCGGAATTGAAACAGGGGCTTGAACAGGCTGCAATGCGGATCCGCAGTTACCATGAGCGCCAGAAACTGGAATCCTGGTCGTATAAAGATAGGGATGGGACCTTGCTCGGACAGCAGGTCACGCCACTCGTCAGTGTTGGTGTTTATGTGCCGGGCGGCAAGGCGGCATATCCCTCCTCCGTTCTGATGAATGTTGTCCCTGCCAAAGTGGCCGGTGTCAATAACATTATTATGGTGGTCCCGGCGCCAAAAGGGGAGATCAATCCTCTGGTACTGGCAGCGGCATCCATCGCGGGTGTTACCCGGGCGTTTTCCATAGGTGGCGCCCAGGCGGTTGCCGCACTTGCCTATGGTACCGAGACCATACCACGGGTCGATAAGATTGTAGGGCCAGGTAATATTTATGTTGCAACGGCCAAACGCATGGTCTTTGGAACCGTGGGCATCGATATGATTGCAGGCCCGTCCGAGGTGCTGATTATCAGTGACGGGGGATCCAGTCCGGACTGGATAGCAATGGACCTGTTTGCCCAGGCAGAACATGATGAGGATGCCTGCGCCATCCTGATTTCTCCGGATAATGAATTTCTGGACAGTGTTGCCGCAAGTATTCAACATCTGTTGCCGGAGATGGATCGTGCCGGGATCATCGAGCAGTCGTTGCAGAAAAACGGGGCCCTGATTCAGGTCAGGGACCTGCGCGAGGCGATTGATATCAGCAACCGGGTTGCTCCCGAACATCTGGAGCTTTCGGTGGCAGACCCGGAGGCATTATTGACGGGGATCCGGCATGCCGGGGCCATTTTCATGGGGTATTACACAGCAGAAGCCCTGGGTGACTACTGTGCAGGGCCAAATCATGTTTTACCAACGGCAAGAACGGCACGCTTTTCGTCACCCCTTGGGGTGTACGACTTCCAGAAAAGGTCCTCATTGATTATGTGCAGTGATCAGTCAGCCTCCGGTCTTGCGAAAACAGCATCCGTTCTGGCCCGTGGCGAGGGATTGACTGCGCATGCCCGATCCGCGGAGTTCCGCATCAAGGGATCGTAAGGGAAATGGATCCGCGACCTCTGCGGTTAATGAATAAAACGGATGGAAGCCACAGGGAAACAGTTTTCACAAAGAAAATGGAACAGGAATGACGGGTTAATGGTACTAACGGGCGGTAACTGGCTGTTTTTTTTGGTTCAATCTGAACATTCGTTTTCTCTTTCTACCCGCCGTGTACTCAGTGGCTGAACTATTCCTGCCGTGAACGCAAAAGAAAAAGTCGAGCGCTGGATCCGGCCGTCGATATTGGCCTCATCCGCCTATAAAGTGCCTGCTTCGGCCGGGTTGATCAAGCTGGATGCGATGGAAAATCCTTATCCCTGGCCTGAGGAAATCAAGCAGGCATGGCTGGATGAACTTCGAAGTGTCGACCTGAATCGCTACCCGGATGCATGTCCTGAAAGGCTGAAGGGGCATCTGCGCCAGATAATGAAATTGCCGCCTTCGATGCCGATCCTGCTCGGCAACGGGTCTGACGAGATTATTCAGATCCTGGCACTGGCCATGGCGCAGAAGGACCGGGTATTCCTGGCACCGGAACCCGGGTTCGTGATGTATCGTGTGATCGCCGAAACGGCCGGGGCAAGGTTTATTGGGGTCCCCTTGCGGGAGGATTTCTCTCTGGATCGGGATGCCATGCTCAAAGCGGTTCAACAACATCAGCCTGCACTGGTCTTTCTGGCCTGTCCCAATAATCCGACCGGAAATCTGTTTGATCAGGATGCCATCCATGCGGTAACCAGGGCAGCACCGGGATTGGTAATCATGGATGAGGCTTATTATGCCTTTGCCGGGAAAAGCTTTGCAGATTACCTGGGCCAATACGACAATCTTCTGGTTATGCGGACCTTGTCCAAACTGGGCCTTGCCGGGTTACGTCTCGGGTTACTAGCCGGACCAGATTGCTGGTTGCATGAACTGGAAAAGGTTAGATTGCCTTACAACATCAACAGCCTTACGCAGAAGAGTGTCGAATTTATCTGTCAGCATTACCAGATACTGGAACAACAGGTGCAGCAGATACGGCAGGACAGGGAAAAAATGCTGGTTTCAATGTCAAACCTTCCCAAGATACATGTGTGGCCAAGCCAGGCGAATTTTATCCTGTTTCGGGTGCTTGGGGAAAATGCCGGCTTCGTCTTTACCGGTCTGAAAATGCGCGGGATTTTGATAAAAAATCTGCATGGCAGCCATGCCATGCTGCAGGATTGTCTACGGGTTACGGTGGGTACAGAAGAGGAAAACAGCCGGTTTATGGATGCCCTGGCCGAAGTTGCCGGTTGATATTGACTTGTTACCTGAGTTCAAGCGGGGGTCTTTGTGCGACTTTTGCCCGCAGCGTATGTTGTTCCCAACCTCTCAATAGAGTGACTTCAATATCCATACCCGGATTTAATCCTGTGATGAGCTGAATTGCCTGCTGCGGTTCGGAGGTGGGTTGTCCTCCCAGACTGATGATGATATCTCCGGGAATAATCCCGGCCAGTTCAGCAGGTCCTCCCTGCAGAACGGCAGCCACCTGTATGCCCCCATGAACCAGACCGGTTGCCTCGATGATATCAGGTGACAGAAGTTGTGCCTCAATACCCAACCAACCCCGGACGATGCGGCCATTTTTGATGATCTGTTGCATTATATCGGCAGCCTGGTTGATTGGTGTTGCAAAACCGATTCCCTGTGAACCGCCACTGTTTGAAATGATCGCAGTATTGATTCCTATCAGTCTGCCATCGGCTGTGATCAGGGCTCCACCTGAATTACCGGGATTGATATCGGCGTCAGTCTGGATAAAGTCCTCGAAGGTGGTTATGCCGAGCCGCTTGCGTCCGGTTGCACTGATAATCCCCTGGGTGACTGTCTGGCCAAAATCGTACGGATTCCCGATCGCAAGCACAACATCACCGATCCTGATCCGTGATGAATCGCCGATCGGTATGCCAGGCAGGCCATCCATGGTGATGTGCAGCACTGCCAGGTCAGTATCCGGGTCAGTACCGACAACACGAGCATCGATCTGACGTCCGTCACGCAGGGTAACCTGTATAATATCCGCATCCTTTATCACATGGGCATTCGTCAGTATGTATCCATCCCTGTTCATAATCACGCCAGAACCCAGGTTGTTGCTACGTCTTTGCTCCGGTTCCGGTGCAGCGTCACCAAAAAACCGCCGGAACACCGGATCCTGCAACAAGGGATGGCTTGCTTGCCCATACACCCTGCCGGCATAAACGTTAACAACAGCAGGTGCAGTCAGTGCCACTGCAGCCTGGTAGGAGATCACCCCCTGGTGTGGTCCGGATTCTCCACTGCCAGGCAATGAACGTATGGTCTGTCCGGGTTGTAAATTTTCCGATCCAGCAGGGATAAGCTGTTGACGCAGCAAGAGAAACAGGCAGGCTACTGCCAGTCCCAACAGGACGTATTGGATGAAAAATTTTACTGTTTCCCTGATCTGCATTAAAAAATTATCCGGATTTCTTTCATATGCCAGTTGAAGTGAGGTCACAATTGTTGGTAAAGTTAAGTTTAACTTATCATGTCGCACTGCCGATACGTTGATCTGTAATACAGCCGCTGTGCTGTCTGGGGAATAATAATGAATAACAATGGAATTGACAGAAATCGTCGTCGTTTCCTCACCGCTGCCGCAACCGTAGTTGGAGGCGCCGGTGCAGTTGTCGCCGCCGTTCCGTTTGTCGCCGCTTTGAACCCGAGCGCCAAGACCAAGGCATTCGGCGCGCCGGTCGAAGTAGATGTCAGTGATCTGCAACCCGGGCAAAGAAAAGTTGTCCAGTGGCGGGGGAAACCAATATGGATCCTGCGCCGGGACAAGAAGGTATTGGAAGACCTGGCAGCCATGGATTCCATAGTGAGTGATCCAAAATCAGAAGAAGAGCAACAGCCTCTCTATGCCAGGAATGAATACCGGTCAGTCAAATCAGAGTATCTGGTGGTTATTGCTGTGTGTACCCATCTTGGCTGTGTTCCCGCCTATGTGACTGCAGATGAACCCCATAACCTGGGTAGTGACTGGAAAGGTGGTTTTTTCTGCCCCTGTCACGGCTCGTTTTTCGATCTGGCCGGGCGCGTCTTCAAGCGTAACCCGGCTCCGTCCAATCTGATTGTACCGCCCCATCAATATCTGAGTGATACCCGCATCCTCATTGGCGATGATACAGGAGCAGTCTCATGAATAGCGTAACCAAGTTATTGGGTGGTCTTCTTGACTGGATCGATGCCCGGTATCCACTGACAAAAACCTGGAATTATCATCTGGCCAGATATTATGCGCCAAAGAATTTTAATACCTGGTATTACACCGGTTCACTGGCTTTATTGATAATGGCCATCATGCTTCTCACCGGCATCTGGTTGTCGATGGTTTACATCCCAACAGCGGCCGAGGCGTTTGCCTCGGTTGAGTTCATCATGCGCGATGTGGAATGGGGCTGGCTGCTTCGATATATCCATGCGGTAGGCGGATCAGCCTTTTTTATTATTATCTATCTGCATATGTATCGAGGCATGCTCTATGGTTCATATAAAAAGCCACGTGAGCTGGTGTGGATCGTTGGCATGCTGACATATTTTACTATGATGGGAATAGGCATCACGGGTTATATGCTGCCCTGGGGACAGATGTCATACTGGGCGTTACAGGTTGTCATCTCCATGTTCGGCGCCATCCCCGTCTTCGGCGAGGACCTGGCACTCTGGCTCCGAGGTGACTATGTAGTATCGGGCGTAACCCTGACCCGTTTCTATGCCTTGCATGCTTGCGCGTTGCCATTGCTTTTACTGGGACTGGTCTTTGTGCATCTGATCGCCCTGCACGAGGTAGGATCAAACAATCCGGATGGTATTGAAATCAAGGCCAACAAGGATGCCAATGGTATTCCCTTGGATGGAATTCCATTCCACCCCTACTACTCAGTCAAGGATCTGGTGGGATTTGTTGTTTTTCTAATTATCTTTTCGGCTGTTATATTCTTTGCACCGGATATGTATGGCTATTTCCTTGAAGGTATCAATTTCGCCCCGGCCAACCCGCTGAGCACTCCGGAACATATCGTCCCTAACTGGTACTTCACTGCATACTATGCCATTCTGCGGGCAATCCCGGATAAATTTATCGGGGTTTGCGCGATGGGGCTTGCATCCGTTATATTCATCTTTTTACCCTGGTTGGATCGAAGTCCGGTCAAGTCCATTCGATATCGCGGCTGGAAATACCGTACCGCGCTTATTGCCTTTACAATCAGCTTTGTATCACTGAGTTGGCTGGGAACACAGTTGGCCACACCGGTTTTTGTCTGGATGGCACGATTTTTTACACTGATCTATTTCGGCTTTTTCTTTTTGATGCCGTTTTATACCAGTACTGATAACGACAAACCGGTCCCAGATAGGATCCCGTAATCATGAATATGCGTCTCATGCTGTGTGTTATTCTTTATGCCCTGCCGTTGGCGCTTTTCGCCGCTGGTGGGAATCTTCATAGCTATCGTGCAGATGTTGATGTTTCTGACACCAAGTCTCTGCAACAGGGCGCACGTACTTTTGTCAATTATTGCATGGGGTGTCATTCTGCCAAATTCATGCGTTATAACAGGATGGGTGCAGATCTGGGTCTCAGTGACGAAATCCTTAAAGCGAATTTCATGTTCGGTACGGACAAGACGAGTGATCTCATGACCATCGCCATGAGCGACGAAGATGCCAAACAGATGTTTGGTGGTGTGGCCCCACCGGACTTGTCGGTAACAGCCCGCTATCGTGGCGCCGACTGGCTCACCACCTATTTCATGACGTTCTACCTGGATCCGGCGCGGCCAATGGGGGTCAATAATCTGGCTTTCAAGGATGTCGGAATGCCGCATGCCTTAATGGAATTGCAGGGAGCACAGCGCGCAGTATACAAGACAGCTACCGATACAAATGGCAAAGCAGTAAACGTAATCGATCACCTGGAGCTGGTGGCACCAGGCACACAAAATCAAAAAGAATATGAACAAACGGTACGTGATCTTGTCAATTTCATGGTCTATCTGGGAGAGCCTGTCAGGCTGAAACGCCAACAAATAGGAATCTATGTAATAACATTCCTGTTTTTCCTTTTGGGTGTGGTTTATCTGATGAAACGAGAATACTGGAAAGACATTCATTAAATTCAGAATTCGAATTGTAGTATAATCCGCACCACTTAATCTGTTCACAGGGGAAAACAATGGCTAGTGTAGCCAACAGGCGTTCCGCCATGGTTCTATATTCGGATACAACCAGTCCGCTAGGGCATAGTGTCCGTATTGTGCTGGCTGAGAAGGACATCAATGTCGAGATCAATTATGTTGATGATGAACGTCCTGAGGAACTGAACGATCTCAATCCATATAACTCAATATTGACTTTAATCGACCGTGAGCTTGTGCTTTATGATGCCCAGATCATCATGGAATATCTCGACGAACGCTTTCCACATCCACCTTTAATGCCGGTTGATCCGGTGTCCAGGGCAAGCAACAAGCAGTTGCGCTATCGTGTCATGCGTGATCTGTATTCTGTTATCGAGGAGCTTCACAGTAGTAATGAGATAGCGGCAGCAAATGCCAAAAAAACGCTGCGGGATAATTTAACGGCGATCGCTCCCGCTTTTACCCAGAAGCCCTATTTCATGTCGGATGATTATACCCTGGTTGATTGTTGTATGGCCCCCCTGTTATGGCGACTAGCATACTATGGTTTGAAGCTGCCGTCGTCAGCCCGGGCGTTACAACAATACGCAGAACGACTGTTCGAGAAGGAGACATTTCGATCCAGCCTTTCTGAGGCGGAACGTGAATTCAATGTAACCTGACAGGTGGTCCTGGTTTCCTCTTTCTGAGTTCATCTGATGCATACGATAAGTTCAAATCGGCCTTACCTGGTCCGTGCCCTCTATGAGTGGATAACGGATAATAATATGACCCCGCATCTTCTCGTCAATGCTGCCATCGAGGGAGTACACGTCCCGGAAAAAAGGATTGAGGACGGCAAGATCGTCCTGAATATCGCGCCCGGTGCAACCAGGGATCTGGAACTTGGCAATGAATGGATCCTGTTCAATGCCCGGTTTGATTGTAAACCCTTTGCGATACGAATTCCCGTCAACGCCATCCTCGCTGTTTATGCCAGGGAAAACGGGCAAGGGATGATCTTCCCCGAGGAATCACCCCCTGGATCCGGAAAGGCAAAATCATCAAAACCCAGGCTCAGGGTGATCAAATAAAAAGCGGCTGCACGCTGGTCCGGATGCGTCTCCCCCGGTTTTGATGCAAGAGGCCCGGGTTTTTACTGCAGGCGGTTCCGGTTTTACGATTAGAAAACACAGCAGGATGGCATTCATTCGACGTTACCGGGCAATTTGAAAAAACCTAATCATCGCCCTCCATATCCCGGGAAAACTGCACGGGGAAGAGGCTTAAAACCAGACTTTCAGGCGGCAGGCATAGCTCATCATTACAGGCCTGGATATCAAGATGGACAGGAGGAGGAACTTTCAACTGGTTTGAGTCGGCAACACCCGGTTTACCAATCCTGGCACGTATTTCAATATTGTTTTCATAAAGCGCAAGTTCATCCTGCTGGAAACCAAGTTTCTTAATGAGTGGTGATGGATATTCGACGTCATATAAATGCCATCCGGATTGATCACTGTTCATCCGAAGCCCGGTTGCTTTCAGATAACGATCCAGCGGTTGATGTGCATTGATATGCCATCCCGGGGCGATTCTGACGGTTACTGTCAGGAGGGTTTGCGCATGTCCATCCGGCTTGACGGTCACCTCTGCAACGACATTGCCCCTGCTGCCGTATTGCAATGTATTCTGTTCACCATAGAGTAATTCAGCAGTGCCGGTCAGCAGATAGGAATGGGCATGCGGATGCTGTTTTATCTCACTTGAGAATGCCGCCAGGGTAGCCTCTGCATGGTCAAGATAAATCTCCTTGCCGGTGCGTCTGGCCAGTTTTGTCAGGACACGCAAGGCAACTGAATTCCCTGAAGGGCTTGCCGAGTCACTGGCCTCCTTTGGCCGTGCCGGCAATAGTGATTCAGTTAAACCAGCGTTCATGAAAAAACCGCCTGCCTCTGTGTCCCAGAACAGATCAATCATATGCAGGGTTACCTTTTCGGCCTGCGCAAGCCAGGATAAATGATTGGTCCTGTCGTAGAGTGAAACTAGCGCCTCAGCAAAACAGGCATAATCCTCCTGCCTGGCCTCGATCGAGGTATGATCTCCAAGGCTGGCGCGCCAGTACCGGCCTGAATCATCCCGGTTTTTTGTCAGGATGTAATTTGCTGCATTGACAGCGGTATCCAGATAACGTGGTTCCTGGAATATCATTGCAGCATCGGCAAAGGCGCTGATCATCATGCCATTCCACGCGGTTATAATTTTGTCATCACGTAGCGGGGCAGGGCGTTTGTTTCTGGCCAACCGTAACTTTGCCTTGAGACGTTCGAGAGATACTGATAATTCCGGTAAAGGCAGGTTTTCCCTGCTGGCATAGTCTTGCAGAGCGACGGGCAGGTAAAGGATATTCCTGCCTTCAAAATTACCTTGTGGCGTTATGTTAAAGACCCCAATGGCAAGTTCTGCTTCCGCCGGGGGCAGTGCATTTTCAATCTGGTTAATGTCCCAGAGGAAAAAGTTACCCTCCCCACCCTCGCTGTCGGCATCGGTTGCAGAATAAAAACCGCCTTCAGGGGAAGTCATCTCCCGGAGGATATAATCCAGGGTCTCACGGGCTATGCGTGCATATTCCGGTTTGCCGGTGATTTGGTATGCCCTGAGATAAATGCGTACCAGGTTGGCCTGGTTATAAAGCATTTTCTCAAAGTGGGGGACAAGCCAGCGATTGTCGGTCGAATAGCGATGAAAGCCTCCTCCGATCTGATCGTAAATCCCCCCCCGGGCCATCGCATTCAGGCTGTGTTCGATGGCGGTAAGTGTTGACATGTCACCGTTGCGCTGCACCGCTTCAAGAAGAAGGAAAAGATACGGTTCATTGGGGAATTTGGGTGCCTGGCCAAAGCCGCCTTCCCGCCGGTCATAGTGCGCGAGAATATGGGTCACAGCCTGATTTATAACCGTGAGATCAATACGTTGGGCATCACGTCGTGATGCCATGGCGCGTCTGACCCCGGTCATTATCTGTTCTGACTGATCCTGAATAAGCTCTCTCCGGGTTTCCCAGGCCTCGTTGACACGCTGCAGGATGTCCTTGAATTGTTCGGGCGGATAATAGGTGCCGCTGAAAAACGGGTTGCCCTCCTGGGTGAGGAAACTGCTCATCGGCCAGCCGCCATGACCTGATGTCAGCATGACTGCGGTCATGTAGATCGCATCGACATCGGGAAGAAGTTCACGATCCACCTTTATGGATACAAAATTTTCATTCATCAAGCGTGCTATATCTGCATTGTCAAAACTTTCATGTTCCATGACATGACACCAGTGGCATGTGGAGTAACCAATGGAGAGGAATATGGGCTTGTCTTCGTCCCTTGCTTTTTTGAAGGCCTCCGGTCCCCACGCATACCAGTCAACCGGGTTATGCGCATGCTGAAGCAGATATGGTGAGTCCTCAAGGATTAACCTGTTGATAAACACAGGTTGGCCATTTTCCAGCAGGTGTTTTGTTCTCGGAAGGTAAGCGGTTCCCCTTGCCGCGAGTGCAGCTCGAAGTTGTGTTTCGACTTCGATGGGGCGGGGAGGCATTACAGGAGTATCCGTCTGGATCATTCCGGTGTCAGGTGAAGGATCAGCATCGCTGTGCTGTTCTGCCGCAAGGCAGTAAACAAATGAGGACAGCAGGAAAAGAATACACCAATTAAATCTGACATCGAATGAATTCATGGTGATTACTTAGAATGTTAAATGATATATATCAAGCTTTATATAACTATACTTTAGTCTTTATACCGGTTGATTTTTTATCATTGGACTGGAATTTTCCATTTTTATATACAATTGATTATTCATGATTGAGGTAATAATGCGGATATCACCATTTCCTGGTACGTCTTTTCTCAAAATACATCCTGCCCAATCCGCATGGCCTGGCGGCAAACGGATCGGCTGCGAATGAGCTGTTTGACGTCAATCATGATATGTATAACTTCTCACTGCTGTCCCGTTAACTTTCACAACAAAGCCAACTGATTATATAGAGAGTTGTTTGTTGTGAGGTGGGCCGCCCCGTAATAAAGCTAACAAATCTCTTTTTGCAAACAGATTGAGTTGTAATAAACGTAATATCTGCTGCATGCTTTTGTTCAGTTTTGACTGGAATTTGATAAAGGCCAGCAGGAGATAAACACACAAGGCGATCCAGATTTGTGTCATCACTGCATTCTTGCTTGTGCCGATGAAGGACTTGATTTTCAAATTTTGTTTAATCCATTTGAAGAATAATTCCACCTGCCAACGGGCCTTGCATATATCGGCAATGGTCTTGGCTGCCAGTTTGAAATTGTTGGTCAAAAAAACATAGTGCTTACTGGTCTCGGGATCGCGATATCCGATACGACGCAGTGGAACAGGGCATTTTTTTACCGTCTGAATACCAGCGAATTCAATGGTTTGATCGCTACTCAGGCCCTGCTTCCTGGTGACCTCCCGGCGTTCAATGACACTATAATCGGCATTGGACTTCTGACGGGTGACAAAGAATATTCCTTTCTCAGTCAATTGGTTAAACCAGGCATAGTCGTTATAGCCACGGTCAATGGCGACCATACTGCCTTGCGGGAATTCCAATGTACGGCCCACTTCAATATCCGATATTTTACCCGTCGTCACAGTAACCAACTCAAGCAGATAAGCCTTATGATTCAAACCCGCATGAAGTTTGATGGCACCTTTGGTTGAACGGAAGTCAGCCCATGGAAAGACAGACAGGCACAAGTCAATGGCAGACGCATCCAGTGAATATAACGGATGATTGAAACGAAAATTGTGGCCAGGTATTATGCCCTGACAACGGCGCAATAGTTTTCCAAACAAGGCTTCCTATAACGTATAAGGTTTATCTTCGTTGATGCGAGACAGATTCGAGCGCGAGAGTTTGGCACTGCCTAAATGATAAAGTCGATGCGCCTGGGCGGACAAGTTTTCTACCATGTCACGCAGGCTGCTTCGACCTGACAGTTGTGCCATAGCGAGTGTCACGAATTGCGACCATCGGGTGGCGGTACGGAACGAACGACCATGATGGTGCTGATTTGCCAGGGTCTCGAATTCATGTCCCGGCACCAATTTTAGTATTTGCAAGAAGATCGTATTACCATGTGCCATGGCCTGATTCCCCTATTTGATTCAATTAGTTATGCAAAACATATTGTACCAAATCATGGTTGAATCAGGCCTGTTTTCTTGGCTGTTAACGGGACAGCAGTGATAACTTCTAAAAAAACCATCGGGAAAGGATTATGACGACGACGATTACGAGTAAAGGTCAGGTAACCATTCCCAAGCCTGTACGCAACAAACTGAAGCTGCACGCCGGTGATCGGCTGGACCTTAGCGTGGAATCTGATGGTTCAGTACGGAGCGTGCCGGTTACGTCTTCCATCAGGCATCAGGGAATTAAAGGGACTGTTGCCGGCGCCAAAGCGGATACTCAATCTGGATGATATGGATGATGCCATTGCCAGAGGGGCAGCAAAAAGATGATCGGGCCGGATACGAATGTCCTGGCATGGTACATCTCATTTCACATATTCGAACAATTTCACCACCTTCTGAACACCACCGACCTGGCGGGCTGCATCAGTTGCTATGTCCGATTCCTCGCGGGTCAGCAGTCCCATCAGATAAACCACCCCGTTTTCCGTCACAACCTTTACCCGTGTCCCGTCAAAATTCTTCAGCGTCATTACCTTCGTTTTTACCTTTGTGGTAATCAGCGTATCACTGCTCCGTGACACCATGGAACTCGGTGCGGCGATCTTGATTTCGTTATGAACATGAGTAACCTTCGGGAGGTTACGGATAATTTCGATTGCCCTGTTGCGAAGTTCTTCATCCGGTGCCTCACCGCTGACCAGGACAATTGTGTTATAGCTGGTCACATTGAGATGTGTCTGCTCGTTCAGCTCCTTGTCAGCATATAAGGCCTTGACCGCCCTGAGTTCGATACTCTCATCCTCAATAACAGTACCGGTTGTCCTGCGGTCATAGGCAACGGCCGCGCCTGTTGCCCCGCCTGTTACCAAAGCAGCTGCACAGGCGTACAGAAGAGGCACCAGCATTAACAAAAATCCAAACCGTAGATAATTTTGTTTCATAAGTATTCTAAGTCTCCAGTCCTAGTAATTGTCTGTCGATCAGGTCACAAAGGGAATGAATGATCATTATATGTACTTCCTGAATCCTGGCTGTTGACCAGCTTGGGACGCGCAGTTCAATATCGGTATCACGCATCAGATCTGCCACCTGACCACCTTCACGCCCGGTGAGGGCAATAATGCTCATATCGCGGTCATGGGCTGCATCGACAGCATGCACGATATTGTGTGAATCACCACTGGTACTGATGGCAAGCAGGATGTCTCCCGGCTGTCCCAGTGCCCGGATTTGCTTGGAGTATATTTCTGCAAACTGATAATCATTGGCGATTGACGTCAGTGCCGAGGAATCTGTAGTCAAGGCAATCGCCGGTAGGCCGGGACGCTCCATCTCGAAGCGGTTCAGCATTTCTGCCGAGAAATGCTGCGCATCTGCTGCCGAACCGCCATTCCCGCAACTTAATATCTTGTGCTCGTCCAGGAGGCAGTCTGCCATCATTTTTGCAGACCGCGCAATAGGCTGGGCAAGAAGATCAACAGCCTCCGTTTTAACCCGGATACTTTCAAGGAAGTTGTCTCTGACTCGTTGTATTGCGTCCATCATGCTGTATTAAAAACAGGATTGTTGACTGATCAATTATGCCTGAAATGCGTTTTTTATCCACATGATATCCGGTTCAGCCTGATCTCCGGAAATAGTAATTACATCAAACCGGCAGGGATTTTTTGTGGCATTCCGGTTGGACTGAAGGTAATACCGGCTTGTTTCGATAATACGCTTGCATTTTCGCGAACTTATTGTTTCCAGCGGCGACATGTAATGATCATTTTTTCTGTAGCGTACTTCAATAAAGACAATGGTTTTTTCGTGCTGCATTATGATGTCAATTTCACCACGATGACTGCGGTAATTCCGGGCCAGTGGCCTTAGCCCCAGTTGCAGGAGATAGTTAAAGGCCAGGTCTTCTGCAAACTTGCCTGTCGCCAGTGTCGTCACAGACCGGGGTGCCATTAATGTTCAACTGGCGGTGTGCTGGTTTCATCCTGCAGGACGGGGCGGCCATCTATGAATCTCGCCCACCTCAATTTTCTCTGGATACGTCCATCGCCGAGCATGCTGAGTTGCCCTGTTTCACCCTCAAAACGGCTTTCTTTTTGCAGGGATAACATACCAAGCCGGGGTATTAACCGGAAGGAATCAATACCAAGTGCATATAATCGTCTATAGCCTGATGTTTCCTGTGACCAGTTCCTGTTCAGGGACTGCTGTATCAATGAGACCTCATGACTGAGGTCCAGGATCCAGGGAATATCAGCAAAATTGATGCCGTTTATATCACTGTCTTTTGTTATATCGACGATGCCTGAAAAAACGTATGAGGTTGAATATACCGGCAGGTTTTCTGCCCGATAGTAGCGTATCTGTGGCATCAATTGCCGTGCGGCAACCGGCGCTGCAACAATGAAAACAAAATCTGCATCCTGCCGGCGGCGGCTCTCAGTCCGTAATTTCCTGCCGAGTCTGGTGATTAACTGTTGGGCCCGTTGTTCACTGTTGTCAATATTAAGCAGGGTCTTGACAGGTGCTGCAAAATCCTGGTCCTCGCTATTAAATGTGACATGCTCCAGGATTTTACCCCCCAGTTGTTCCCAGCGTGATTGAAATGCCTCATAGATGCGGTTTCCCAATGCAGTTTCCGGTGTTACCGCAAGGGCGAGTGTATGACCATCGAATCGTGCCCGTTCAGCAACCTCAATCGCCTCGTCTTCGGGTGACAGACTGAATTGAAAAAGACGGGGAATGCCCGGTTCCGGGTTTGTATCCGTGTTGATGTTGGCATCACTTTTATATTCATTCAGGGCCAGGGTGGTGACTGACACTTGGCCTTGCTCGACTAACGCAGCAATGGCCTCCTTCTCAAGCGGGCCTACAATGAACTGTGCCCCATCAGCGACCGCCTGTTGATAGATATCATTTATACTGGTTACATCCGCATGATAAAAAATAACAACCGGTTTATTGTCGCCAGAGGCAAACCAGGCGGCAAGAAAACCGTCACGAATAGCCTCTGCTGCCTGCTGATACTGGCCATGGAAAGGAAGCAGCAGGGCAATTTGTCCCGGTTGCAGGTCGAGCTGTTCGCTTTCAGCAATTAAAGAAGGAACGATATACGTACAGGCAGGGTGTTCGGGATATCTCTGGATCCATGCCTCGGCAGCATTTTTGAAATTCCTTGAATTATGAAGCATGGTTTTGTAAAGAATGGCAAGTTCCATCCAGCTCGCAATGGTGTCAGACGAGGTGCGCGTGCTCTCCAGTACGGTCAGGTCCAGGCGGGAGATCGATTGCCAGATTTGTGCATAATTGTCCTGTGTTTCTTCCGGTGTATCAAGGTAGGCTGACAATACCAGTCTTTCCCTGGCCGCCTCCAGGAATCCGGAATTATCAAACCAGGCGCGGGCACGCATTTCATGGAAGGTAGCCAGTAATGGCCGTGGAATATCCGGCGGAAGGGAGATGGCAGTTAATTGTAATGCGTCTTCTGGCTGTCCCAGTTCAAGGGCAAGTCTGGCAAGAAGGATTGTTTTTTGTAAAACATGGATTGCCTCACCCTGTTCTGGTTTGGTCAAATCGAGGACCTTTCTGGCCTCCTCGAAATCCCTGCCCTCAATATAGGCGCTGGCCGCTTTCAACCTGTATTGTGTGCCATGCTGTTTGTCCACATCCGCAAGGTGCAGGTATTCCCTGGCGGCTTCAATATGGCTGCCGGACTGCTGGAACTGGCGTGCCCTGGATTCGGGGTCGGCTTTCGGTTCCGGCACCGGAGATGGCCTGGTGGACGGACCGCATCCGGCCAGGGCAGTGATTAACAATATAAAAAATAACAACAGGCGCATATCCATATTGTGTAACATTACTACGATGATTACGACTGCTTATTCCAGGAGAGGTTCGCTGTGAGCGGTATCCCGGGCACGCTTTTTATAGTGGCAACCCCGATTGGTAATCTGGAAGATATCAGTCAGCGGGCGAAGGACGTCCTGGCATCGGTCGATCTCATTGCGGCAGAGGATACGCGGCATAGCGGGGTTATGCTTTGCAGGCTGGGGATCAACACGAAAGTGATTGCATACCACGATCATAATGAGCGAAGGCTGGTCGGGGGACTGATTAATCATCTGCAGAAGGGGCTGTGTATCGCTCTGATCTCCGATGCCGGTACACCATTGATCAATGATCCCGGCTATCAACTTGTCGCAGCAGCACATACAGCAGGGATCAAGGTTGTCCCCATACCAGGACCTTGCGCCCTGATTGCGGCGCTATCCGCATCCGGTCTGGCAACGGATCGATTCGTCTTTGAAGGTTATCTGCCTTCCAGGTCTGCGGCCCGCCGCAAGCGGCTATCCGAACTCGCTTCGGAAACACGAACCTTGATCTTCTTTGAAGCAACACACCGTATTTCCGGATTCATCGAGGATGCGCTGTTTGTTTTTGATGCAAACCGGATGGTGACCGTTGCAAGGGAACTGACAAAGGTTCATGAAACGATACATCGGGACAGGCTTGGCAGCCTGGCGACCTGGATTAATAGCAAACAGACCTGCCTGAAGGGTGAATTTGTCGTCCTGATACAGGGCGAAACCGGAGGCAATCAACACAATGATATTCAGCGTATTTTGAAAATACTGCTGACAGAGGTATCGCTTAAGGTTGCGGTCAATCTCACAGCGAAGATAACCGGCCAGAAAAGGAACGCAATCTACAAGCAGGCCGTTGAATATAAGGATGAGCGTTGAATCTCCCTGCACTTAATTTACGGGGTTTTGGCGCAGTAAAATAGGCAACAGATAATCCCGTCCTTGAATATGTCAGATTTATACATGACACTATCATTGTGGGAGTCGACCAGACAATCGCCCCGCACGGGGAGGAAAGTCCGGGCTCCACAGGGCAGGGTGCCAGATAACATCTGGGAGGCGTGAGCCTACGGAAAGTGCCGCAGAAAACAAACCGCCAATTTGGCAAGGGTGAAAAGGTGCGGTAAGAGCGCACCGCGCTGGTAGTAATATCAGTGGCAGGGTAAACCCCACCCGGAGCAAGACCGAATAGGGGGACTAGCATGTGGCCCGCATGGTTCCCGGGTAGGTCGCTGGAGGTGTATGGTGACATACATCCAAGATGAATGATTGTCCAAGACAGAACCCGGCTTACAGGTCGACTCCCATCTCTTTACTTCACTTCCTGATTTACCGAGATGGATTGGCATTAACTTATAGTAAAACATTAATAACATTATTCAACATAGTGAAATAAATAGGTTATTTATATTCATATCGAAAAGAAACTAAGTTTCCATTCCTGTTTTCTCACATAAGTGTCTGTTAAATAAGACAGAATTCCAACAAAAAAACACAAACAATCCTTGACATGCAACTCCCGTAATCCCTATAGTTCATACGGTGGGGAATAGTGGGTAATTGTGGGAATTACTAATCAAACAGGGGATTACCAGTGTTTCGGGGATTCAGTTCAGTCAGCGTCGATAGCAAGGGTCGATTGGCGGTTCCAAGCCGGTATCGAACCCTGTTGTCAGGTCAAGTGAGCGATAGCCTTGTTATAACTCTCAACCCGCTGGATCGTTCACTATGGTTATACCCATTGCCGGAATGGGAAATTATTGAAACAAAACTGGCAGCACTCTCCGATTTTGACATGCAAAGCCGGCGAACCAAGCAAATGATGCGTGGTTATGCTTCAGATTGTCAGCTGGATAATCAGGGACGGATCCTGCTCCCCAGGGAATTGCGGGAATATGCAGGCATCACTCACCAGGCCGTGTTACTGGGACAGGGTAACAAGGTTGAACTGTGGGATGAGGATGGCTGGAATACCCAGCGGGACCAATGGCTGCAACAGCTTGGTGACGGGAATGGTGAACCTCCGGACTCCCTCAGATCATTATCGTTATAAACCGGGCACGTTACGTCCTGGGAATGAGTAATGTGGGGTGTGGACATATACCAGTTCTGTTGAATGAGGTTCTGAATGGTCTGAACCTGCAGCCGGCTGGTTCCTATATTGACTGTACGTTTGGTCGTGGAGGCCACAGTGAAGCAATCCTGCAGTATCTTGGCGAACAGGGTCGTCTTCTGGCGATTGATAAGGATCCGGATGCGATCCGGTCGGCCGGGTCACATCTGGTCAGCGACCCCCGATTCCAGCTTGTACAGGGGACATTCTCGGAACTCGATCATTTACTGGCAGAAAATGAGATGGGGACAAAGATAGACGGCGTGTTGTTCGATCTGGGTGTTTCATCTCCTCAATTTGATAATCCAGGCCGCGGCTTCAGTTTCCAGCGGGACGGCGTTCTGGATATGCGCATGAACACCGGCAATGAGGATCTGACTGCTGCTGACTGGCTGAATTGCGCCAGGGAAGACGACATAGCCGATGTCCTGTTTCGGTATGGAGAGGAACGATATGCGCGACGGATTGCCGGGAAAATTGTCCGGGAACGTGTGCATAATCCGATCTACAGCACAGTCCAGCTTGCCGATCTTGTTAAATCAGTTTGTCCAATCGGTAAAAAGGGAGAAAAGCATCCGGCAACGAAGACATTCCAGGCGATCCGTATCTTTATTAATCGGGAACTGGATGAACTCGAAAAAGCCCTGCCACAGGTGATCAATATATTAAAACCAGGAGGCCGGCTGGTCGTTATCAGTTTTCATTCCCTTGAGGACAGGATCGTAAAGCGGTTTATCCGCAATGAATCCCGCGGAAATCAATACCCGCCTGAAGTCCCTGTCACACAGGAGTTAATGTGCCCTCGTTTGAAATCGGTTGGCAAGGCCATCCGTCCAACCCTGAATGAAGTAGAACGCAACCCACGCGCCCGCAGTGCGGTCCTGCGAATTGCAGAACGGTGTTCGGCATGAAGGCGCTTGCCTGTATCTGTCTGTATTGTGCAGTACTCATTTCGGCAGTTGAGGTAGTGATTGCCAGGCACGAAACCCGCAGATTATTTACTGAAATCCAGGAACTGGAAAAAGTCAGGGATCAACTGAATGAGGAATGGGGACGTTTGCAACTTGAGCAGAGCACCTGGGCCACTGATGACAGGATTGAGTCTTTCGCCCGGACCCGGTTGGGTATGAAGGCACCTGACGATAACTCTATGGTATTACTTGCAAAGTGAATGGGTCCACGCAAAAGTCGTATTATCCCGTGCGATGGTGGCTGTTACTCACCCTGTTCACGCTGGCCATGTCTGTTTTGCTTTGGCGGGCTGCAGACTTGCAGTTGCTCAACAATGATTTTCTTCGCAACCATGGTGATGCAAGATCAGTGCGTGTTGTGACAATCCCGGCACATCGCGGGGTTATTACCGATCGTAACGGTGAACCGCTTGCAATGAGCACCCCGGTACATTCCGTCTGGGCCACGCCACGCAAGGTACTTGAATATCCCGGGCAGTTAGCGTCACTCGCAGAACTTCTGGGGATCAGTGAAAAAGAACTTGTCCAGTCACTCAAGGATCGGATAGGACGTGATTTCGTTTATCTCAAACGACATATCGATCCGGATCTTGCCAATCAGGTGAATGCCTTGAATTTGAGCGGTGTTTACCTGCAGCGCGAATACCGGCGTTATTACCCGGCAGGGGAGGTTACTGCACATATCATCGGTTTTACAAATGTCGATGATAACGGGCAGGAGGGTCTTGAACTTGCCTATGATGCATGGTTGCAGGGTGTGCCTGGCGCAAAACGTGTTTTAAAAGATCGCCTGGGCAGGGTGGTTGAAAATATTGAAAGCATCAGGGCACCTGAACCGGGGAAAGCACTCAGCCTGAGTATTGATCAAAGGGTCCAGTATCTTGCTTACCGGGAATTGAAGGCAGCAGTCCAGTACCATCAGGCACGTGGTGGTTCCCTGGTGATGCTGGATACGAAAACAGGTGAAGTCATGGCCATGGTCGGGCAACCATCATATAACCCGAATAACCGTAACAACCTGAAAGGTGAATACTATCGTAACCGGACCGTGACAGACGTTTTCGAGCCGGGTTCAACACTGAAACCATTTACCATTGCTGCCGCCCTTGAATCGGGACAATACCTGCCGTCAACGACAATTGATACTCGCCCTGGTTATTTCAGGGTCGGGGGCCATACCATCCGGGACATTCATGATTACGGTGTTATTGATGTTACAACGGTTATTAAAAAATCGAGCAATGTAGGCGCCAGCAAGATCGCACTTTCACTCGAACCGAAGGCATTATGGGAAATACTTTCCAAAGTAGGATTCGGGCAACCTTCAGGAAGTGCATTTCCTGGCGAATCATCCGGCAGTCTTACCAGTTATAACAACTGGTCTGAAGTCGAACATGCAACGATAGCATTTGGTTATGGTCTTTCCATGACCCCACTGCAACTGGCGCAAGCCTATGCCGTGCTTGCCGCAGGCGGAATAATGATCCCGGTCTCATTCACCAGGCTATCTGATCCGGCGGCTGGAGTCCGGGTGATATCAGCATCCGTGGCGAGGCAGGTTTGTGAAATGCTGGAGACTGTGGTTCAGGACCATGGGACTGGCGGTCGCGCGGCGGTCAGGGGGTATCGCGTGGCGGGAAAGACCGGGACCGTACATAAATCATCTGCCGGGGGATATTCCGAAGATCGGTACCTGTCGTTATTTGCCGGTATGGCCCCTGCCAGTGACCCGCGTATAGCGATGGTGGTTGTCATTGATGAACCGGGTGGCAGTGAGCATTTCGGCGGGCAGGTTGCTGCACCGGTTTTTTCCAGAGTGATGGCAGGGGCACTCCGTCTTCTCAATATCGCACCTGATGATATTCCCGCCTTTTCTTCCCAGGTGATGGCGAGCACAGTCAGTCCTGACCATACGGAGGGGTTGCAGTGATCATGGCTGCTACGCAATCTACCCGCCAGGTCTTCATAAGCCATTTATTAAATGGACTGGCAGAAATCGGGCATGATCAGGCAGTAGGCGGTATCGCTCTTGACAGTCGCAAGGTCAGGGCCGGTGATCTGTTTCTGGCATGTCATGGCAGCCATAGCGAAGGCAGCAGCTTTATCAACGATGCAATTGCAGCAGGTGCCGTTGCGATCGCCATCGAAGCTGATCAAAAACAAGTATCACCTGCAGGTAACATACCGGTAATCCCGGTCATGGACCTGCGCCGGCAGGCCGGAGTGATTGCCGCACGTTTCTACGATGATCCCTCACGGCAGATGAATGTCATTGGCGTAACCGGCACAAATGGCAAGACATCAGTTACCTATTCTGTCGCACAGGCCCTGGGCGAAACGGGGAAAGCCTGTGGCCTGGTGGGAACACTCGGTTATGGTACTGTCGGCAGGCTCAAACCGGGAAGTACAACCACACCTGATCCCGTTACCCTGCACTGCCTGCTCTCGCAATGGCATAGTCAGCAGATCGGTTATGTTGCCATGGAAGTTTCCTCGCATGCCCTGGATCAGGGAAGGGTCTCTGGTGTCAGGTTTAATGTCGCTGTCTTCACCAATTTGAGCCGCGACCATCTCGATTATCACATAACCATGTCCAGATATGCCGATGCAAAGCGCCTGCTCTTCGTCACTGACGCTTTGCAGCATGCGGTGATTAATCTGGACGATGTGTATGGCAGGGAACTGGTGTTTTGTACGAATGCCGGCAACAAGGTTGGTTATTCCATCAGCAATGAATCCGGACAAAAACCGGCAATGCAAATACCCACTGTTTATGGCGTGCCCCATGTTGTCGGTGAGCACAAGTCGATCATTGATATAGAAAGCCCGTGGGGCAGGGGCCAGCTGGAGGTGAAACTGATTGCGCAGTTTACCATTGCCAATCTGCTGGCAAGTCTGTCGGTATTGTGTGTGCTTGATGTGCCATTCAGCACAGCGCTGGAGAGCCTTTCCAGATGTGGAGGTATTCCGGGCCGGATGGAGTGTTTTGGTGGTAATTCCGCCCCGTTATTAATCGTTGACTATGCCCATACCCCTGATGCGTTGAAGCAGGTCCTGTCTTCACTGCGAGCCGTGTGCCGGGGGCGGCTGGTTTGTATTTTCGGATGTGGCGGCGAGCGTGACAGGGGTAAACGCCCGGTCATGGGGAAGATTGCAGAAGACTATGCAGATGACATCGTGTTAACGAATGACAACCCCAGGGGCGAAGTCCCTGATGACATCATTGAGGATATCCTGGTGGGCATAACTGATCGCAAACGCGTCCGTATAGAAACTGATCGGGCCATTGCCATAGAACGTACGATCAGGAATGCGGAGCAGCAGGATATCGTCGTTGTCGCCGGTAAAGGTCATGAAACCTGTCAGGAAATCGCAGGTCGGCGCTATCCATTCAGTGATCGTGAACTGGTCCGGCGCCTGGCCGAGGAAATGCAGTGATAACCATGAGACTTTCCGCGGCAGCTGACACGCTTGCTACAACCTTCTCGGGGGAAGATGTACTGTTCCATGGATGCAGTACCGATAGCCGTCACACCAACGATGGTGAGCTGTTTATTGCCTTGCGTGGTGAGTTTCATGATGGGCATGATTTTGTCGAACAGGCGCGATCCCAGGGTGCCAATGCTGCGCTGGTTGAAAGATCGCTGCCTCTCGACCTGCCCATGATTGTCGTGGATAACGCGCGTATGGCCATGGCCAG